>JAHEBN010000225.1 GCA_024645245.1 Jiulongibacter sp. | reverse complement strand
CAAATCTGCATATTTCACACTTCTGGTGCGACATCCTAATTGTTCGAATCCCTGCAGCTCCACTTGTAAAACTCCAATTATCTGAAAAAAAGGTTTTTGGAGTTTTTTTTAGCCAGAGTTTTCAAGAAAACTCAACTACTTATAATAATCAAGAGAATTATAAAAACTGCTTGCCTTCTCAAATTCCCTTGCGTTTTTGACTAAATATTACCAGCTTGTAATGCGATTTGAATTTTTATACTCAAAAAATAAACGCTCAGTATTTTCTTTAAAATTTACCCTAATCATGAAATACATCCTACTATTCTTTCTTACTACAATTCTTTTGACCACACAGGCACAGAATGAAAATCCGGCGGAAAATGTAGTGATTACTTCCAACAAGAATAAAACCGGAGTAGGCACAGAAATAAATGGGCAATTATTGGTTAATGTATCGCCTAAAGACGCCCTTAAGTTCAAAACAAAGGGATTTGTAAGCTACCGTGATTTCGGAGCTAAAGGCGATGGCAAAACCGATGATATAGACGCCATAGCAGCTACGCATGCCTATGCCAACCAACAGGCTTATGCTGTAAAAATAGCAGACGAGGGCACTTATTACATCAGTGGAAAAGATCGTACTGTTTACGTTCGCACCCATACGGATTTCGGAAAAGCATCTTTTATTATTGATGATACGCAAGTTGAGAACAACAAGGCCGCCGTATTTGAGGTGAGTTCCACTAAAATGCCTTTTAAGCTGGAAACCGTGTCCAAATTAAAAAGGAATCAGGAAAAGATTGATGTGAAGCTGCCCGGTACCTGCCTGATTACGGCCATCAATTCCAATGTGAAACATTACATCCGGTTTGGATTAAACCAAAATAACGGTGCATCACAAACGGATATATTTGTAGCAGATAAAAACGGCAACGTAGATAAAAATGCACCCATAATCTGGGACTTTGATCAAATCACGGAAATGAAGGCATTACCCATTGACGAGGATATCCTAAACATTACCGGCGGTCATTTTACCACCATTGCCAACAAAGAAGAATCGAAATATAATTATTACAGCCGAAACATCACCATCAAACGCTCCAATGTGGTAGTTGACGGAATCGAACATCGTATTACAGGTGAAGGTGAGCATGGTGCACCCTACGGCGGATTTATCAATGTCACCGACTGTGCTTATGTTTCGGTAAAAAACACCGTTCTGACCGGCCATAAAACCTATGTTACCATTGGCTCGGCTGGCAAACCCGTATCGATGGGTACTTACGATATTTTGGCAGGTCGTGCTTTAAATGTTTCTTTTGTGAACTGCAGCCAGACAAACGACATCAATGACCGCACCTATTGGGGAATTTTGGGTTCTAATTACTGCAAAAATCTACTTTACGACCAGTGTACCCTGTCGCGGTTTGATGCTCACATGGGCGTAGCCAATGCCACAATCCGAAACTCCACGCTCGGACATATGGGAATCAATGCAATTGGCAGCGGAACCTTCCTTGTTGAAAACTCCACCATTCGCGGCCCCAGCCTGATAAACCTTCGCTCCGACTACGGCAGTACCTGGCAAGGAGAATTTATAATTCGCAATTGTAAATTCGTACCTTCCGGAGGCCGGCCTACTAGTGCGAGCCTGATAGGCGGTGCGAATTCCAGTAAACATGATTTTGGCTACGTGTGCTATATGCCGGAAAAAATTAGGATTGAAAATCTTGAAATTGACGATTCCAATACTATTGCCGACTATAAGGGACCGGCAATTTTCGCAAATTTTAACCCACAAATGACGGATGATTCTTATAAGGAGGAATTTCCATATATAAAAACCAGGGAAGTCATTCTCCGAAATGTAAGCACCGCCAGCGGGAAGCCTTTGCGAATCAGTGACAATACCTTTATGTTTAAAGATGTGAAGGTGATTTACGAGTAAGGTTTTAATGGAAAAACCGGAAATTTTTAGACCTCCGAATCCTGGCTTAATGGAAATTTAGCCTTCTAAAATCACTTTGCACCTCAATTATTAAACTTTAAGCAAGCAATTTGCTAAATAAGCTTTCCAAACTCTTATCCAAATCATCACTAAGCCCCGGATGCACCTCCGAAGCCTGAATAATGGTACTTCTTTTGGCCGTAAGCCACCTAAAGCGAGATGCAGGGTCAAGATTGGCAATCGGGCTTCCGCAATTCTCTCCGGCTGCTATGCTCTCGAAAGCCTCCAGATGTGATTTGACATCGGAAATATCAATTTCCGGGAAAAGGGCATTAATTCGGGTTTCGTCGATCATAAAGCGTGTTTTCAAAAAGGCTGTGCTTTTGCAAAAAATAACCAAGCCCATATTAATGAATTCCCCACGCTCTACCCGGGGCATTAATCGGATCAAGGCATACTCAAATACTTGTCTCTCTTGCATTTTTAGCTTCGTTTAAAAATGTTTCAGAATGAGACAATCGGGTGAGTAGAAATTCCTTATAAATTCGTCTTATTTCGGCAGTTTCTTTTTCTTCACCATGAGCCAAAAGCCAGCTTTCGGGAATTAATTCTACTATTTCACTAAGTAATTCAGGGTTTATCAGGCTTTTCATTTCCTGATCTGCCGCGTCTAATTCGCTCGCGACGGGTAACAAAACATGATCTTTTATTTGTACAAATGGCTTTATGGCCTGCTCTTTCCAGTTGGTCCAGGTATGGTGAAAATACAGGGCCGCTCCGTGGTCTATCAACCACAGCTCTTTTTTCCAAAATAACATGTTGGTGTTCCGTGCGGTTCGGTCCATATTGGTAAGAAATGCATCCAACCACACGATTTTTGAGGCGAGAAGCGGATCTATGCGATCTACAGCCGGATCAAAGGTTATAGCACCACTTAGATAATGGAGGCCCAGATTCAGGCCAACGCTGGCTTTGAGTAAATCCTGAATTTCTTCGTCGGGTTCGGTACGCCCAAATGAGGCATCCAGATTGGCAAAAACCAGTTCAGGTACAGGCAAACCCGCCTTACGGGCAAGCTCCCCTCCTATCAATTCGGCGATTAAGGCCTTTGGCCCCTGGCCGGCTCCCCGAAATTTTAAAACGTATAGAAAACCATCATCGGCTTCGGTAATTGCAGGCAAAGAGCCACCTTCCCGTAGCGGAGTCACATATCGGATAATTTCTACTTTTCTGAGCTCCATTTGGCGAATTAAATGAATTAATAAACTGGTTTATAGCAAATTGCAATTAAACAACGCTAATCAAATAATTAATTAGAAAACAATTTAGAATCATCAATTTTCCGCAAGTTTACGAAGAAAGTCCAAGACATGCGAAGTATCCTTTATCCGATATTTGGCTTCGGTAATTTTATTACCCACTTTGATGGAAACGGTATCATCCGGCAAATCGGTAAACATGTGTTCGTCTGTCCAGTCGTCACCCATAGCCAGTATATAATCCGGCCCAAAGTCCAGGGCAAATCGGGAAGCCGCCTTTCCTTTATTTACTCCGGAAGCCTTTATTTCCAATACTTTATCGCCTTCCATAATTTCAATATTGTGATTCGCAATTATAGGCTGTATGGTCGCCTTGAGCTCGATCGCTCTGTTTGCTCCGTATTCGGGATCCACATTGCGGTAATGCCAGGCAAGTGAGTAGTTTTTTATTTCGATCTTCGAACCAGGCGTATTGTCTGTAAAACGCATCATGATCGGGTAAATCACTTCAAACCAACTGTTATTTACTTGTTCCAAAAGCTTCCAATCACTTTGATCGGGACTTTTTAACCACAGGCCATGCTCGGTAATTAATGAATAAGGTTGATCACCAAACCAGCTATCAAAAGTGTTTTTATCTCGGCCAGTTATCAGCACCAGTTGATTTTTAGGGTTCGCATGTAGCTCCGCCAAAACTTCAAAAAGTTCAGGCGTAGGTATGGCATCTTCCGGTTTTTTGGTAAAAGGCGACAAAGTGCCGTCATAATCCAGAAACAAAAGCCTTTTGGTTTTCGAACTGAAATCTTCCAGGAGTTGATTTTCAATCGTTTTATTGAATTTCAAGGCTCTATTGGTAGGTTTCACCGCCAAAACATCTGTCAGATTCTGCATAAACTCAGTTGCCCATCGCTCCACATTGTACCTGGCAATACGGTCTTGCATGACTTTATTCCTTGATTTTTGCTCTGCATCAGGCATTTCCAGTGCTTGTTTTATGCTGTTGGCAACTTGCTCAAAATTGTTCGGATTGATGATCAATGCTTCATTTAATTCAATGGAGGCACCGGCCATTTCACTTAGTATCAATACTCCTGTATGGTCTGTTCGGCATGCAATGTATTCTTTTGCCACCAGATTCATTCCATCCCGTACAGGGGTTAACAGGGCAATTTCGCAGGAACAATATAAATCAATCAGGTTTTCGAAAGGCATGGACCGATAGAAATACCAAACCGGCGTCCAGTTTACTGTGGAGAATTTCCCGTTGATACGCCCTACCAATTGATCAATTTCGTTTTTCAGATCCTGGTATTGAGGTACATTAGCTCTGCTGGGCACAGCCAGCATAACCAACCTTACTTTTTCCTGATATTCCGGAAATTTTTCAAGAAAATATTCAAATGCCAAAAGCCGTTTGGCTATTCCTTTGGTGTAATCAAGCCTGTCGATACTTAAAATTAGCTTGGTATCCCCTTTTATAAGCCGGTGTTTCTCTAAGGAAAGCTGAATCTCCGATTTCGTTTTACTGGTATTGTGTTTCTGTGCAGCATGATGAAATTTTTCAAAATCAATGCCCATCGGAAAAGAATCTACCTTTACATTCCGGGTTTCGTATTGAATCTGATTGAAATTCATTTCGCAGTTCAATAAACGCTGAACCGAACTCATAAAATGCCGCACATAGTCGTAGGTATGAAAACCAATCAAATCAGCCCCCATCATGCCATTCAAAATCTGCTCCCTCCAGGGTAAGGTGCGAAAAACTTCGTACGACGGAAAGGGTATATGCAGGAAAAAACCAATTTTAACATCCGGTTTTTGCTCGCGAATCATTTGAGGCACCAAAAGCAATTGATAATCGTGCACCCAAACCTGATCACCATCTTCCAGGTTTTCAATTACTAAATCGGCAAATTTTTGATTTACCGAAATATAGGTTTCCCATTGATCCTGATGAAACTCAGTGAATTCAGAAAAGTAATGAAATAAAGGCCATAGTGTACGATTACTAAAACCGTAATAAAAGCCATCCACTTCTTTTTCGGTTAATGATACCGATGAACACTTTTGTTTCTTAAGTTCTTTTTCTACTTGGGGAGCCAGATTATCACTAACTTCGTTTTCGGTGAGACCGCTCCACCCTATCCAAATCCCGTTTCCATCGTGATGCACAGATTTTAAGCCGGTGGCCAATCCGCCCACACTAGGTGTAACTTCTATATTTTCGTTATTAATATTTAAAGAAAGTGGAAGTCTATTCGAAACAATTATTGTTTTACTCATGAAATCTTATTTATTTGAACAATATGACAAATCTTGATTACGGAATTATAGGTAACTGCCAAAGTGCAGCATTGATTAATAAATACGGCGGAATCGATTGGTGCTGTC
>JAHEBN010000224.1 GCA_024645245.1 Jiulongibacter sp. | reverse complement strand
TGGACTGGAAATCGCAGGAATTAACCGGAGTAACCTATTAGCAAATCTTAGCTTTCCTTTTAAACTTATTAAAAGCTTAAGAAAAGCTATATTAACAGTTAAAAATTTCAAACCTGATATTGCTATTGGTGTAGGTGGATACGCAAGCGGTCCTACTTTATTAGCAGCCAATTTCTTGGGTGTAAGAACTCTACTTCAAGAACAAAATTCATATGCCGGAATTACAAATAAATGGCTAGCCAAAAAAGCAAAAAAAATATGTGTTGCCTATCCGGGAATGAACGCTTTTTTCCCGGCTGAAAAGCTGGTATTTACAGGAAATCCGGTAAGAGGTGATATTGCAGATATCAAAATCAACAAAATCGAGGCTCTTAAGCATTTCGGTTTGGAAAAGAATGCCAGGGCACTTCTGATTATTGGTGGCAGCCAGGGTGCACTAAGTATAAATAATGCCGTTGCAAGTGATCTGGATAAATTGGACAAATCCGGGCTGAATATCATCTGGCAAACCGGAAAAGGATTTTTTGAAAAAGCTAAAAAAGCAGTAGCTACTATCGAAAATTCCAAAATATATGTTTCCGACTTTATTTATGAAATGGACAAAGCTTATGCAGCAGCAGATCTCGTAATTTCCCGTGCCGGGGCACTTTCGGTTTCGGAGCTTTGCCTGGCAGCAAAACCCGCCATATTGGTTCCTTTTCCAAATGCTGCCGAAGATCACCAAACCAAAAATGCCATGAGTCTTGTAAATGAAAAAGCGGCATTATTTGTAGAAGATAAAAATGCAGGAAAGGAGCTGATTACGCTAGCCATAGAACTTAGCAAAAACGAAGTTTTGCAGACAGAGCTAAGAAAGAATATAAAAAAACTAGCCAAACCAAATGCCGCAAAAGAGATTGTAGAAGAAATTAAGAAATTAATATTTGAAGAATGAAGGTTTTCTTTTCTGAACATAACGTGGATTATAAATCGTACACATTCGCTTATGCAAATTATGCACTAAGAGAGGGCAACGAGGCTATTGGTCCTATTTATGAAAAAGGATTCCTACCTTACTCGGCAAATACGGAAATAAAAGACGAGGTTTTTTACATGGCTCGTAGCCTGCGTGTGGATTTGAGCAGGTTTGAAGATACCAGTGAAAACAGAAGGGTAAATCGCCAGATTGAGCCTTTAGAAATAAAATTGGAAATAATTGAAAAAGAAAACTTCGACCTCAGTTCGGAAGAATTTATAAAATTTTGTACAAAATACATTAATGAACGTATCGGCGAAGATAACATGACAATTGATCGCTGGAAATACATACTTTCCCGTCCTTTAGCCACACACCTTTTAAAATTCTCGAATGCCGAACATACCATGGGATATGTTTTGGCAGCCTTAAATGCCGATATGCTTCATTATTGGTTCGCTTTTTTTGAAACAAACTTTATGAAAACACATTCTCTGGGAAAATGGATAATGTGGAAAACAATAAGTTGGGCAAAAGAAAATGGCCTGAAGCATGTCTATCTGGGCACTGCCTATAAACCAGCAGCCTTGTACAAAATTCGTGACCATAAGGGTCTTGAATTTTGGGATGGAAATGTATGGAATCAGGATGTTAAACTCCTGAAAAACTACTGTGAAAACGATGGAAATACCATGCCATCCGACAGATTCAAATTAAATGAAACACCAAATGAATTTATACTAAACCTGTAACTACCAAAAATCATGAACGCAAAACTTAAAAAAATATCGGAATGGGCTCTTGGAGGTATAATGGCAATGTCTCTCATTTTTCTGATCGCTTTTGAAAACAGCGAACAAAAATCGAAAAGGTGCATCAGCCTAAAAGTGGAACTTAATGATCAAAATGATCAGTTTTTTATCACCCCAGATGATATCGAAAAATACGTAACTCAAATTGGCAGTAAGCCACTTGAGGGTAAACTTTTATCAAAAATTGACTTGACTGAATTAGAAAAACGCGTATTGGAAATAAAACAAGTACAAGAATGTGAAGCATTTGGTGATTTACAGGGGAATATAATACTTAAAGTAAAACCATTTGTGCCTTTTGCCCGGATTTTAGGCGAATCCGGTTCAAAAGATAAATACATGGATAAAAATGGGGTACTTTTCCCACTATCTAAATACCACAGCGAAAGAGTATTATTGCTTTCAGGCTCCTATTTTGCCAGAATCAAAAACCTATCCGATGAGAAAACTTCAGAACTTTTGAAATTGATTAAAACCTTGCGGAATGATGAATTTTGGAATAGTCAAATTACTCAATTGGATATTGATATCACTGGCAATATTAAGATGATAACTTTGATGGGAGAGCAGGTTATTGAATTTGGAACTGCAGAAAATCAGGAAAACAAACTTAAAAAGTTGGATATTTTTTACCGTCAGATAATGGCTACCGATCAATGGAATAAATTCAGCAAAGTAAATGTAAGCTTTGCCAATCAAATTGTGTGCGAATAAAATGAATCTTATACTTCAAAAACGAACAACAAAATGAAAGAAAAAAAGTATTCCATTGGTGTCGATATCGGCCACTCCAAAGTCTGTGCCGTAATAGGCTCATTAGACAATAGCGGTATTTCTATCCTCGATTATGCTGAAGCAACATACGATAAGGATTATGATACGCTTGTAAATGGTGCATTCAGAAATGGAGATAATGTTGCCAAATCAGTAAGCTCGGTCTTGAAGCAGATTGGTGAAAAAAACAAAATGGATATTCATGCAATAAACGTGAATTTAAGTCAACCTGATATTTCTGTTAAAAAATTTAAAGAGGTTTTTACCAACCAGGGCAACAAATTCACCATTAACGATGACATTCTGGATAATTTTCTGATGCAGGTCGAGGTCAAAAACCAACCTACAGAGAAAAGTACTATGCTTCATTTGTTGCCTACGGATTTTTACCTGGACGATTTTCAGGTTCAAAGAAAATTATCCGGGAATACTGGTAATAAACTGGCTTCTGACTTTCATAGTATATGCATATCTTCTGCAAAACTATACGATTACCGCAATAACTTGAAAAAAATTAAGCAAGTACAATCAAATGGCAAAAAAGAACAGGAAATAGAAATAAACAGTATCCTTTTTTCGCCAATTGCCGATGCCATGTCTTTACTTTCCGACGACGACAAGGAGCATGGGGTTATTATTATAAATATGGGTGCCGAACTAACTGAAGTATGTGTTTATGAGAAAAAAGCATTGCGGTATTTTTCAGTAATCCCTTTAGCAGGAAATATCCTTACAAAAGATATAGCTAATGGATTTAATTTAAGAGATCATGAAGCCGAAAATGTAAAAGTAGCTTGTTGCAATAGACTTTCATCTGAAATAGAAATTAATGAAGTTCTTACATTTAAACGTAAAGATCTGGAAAATATAAGACTTTTAGAAAAAAATGTGGCACTGGCGATAGAATGGCGTTTGAAAGAAATTATCGAAATTATCTACGCCGATCTTCAAAAGGCGAATATAAAAACAAATCCAACAAGTGGAATTATTTTAACAGGAGGCTCATCTAAACTGCCTTTCTTACAAAAATATATTGCCGAAAAGTTTGGATGCCGAACCATTCGTTTGGGAATTTCTACCCGAAACATTGATGCTGTGGGAAAATTGCAACTTGCCCATCCTAAATACAGCACAGCCATTGGCCTAATGCTAAGTTCATTAGAGCGATACGATAGCCGGGTTTCCAATTTGTCTATAAGAAACAATTTGAAGGAAGCTATACTTGATCCTGATGGTAAAAAAGATGGATTTGTTTCTTCCTTGATTAAATTATTCAGAGATGACAATCTGGGTCAAAAATACAATTCATGATTAAAAACCTTAACGTGCTAATAAAATGATTTACGATCAAAAATATGACCTGCAATTCGATAGTGAAATGCCAAAAATAATCAAAGTTATTGGCGTTGGAGGTGCAGGGTGCAATGCGGTAAGACATATGCATAAACTTGGTATTCACGATGTGGATGTAGTAGCATGCAACACCGACCTACAAGTGCTAAAAAGACTTCCTGATGATATTAACAGAATTCAATTGGGAATTGAGCTCACCAAAGGCCTTGGTGCCGGAGCCAAACCCGAGGTTGGCGAACAGGCTGCGTTAGAAAGTGAAGAAGCCATCACCAAATTATTCGAACGCCCTACCGAGATGGTTTTTATTACAGCCGGAATGGGAGGAGGCACCGGTACAGGAGCTGCACCGGTAATAGCCAGAATTGCACAAGAGCACGATATGCTTACAATAGGAGTGGTAACCGATCCATTTACCTGGGAAGGCACTGAGAAAATTGAGCAGGCTCTTGAAGGTATCGAAAAAATGAAACAATATTGCGACACCGTATTAATAGTAAAAAATCAAAGACTCGAAGAGTTTTTTGAAGACCTCACTGTTCAGAAAGCTTTTGAAAATGCCGATCAGATTTTGGCTAATGGTGTGAAAAGTATTGCCGAATTAATTACCAAACCCGGTATCATCAATCTGGACTTTGCAGATGTAAAAACAGTGCTCAAAAACGCAGGACAAGCTGTTATGGGTTCAGCAGAAGCCAGTGGGCCGAATCGTGCTCAGGAAGCTGTTGAGAATGCATTAAAGTCACCTTTATTACATAATAATAATATTAAAGGCTCCAAAAGGCTTTTGGTCTCTATTTCTCACTCCGATGAATTACCAGAGTATGAAATTAAACTGAAAGATCAAACCATGATAATGCGTTTTATCGAAACTCAGATTAAGTCAAAGGCGAAAATTGTAAAGCACGGATATACAATTGATAATACTTTAGGTGATAAACTTAGAGTAACTATTGTGGCTGCAGGAATAACCGAAACCGGAATAAGTGAAGAAGTAGAAGAAAAAGAATGGTGGAAAGACAAAAGTACCAAAGATGATTCATTTTTAAAGAAGAAGAATGTGATTAAAGACATGGACCCTGAAAAAATAAAGTCTAAATACCCTATGTTTGAAAAAGAGATTTTGATGGAACAGCTTTCAATAGATTATTCAGAAAATAAGAATACCTCCGGAGATATCCACAAAATACCAGCTTTTCAAAGATACCAAATTAACATGCAATCGATTGATGAAATTAGTGAAGAAAACATGCTGTTTACCTCTCTGGATGAAAGATTAGCTGAATTAAAAGCTTAAAATTCTTTTCAAAAAGTAACAAAAAGGCTGCCTTTCATTGAAAAGCAGCCTTTTTTACTATAGCTAAAACTTATAATCTTATGATCTTTCTTTCTTGATTACTTCCTCTGCAATGTTTGTTGGCACAAAATCATAATGTGAGAAAGTTAAGTTGGCAGTTGCACGACCTGAAGAAATTGTTCTTAAGTCCGTAACATATCCAAATAGCTCAGAAAGAGGAACATCAGCTTTAATAACCTGCGAACCAGCTCTGGTGTCCATTCCTTTCATAACACCTCTTCTACGGTTCATATCACCGGTAATAGGGCCGGTATATTCATCAGGTGTCAAAATTTCAACAGCCATGATTGGTTCAAGCAATTTAGGACCCGCTTGTTTCGCAGCCTCACGGAAACCGATACGGGCACACATTTCAAAAGAGAATGAATCTG
>JAHEBN010000066.1 GCA_024645245.1 Jiulongibacter sp. | reverse complement strand
TGCAACCCATTGTGTAGGTCCCGTTGCCGGATTGTTGAAATTGGATGCGGAATACGTTTCCTGCTTTGGCTCGGGTACTATTTCGGAAGATCTGATAAAAATTCACAACTCGCCTTTCGCGGTGGAGTCGGCACATATTAAATTCAAAGACAGCGATTTGAGTGCGTATGTGTACCGCTCACTTTTTGATGTGGCACGCCAGTACCGCGAGAGCTTTGAAGTGTACGGTTCAAAAAAATCATTTGAGTGGGCACTTATCGAAGGCGAACCCAATGTAATTCATACCGCCAAAAAACCGGAGCCGGAAATACCGGAAAAAGTGGAAACACCAGATTATGCTCATTTATTACCTAAAGAAATTCAGTCTTTCACCGGCAAAGGGGTTTATGATTCCGATGAAAACACCCACTTAAGTTTTGCTCAGGGAGGTGGCCACGGAGGCTCGCATCCGCATTTGGCACACGAGTTTCTGATGGCATTGGTTGAGGACCGCGATCCTTTTCCCAATGCTGCACAAAGTGCGAATTGGACCTCCGTTGGTATTCTGGCTCACGAATCGGCGATGCGTGGAGGGGAAATTATTCGTGTTCCGGATTTTTGAAGCTCAGAATATATTAGGTTTAAATGAATCAGGTATGTCGATCGATGTACCTGATTTTTTTCAATTTTAGGTAGATATTGTGCATTAAAAAGGAATTAATAAAATATTTTAAAAATCTTCCCTTAGTTTTTCTTTTATTTTAATAGTTTTTCTTAAATTACTTTCGGTTAATATATTAGCCCGTTTTTCAACCCTAATGAAATTTTAATTTAGTCTTAATAAGTACCACTTATGAAGAGTTTCAACCTCAGTAAAAGCTGGGCAAAAGCCCTGATATTTCTTTCTATCTGTCTTTATGTATGTCTATTTACCGGTTATGTAACTGCTCAGGATTATGACATCGTCATTAGAAATGGCCGTGTAATTGATGCCAAAAATGGTATTGATGGTGTGCAGGATATCGCCATCAAAGATGGAAAAATTGCACGCATCGCCAAATCGATCGATGCCAAAGCCTCACAGGTGGTCGACGCCACCGGTTTTTTGGTTACACCGGGCTTGATCGACATACATGCTCACGTGTTTTTTGGCACCGAGCCAGATCACTATCTGAGTAATGGGCTTACTGCCGTTATGCCGGATGGTTTTAGTTTCCGGGTAGGTGTTACCACCCTGGTAGATGCAGGCGGTGCCGGCTGGAAATCTTTCCCCACTTTTAAGAAAAACATCATTGATAATTCACAAACGCGGGTTTTATCTTTTATGAATATTGTGGGCGAAGGCATGGTAGGTGGTGTGCATGAGCAAAACCTGGGGGATATGGATGCCAGAATGACAGCTATGGTGGCGAAAAAATACAAGGATTATGTCGTTGGTCTAAAGGTTGCTCATTATAACGGTCCCGAATGGAGGCCCGTGGATGAAGCGGTAAAAGCTGGTACGGAAGCTAATATTCCGGTAATGATAGATTTTGGAGGGAATAATCCACCAAAATCTATCCGCGAATTATTCTTTGATCACTTAAGACCCGGTGATATTTTTACCCATGCCTATACCGATCTACGTCCTAATGAAAGCGGCGAAAATAAAGTACGTGAATTTATAGTGGATGATGTCACCAAAAAAGTGAAACCCTTTGTATTCGATGCCCAAAAGCGGGGCATAATTTTCGATGTGGGCTACGGTGGAGCCAGTTTTAATTATTCTCAGGCGATACCAGCTTTGCAGCAAGGCCTTTTCCCCAATACCATCAGTACCGATCTCCATACTGGTAGTATGAATGGCAGCATGAAAGATATGCTTAGTGTGATGTCGAAATTTTTGCAAATGGGCATGAAATTGCCCGCTGTGATAGAAGCTTCTACCTGGAAACCCGCTCAGGTAATTCAGCGGGAAGAACTGGGGCAATTAAGTGTGGGTGCCATTGCCGATATTGCCATTCTCAATTTAAGGGAAGGTAATTTTGGATTTTATGACAAAACCGGCTTTAAGGTGAATGGCAAGCAAAAATTTGAATGTGAAATGACCATCAAAGGTGGCCGGATTGTATACGATTTGAATGGAATCGCCAATCCAATTTACAAAAAATAAAAATCAGTAATAACTATATTTAATCGAAACAAAATGAAAGAAAATCGCAGACCCCTTCTAAAGAAAATTTTAGGTTCTTTTTTAGCTGTAACAGGAATAAGCTATGCTGCCAATGCAGAGCCTCAGGAAGAAAAAGAAGTATTTAATGTAGAAACGGATCAGGATATTCCGCTGTTTTCGGGTGCCACTAAATTAGGTAAAATGGTTTTTATCGCCGGAAAAGGAGCTCATTTCGATGGAGATATTAAGTCGCATACCGACCACGTGCTGAAAGAACTGGAGAAAGAGCTGATCAAAGCGGGTTCGTCGATGGAAAAGGTTTTAAAAGTTTCTGTTTTCCTGAATGATATCGCCGATTACAAAGGCATGAATGAGGTTTATAAAGGGAGATTTGGCAAAAAACCTCCGGTGAGGACCACAGTTGCTGTGGCCAAAGGCGGTGTGCCGGGTGATTCTTTAGTGGAAATGGATTGTATCGCATACATTTAATTATACCAATTATGCAAAGGAGAGATTTACTTAAAAATTTGGGTGTACTGCCCCTAGCTGGAGTAGCAGTAGGAGGAATTGATATTTCGGAAAAGGAAAAAGAGCTTGTAGCCAAAAGAAACCTGTTTGAGGAGTTGGGCGTAAGAACCTTCATCAATGCAGCGGGTACCTATACTTTTATGACCGGTTCGCTGATGCAAGAGGAGGTGGTGGAAGCCATTCGTAGTACTTCCAAAGAATTTTGCCTGTTAGATGACCTTCAGGATAAAGTGGGTGAAAAAATCGCGGCAATTGTGAAATCAGAATCTGCCGTGGTAACAGCAGGATGTTTTTCGGCCATGACATTGGGACTTGCAGGAGTACTTTCGGGGATGGATACCAAAAAAGTGGCTCAAATTCCTCACCTGGAAGGTACCGGTATGAAATCCGAAGTTATTGTTCAAAAAGGACATAATGTGGGCTATTCGCAGGCACTTACCAACACGGGTTGCAAAATGGTTTTTGTGGAAACCATTGATGAGGTAGAAAAGGCAATCAATGATAAAACAGCACTGCTTTGGTTTTTAAATATACAATCGGATCAGGGAAAAATAACGCATGAAGAATGGGTGGCTTTGGGTAAAAAACACAACATTCCAACCATGATCGATATCGCTGCCGATGTACCTCCGGTATCTAATTTGTGGAAATTTAATGACATGGGTTTTGATCTGGTTTGTATTTCCGGAGGGAAAGCCATGCGTGGCCCCCAAAGTGCAGGACTGCTGATGGGTAAGAAAAACCTGATTGACGCGGCCCGCTTATCTATGCCGCCCAGAGGCTCTACCATAGGTCGCGGAATGAAAGTCAACAAAGAAGAAATAATAGGTATGTACGTGGCATTAGATCATTATGTGAAGCACGATCATGCTGCCGACTGGAAAATGTGGGAAGGGCGTGTTGCTACTATTTCTAAGGCAATTAATTCATTTCCCGGTCTTACCACCGAAACTAGGGTTCCCAAACTGGGAAATATAACCCCAACACTTCATGTGGAATGGGATCAGGCCAAAGTAAAAATCAGCTCTAAACAATTGCAGGAAAATCTGAGAAAAGGTAATCCCTCCATTGAAATTGTGAATAATGGAGAAAGCCATATCAGTATGACCACCTGGATGATGCAAGCAGGAGAAGAAACCAAAGTGGCTCAGCGATTAAAAGAGGAGTTTCAAAAAGCAGTTTGATAAGCTGGAAAGTTTCTAATTCTTCCGTTTCTTTTATATAATAATAATGAAGCTAAATTACAGAAGAGTACTTTTTCTCGCGGCTCTCCCTTTTTTTGTTCAGTTTACAAATGCACCAATCACCGTTTCGCCGGAGAAAAACGGTGGATTGATGCTTCCAGGTAATTTCGAAGGTATAGTTGTAGCCGACAGTATTGGCTCGGCAAGGCATTTGGCTGTAAATTCCAATGGTGACATTTATGTCAAGCTGAGAGCCTCTTATAAAAAAGGAAGTAATGTAGCCATGCGGGATACCGATGGAGATGGAAAAGCCGATATAATCGAGTATTTCAGTGTTTATGAAGATCCGTCTAATTACGGTACGGCCATGCGAATTCATAAGGGATATTTGTATTACAGCTCTTCGGGTCAGATATTCCGGTGTAAGCTAATTCCGGGGCAATTACTTCCCGATAAAAATGTGGAACTTATTCTTACCGATGATTTTAAACACGATCCACAAGGTTATAATCATACAGCAAAACCTTTAACTTTTGACGATAAGGGAATGATGTACGTGCCCTATGGCTCGCCTGGCGATGTGTGTCAAATAAAAGACAGGGTGCCAGGAGAGCCGGGGCAAAACCCTTGCCCGCAACTGGCCGAGCATGCCGGTGTCTGGGTTTTCGACCCCAATATTCCCAATCAAACCATCAAAAACGGGAAACATTTCGCCACGGGTATTCGTAGTGCTGTAGCTATCAACTGGAATCCGGTGGATAAACAATTGTATGTGGTGCAGCATGGTCGCGACGATCTCCACCGCACCTGGCCCGATCTGTTTACCAAATGGCAAAGTGCTGTATTGCCCGGAGAAGAATTTTTACGGGTAAAAGAAGGAACAGATGCCGGCTGGCCTTACTATTATTACGATCCGTTTCAAAAGAAAAAACTCTTGAATCCGGAATACGGTGGTGATGGCATAAAAGCCGGAAACGGAGATAAATACGAGCAACCTATTATTGGATTTCCTGGGCATTGGGCTCCAAACGATATTTTATTTTATACAGGAGATCAATTTCCGGAACATTACAAAAATGGAGCTTTTATAGCTTTCCATGGTTCCACAATACGTTCACCCTATTCGCAAGCCGGATATTTTGTGGCTTTTGTTCCTTATGTAAATGGGGAGTTTTCTCAGGAATGGGAAGTCTTTGCCGATGGTTTTTCCGGTTCTGATGCGATTGTGAATACTATGGATGCCAAATACAGACCTATGGGATTGGCACAGGGTCCGGATGGCTCCTTGTATATCAGCGATTCGCAAAAAGGTAAAATCTGGAAAATAAAATACCAGGGAAATAAGGAAGATTTTGGCAAGAAAGATTTGGCCAAAATGGAGAAAAGAAAACAAAGTTCCCACATTCGCAATCCGGATGAGAAGAAAGATAAACTTAAATCGGGTGCAATGACAGACGGAGAACGAATTTATACAACCTATTGCGTAGCCTGTCATTCTAAAAACGGCAAAGGAGACGGTCAAAGGTATCCCCCCATCGAAAACTCTGAATATGTATCCGGCGATAAAACGCGGTTGATAAATATTCTACTCAATGGGCTCAATGAGGAGATTACCGTAAAAGGAAGGAAATACAATGGCATGATGCCAAGTCATAGTTTTTTATCCAACAGAGATATTGCTGCTGTTTTATCCTATGTAAGGCAAAATTTTAATAATAAGTCAACCGAAATTGTACCTGCCGAGGTCAAATTGCTCCGAGAACAAATGAAATCAGATGATTGATATTCATCAGATTAAGTAAATCGATTGGCCTAAATACTTACATTTCAGCCTCAAATTATTTCAGGTTTCTGGCGTAAAAATTGGCCAATATTTTTCGCCTATTTTTGGACAAAAATAATAGTGTCGATTAAACACTTTTGTCCTTACTCATCTTTCTAAAGTTTTTTTGTTAGATTTAATGCCTGTTTTAAAATCAACATTCAACCCTTGCTTTAATGAAGAATTTCTTATGCCTTTTGTTCGTACTGGTATTTCACCAGATTTCCGCTCAGCAATCCCGTCGATTGGAAATATTATTTCTTGGCGATAACGGTCACCACAAACCGATCGAAAGAGTACCCGAACTCATGGCCGCTCTTGGGCCAAAAGGTATTAATGTTACCTATACCGACAATTTGGATGATATCAATCCAACCAACCTGAATAAATACGATGCCCTGATGATTTACGCCAACTGGGATTTGATTCCGGCGGCGGCAGAAAAGGCTTTATTGGATTTCGTAGCTTCCGGAAAAGGATTTTTGCCCATTCACTGTGCTTCGTATTGTTTCCGCAATTCACCAGATTATGTAAAATTAGTGGGTGGGCAGTTTTGGCGGCATAAAATGGACAGTGTAAGGGCAGATATAGTGCAGCCGGGTCATCCCATAATGCAGGGTCTTTCTCCTTTCACTGCATATGATGAGACTTATTTACATAATCATCTGGAGCCCGATAATAACGTTTTAGAAACCCGTGAAATAAAGGCCGATCAGGCAAGCGATAAACCGGGTGATAAAACAGAACCTTATACCTGGACACGTACTTACGGAAAAGGCAAAATATTTTATACCGCCTATGGCCACGACGAACGCACCTGGAGTAAAACCGGATTTCAGGATTTGATTTTTAATGCCATCAAATGGGTTGTAAATGAGGAAGCAAAAGCAGCTTTCGATGCCCGCAATCCCGAGCCTTTCCGTTACCACGAGGCAAAACTTCCCAACTACGAAAAAAGATCCGGTGTTCAACTTCAACAAAAGCCGCTTTCGCCCGAAGAATCCATGAAACACATTCAGATACCGGTGGAATTCAATCTGGAATTATTTGCTTCAGAGCCGGATGTAATGCACCCCATTGCACTTACCTGGGATGAGAAAGGTCGTCTTTACGTGCTCATTACCAAAGATTATCCCAACGAAAGAAAGCCGGAAGGTGGCAGTGATTATATTTTATTATGTGAAGATACCAATGCCGATGGAAAAGCAGATAAATTTACCCGTTTTGCCGAAGGTCTTTCAATTCCAACGGGAATGGTTTTTGGAAATGGGGGCCTGATAGTTTCACAGGCACCCGATATGCTCTTTTTTAAAGATACCGACGGCGACGATAAGGCGGATCTGAGAAAAACGCTATTTACTGGTTTTGGCACCCGCGATACCCATGCAGGGCCATCTAATTTGCACTATGGCTTCGACAACTGGATTTGGGGATGTGTGGGTTATTCCGGTTTTAAAGGAAAATTTCCGGAAACAGATTCCCTGAATTTTGGTCAGGCCTTGTTTCGTTTTAAACCAGACGGAAGTAAAATGGAGTGGATGACTACCACTTCAAATAATACCTGGGGAATGGCTTTTAATGAAACCAACGAAGTTTTTGGTTCCACGGCCAATAACTCCCACGGTTGGTACATGGCTATTCCACATTCTTTTTATAATTCTACCAATCGGGTGGATAATGGAAGCCGCAGTACAGATACACACAGAGATATGAAACCCATCACCGAAAAAGTACGTCAGGTGGATGTATTTGGTGGATTTACAGCGGCATCAGGCCATAATTTTTATACGGCGAGGGCTTTTCCGGAAAAGTATTGGAATAAAATTGCCTTCGTTTCTGAGCCAACAGGTCATATTCTTCACCAAAATCATATGGTGAAAAACGGTACGGATTACAGCGACAAAGAAAGCTTTAACCTGATGGCTGGTGCCGACGAATGGTTTTCACCTGTTTTCTCCGAAACCGGACCAGATGGTGCCGTTTGGGTGGCGGATTGGTACAGTTTTATCATTCAACATAACCCAACTCCGATGGGATTTGAAAACGGGACCGGAAATGCTTATGACACCGATTTGCGGGATTATACACATGGCAGGATTTACCGGGTTTCGTCCAAAGAAGCTCCGGAATATACGCCACTGAGTCTCTCCGTTTATCATCCGGATGTTTTATTGAAAGCTCTCGAAAACGACAACATGTTCTGGAGAATGCAGTCTCAGCGATTGCTGGTGGAGCGTGGGAATAAGGATGTAGTTCCGCAATTAGTTAATCTTCTAAATACTACACCTGCTGATAAAATTGGAATCAGACCAGCTGCTGTTCATGCCTTGTGGACATTAAAAGGACTGGGTGCTTTGACGGACGAAATAATTAATCAGGCATTGAAAAACCCGGGAGCAGATGTGCGGAATAATGCGGTAAAAGCAATGGACTTTTCAGTCAGTTCGGTGAAGATGATTCTCGAAAATAATCTGCTGAATGATGCGGAACCATTGGTAGTGATGAATGCTTTGTTGGTTTTGTCCAAATCTCCACTTGACCAGGCCGCCGAAACGGTGGTAATTAACCGAATCCTGAGTTCAAAAGAAGCTGCCGATCGCTGGCTGCCGGATGCATTTGCCTGTGTGCTTACTGCCAATGATGGATACTTGATGAAAAAGTACATGGATAAACTGGCCCTTACTAAATCAGATGGTATGATGATGGATCACAGCATGCACGGAAATATGGGTGAAATGAAAATGGAAAAGTCGGAACCGGTAAAAGGTGTGGATCTGATGATAGAAGAAATTCAGGTTACGCCGATGATGCCCGAGGCCCGTGAAAGAATAGGGGTAGTGGTAAAAGTAAAAAATAATGGGACAGAAGATTTCCCTGCTGATGTAATTGTACCGCTCGACCTGAGTTTCGAAGGGCAGGGCATAATCACCCGGATGGTTAGCCGGAATTATAAAAATGGTATAAAAGCAGGTGAAACAGTAGCCATTGATAAAAATCTGAACGGCCCCTGGGTAGGTAATATTGGTTTTTACACGGATATCGCCGGAGAGTATACACTTTCGGTAGATTTGGATAAAAATAACGATATCAAAGAGGTGGATGAGATGAATAATCAGAGCCAAAAGAAGGTGATGTTTAAAATACCGAGTAATATGTCGGCTTATGCTCTGCAGCGGGCTGTTCGCTCTTTCAGTTCATTGGGTAAAACGGATGAGTTAAGTGCGATCCTGAGAAATGTACAATCACTGGATAATGGAGCAAAAGCAGGTATATACAAGGCGATGGCCGATGGTTGGAACTATAAACTGGAAAATGTAAGTGTTACGGATGATAACAAATCATTTCTGACTTCCTTGAGAAAAACAGGTGACCTTAATCTGGATAAATTACTTAATGCCTGGAAAATTGCCGGTGAAGTGGTGGACTATACACCGCGGCATGTGATTACCATCGAAACCATAGAAGAGGCCATGAAGTATACGCTAAAGGAGTTTAAAGTAAAGGCGGGTGAAGAGGTGGAGCTGGTTTTTGTAAATCCGGATGCCATGCAGCATAACCTGGTGATTACCCAAATAAAAGCCATGGAAATTGTAGGTGCAGCAGCCGATAAAATGATTACAGAAGAAAATGCGGCAGCCAAATCGTATGTGCCGGCTATTCCGGAAGTTCTGTTTTCTACACCTCTGGTAGACCCCGGGCAGACGTATAAATTACGTTTTAAAGCACCTACGGTAAAAGGAAATTATCCTTTTGTATGTACTTTCCCTGGTCACTGGAGATTAATGAATGGGGTGATGAAGGTGGTGAAGTGATTTTAAAATTTTTAGAAAATAGTTAGCTCCGGGATTCGATATCCGGAGCTTTTTTTATTTGAGATAAATAGCCATTTTGTTCGATAAAATCAGATTGCAGCAATTGAAATTAATTTCCCGATTCTTTCAGATAAATGAATACTTCCACTTTCTTCAATTGCTTTTGCACTTATTTTCCGAAATGTTTTTCGGATAATATCAACAACTTTTTCGTCTTCATGTTTTGCTGCAAAATCTTCCAGATAGAATTCCACGAAGACCAGGAAAATGACGTCTTCAAGTAACTGTGTTTGGGCATTTTGTTTGAGCTGCTTTTTCTGAAGTAAGAACCTTACCTCATCAATTATTTCGGTATCAAATGCCAGTTTAGAAAGAATCTGTCCGGCAATATCAGCATGATGAATTGCCAATTGACTTCGCCATTTCAAATAACCCGCCCTGTCCATGGGATAAGCATCTCTCTTAATTTCCCAACGACCGATGTGCTGACAGCGGGCTGCTAATTTTACAGCTTCGGGAGCATTTGGTGCATATTTTTCCAAACGTTCACTCATTCTTTGGCCATAAAGTACTTCTTTAGCATAAACTTTACCTCGCCAGCTTTCTTTATTCGGATCGGCCGAATTGTATTCATCAAATGCAGCGAAAGCTCTTTCTAAATTCATTGTTCTTTCCTCTTTAATATTCAAAGTTAATAACAAAAATAATGGGATGAGATTTAGTTGAATCCCATCCCAAATTTTTTAAAGCCAATTGTAATCAGAAACCGCAGCTAAGATTGGTGAATTTTAAAATCAATTTCCATATGCCTTGTCCAAAAACTCATATCTTGCATCATCCGGTGCCTGAATGGTTTTGCTTTCCAGGTCTATTACCATTACCGCCGGCATTTTGTCGTTTGATTCAGCCTTTTTCCATTCGGGTAATTTATCTCCATTCGGGTTACCTGTTTTTATGAAATTGGCGAAATATTCAGCCATGATTTCTGAAACTTTGTAATCGTCTTCGGTCCAGGCATATTCGGGGCTGCCGTATAAATTACCCATGCAATATTCAATTTCACTGGCGTGAGATGCACCTACGGGTACATTTACTTTTGCATTCGGGTCTTTTTTTACGGTTCCACCCGCTAGTCCGGAGGCTAGCGTTTTGTCTACAAGCGGAGGTCTCACCCGGCTGAATAAATAACGGTAAACCGGCTTATCCGAGTTTTTGCGATGTAAGTCAAACCATTTCCAGGTACTGTACGAGATAAAACGATCGGCGGCAAGTGCTGTAGCTGAAAGTTCAATTTCCTTCTCATTTCCGTGGGGATACAGTTTTAAAACTTCCTCGTAATCTTGTGGGTAAGTTTGTTTTACTCTTTCCACATAATTTTCTTCGGTATAGGGTTTGCCAAACATAAATGCCTGACCCGGGATTTCCGCTGAATTCCAGCCCAATAAAAGTGGAACCTGAGCCTGCTCTTTGGCATTGAATATCTGAGGGATTGTTTTAGGGTAAAAATAACCATCAATTACGGTCGGAAATCCAAACTTTTTCGAGTCGTTATACAATTCATAAACATCTTTGGTTGATAGTTTTCGAAGTTCGGCAAGTGAAGGATGACCTATTGATTGGGCAAATTCCAAACCGGTTTTTTCTGCTTCAGCAAGTGTAACGGGCGATAAGGTTGGATTTATTCCTGCACCACTTTCGCCGATGGCACCCGCGATTAAATTACGGGCCAGGGGAGAAGCCATCTGAGCACTCACTGAAATGGATCCGGCAGATTCTCCTGCAATGGTTATTTTTTTAGGATCGCCACCGAATGCAGCAATATTATCACTTACCCATTTTATGGCCAAAGCCTGATCCATCAGGCCATAATTACCTGATCCTTTATAAGTTGTTTCTTTGCTTAGTTCGGGATGGGCAAAAAAACCAAATATATTCAAACGGTAATTCACAGTAACCACTACTATTCCTTTTTTAGCCATAGATTCTCCATCGTATCTAGGTTCGGAGCCGTCACCGGCCACAAATCCACCCCCATAAAAATAAACCAAAACCGGAAGATTTTTGGAATTTTGGCCTCCGGGTGCCCACACATTGAGGTAAAGGCAATCTTCACTTACACCGTCCGAACGGAAATTCATATCGCCGAATACCGGTGCTTGCATGGCTCTGGGGCCGAATTTCTTGGTTTCTTTTACCCCTATCCAATTTGTTGCCGGTTGCGGGGCTTTCCAACGGAGTGTTCCAACCGGTGGCTTGGCAAATGGAATTCCGAAGTATTTTTGGATACCCGATTTGGTATCGTAATTGCCTTCAATTATCCCGTTTTTAATTTTAGTTTGAACCGCAAAAGAATTTTTCTGAGCATTAACAGCCAGAAAAGAGCTACCTAAAATAGTTAAAATAATTATGAATTTATTCATTGTTCAGGTTTGAATTGTTTATTGTCTCGAAATGTAACAATAATAATTTTTGGAATAAATTTCTCATTAAATTATTCGACCTTTTATACTTAAAACAAACCAATGATTGATTTTTATTCTGCAACAGCAACACCTACAAATGAATCGGCTGTGCCATAGTAAAGAAACCATTTATTTTTAAAAAAAACCAGTCCTTCTGAAAAAGTAGTACCTGCCTTGTATTGACCGCTGATTTCATGAGGCAGGCTTGGTTTTAAAAATGGTTTATCTGAACGGGTTACAACGGTTTTTAAGTCTTTTGGATCAAACACCACCCGTCCTACTGAGTATGTGCCTACAGGTAAGTCAGGGTCTGCCTTGGTAGAATCATCATTGTTCTTTCCATTGTATAACAGACTAATTCCTGCATCGGTAATTAAAGCCGGAGGCCCGCATTCAGTCAGATTACTATCGAAAAAACCATCTCGAGGAGCAATTAATCCAACTAATTCGCCATTTTTATCCATTTCGGGATACCAGTCATACAAGTTTTCAGACCAGGCCAGATTTACCAGGTGTTCTCCCCAATACATCCAAAATTTTCCATTTATTTTTGCAGCTACTATATTCCCGTTTATGATATTGGTAATCACAGAACCCGACTTGCTTGCCATATCTTTAAATTTTCCCTGGTAGGCTTTTGAAAAAGCAGGTCCTTTTTTCTCCCAAGTTTTCAGGTCTTTAGAAAAAGCAACCGACAATCTGGGGGTTTTGTAATTCCAGGATGTATATAGCATAACAAATGAGCCATCCGGAGTTTGGCATACGCGGGGATCTTCGCAACCACCCGGGTAATCATATTCCATAAAATCGTCGTTTTCCGGAAATAGCACAGGCTCGGAATAGGTTGTAAAATGAATTCCATCGATACTTTGTGCAAGTCCTATTCGCGAGGTGCGACCACCCAAATGTGCGGCAGGATTATCTTCCGCACGAAAAAGTACAAATATTTTTCCATCCTTTACCACTGCAGCCGGATTAAAAACATCGGCTCTTTGCCAGCGTACGCTATCCTTTTTTATGGGATCAAAAAATTTAAAATTAGAGTCTGCCCGAAAAATTGGGTTTTCAATTGGTTTTTCAAAAGCATTTATGGGTATTTCGAAACCTGTTTTGGTGTTTGATCTACAGGCAAATAGTAAAAACAACAATAAGCCAGGAAGGAGTCTTTTTATCATTCAGTAAAAATGAGAAAAGCATTTATTTTAAATCTCATTTGAAGTGTATTTTTTTAAAAAATACTTTGTCTGTTTATTATTATTTCCTAACTGGCTTTTAAAGGAGCAGTTAATTTTAATGGAAGAGATATGCTTTGAGTTTTTCAGACCGTAAAACTTATCATCCATTGAATACCAAATTTATCGGTAATCATTCCAAAATAGGCTCCCCAAAACTGATCAGACATGGGCATAGATATGTGTCCGCCTTCTGCAAGGCCTGCAAATAATTTATCAGACTCTTCGCGGGAAGACGTGTTGAGCATAACATTGAAATTCTGGCCTGCCTTGGTTTCACCCATTCTTACCGGTGGATCACAACCCATTATTGCCGTATTTTCATTGATTATAAGTGAGGCATTCATTACCCGCTCTTTATCTACCTCGGCATCAGAACCTTCCGCAGGGAAATCTCCGAAATAGGTGAAGGTAGCAGTTGCACTAAAAACCTTCTCATAAAAGCTAAATGCAGCCTTACATTCCCCATTGAAAACGAGATATATTCCTAAATTTTTCATATCAGTTTAATCATTTTTCTAAAATAGACTTGAGTGTTCCAAGGCTTTCCTGTAAGTCTTTTCCCAATTGTTTTTCCATTTGAAACAGGGTGATCATGATGTTCATGGGGTAGGGCATAGCTCCGTCGAATCCCCAAGTAACTTTTGTGCTGTTAGCATCAATTGATTCTGTTTTAAAAAAGACAGGCGAAGTTGATTTAAATGGCTTTTCAAAACGTATTTCATAATCAATTCTTTCATTTTTGGTGATCCCCGTTATTTCCTGTTCCCCTTTTCCCACTTGTTTTAAATTACTATCCCAGGCGGCAATAAAACCAACAGTATTATCTGTGCCGGTATATTTCTTTCTGACATTGGAATCTATCATGACCCATTTATTGAAATTATCGAGGTTTTTAAGGTATTTCAGGTAGTTAAAAACCTCTGCAATTGGTTTATGAATAAGCACCTCTTCCCTGATGGCATAGGCTTTTTTGAAAATAGCAGCCAGAATTAAGATCAAACTTAGTATGGCTAATAGGATGTAAAGTATAATCATATCACAGGTTTTAAATTTTCGTATATCAAAAATAACTAAAATTAAAATGTTAATATAATAAGAAACATTTTTCTAATTTATACTTCAAAGTTAACTTTCGGTTTCTTTTTATCCGTCTGTATTTGCGACAATTAAAGTAGTTTTTGCGACATGAAACATATCAGTATTTTGGTTTTGAAAGAAGCAATTCCTTCGAGTATTTCGGATCCCCATTATATGTTTA
The DNA here is from genome assembly GCA_024645245.1 of Jiulongibacter sp. Lineage (GTDB taxonomy): Bacteria > Bacteroidota > Bacteroidia > Cytophagales > Spirosomataceae > JAHEBN01. The sequence goes on along the minus strand of JAHEBN010000066.1, from coordinate 7,345 downwards.
ATGGTATCAATATGTTTTTGGCTCAGCAAGGAAAACCTGCTTTGTTTGAAGTAGATTTGGTGGCTTCTGAATCGAGTATTTCACTGGCCGGTGGGCTTTTTCAGGTGGCAACCACTAAAACCATAAATCAGGATTTTGATACCGATCTGATATTAATTCCGGCTCTCAGTGGTGAAATGGCAAGAGCAGTGGAAATAAATTCAGAATTAATACCCTGGATAAAGAATAAAGCTGCAGCCGGAGCCGAGGTTGCCAGCATGTGCGTGGGTGCTTTCTTATTGGCTGCCACCGGTTTGGTTGATAATCAAAAGTGTTCAACACATTGGCTTTTTGAAGATCAATTCAAAGAAATGTACCCGGATGTGGAATATGTAAACGGGCGTATTGTAACAGAAAAAGATGGTATTTACAGCAGTGGAGGAGCTAGTTCGTATTGGAATTTACTTTTGCATTTAGTTGAAAAGTACGCCGGACCTGAGTTGGCCATTCATGCGGCCAAATTTTTTGCTTTAGATATAGGTCGCACTTCGCAATCCCATTTCGTTATGTTTTCCGGTCAGAAAAATCATACAGATAATGATATACGCAAAATTCAGGAGTATGTAGAGAACAATTACCGGGAAAAAATTTCGGTTGAACAAATCTGCATGGAATTCGGCATTGGTCGGCGAAGTCTGGAAAGAAGATTTAAAAAAGCCACAAATAATACGGTTACCGAATACATACAAAGGGTAAAAATAGAAGCCGCGAAAAAAGATTTTGAATTAACCCGCAAAAATATAAACGAAGTGATGTACGAAGTGGGGTATTCTGATCCCAAAGCCTTTCGGGATGTATTTAGAAAAATTACGGGCATGAGTCCGCTGGATTACCGCACGCGATACAATCGGGGAACTCTGAATGCGGCATAAGTAAATCAGTCGGGTAAAATGCTGATTTTATGTCCTTTTACCTGCACCATTTCCATTAGTTTTACACTGTCAATTTCGGAATCACGACATACCACCCGAAGAATATTATCGCAATCATGTAAATCTATATTTACTTCATAATCCGGAAATTCTGAACTCAGGAAGTCTAAAATTTTCTGAGCACAACTTTGGTCATTTATATCGGTTGCAAATACTTCAATCATTTTTTCTTTTTAGCCAGGATTATAGTATCGTTCTTTTCCAACTTAAAACGGATAATTCGCTCAAGCAGTTCATCCGGTACCGGATTTTCAGGTGTAAATTGTAAAGCACCTTTGGAATAATTAAAGTTCGTCAATTCGACCGAAAATTTATCCAAAACTCCACCATCCATGGGAAAAAAGCTGTAATGATTTTTATATGCTGCAAAACCGGCAAAAAGTTTACTCTTGTGCTTAAAAGCGGGTAATTGATAACTTATGGTTTCTTCGGCTTCGGGTACTAGTTTTTTTATAAAGTCACGGAGGTTTTGTAGAACCACCCTTTGAGATGGTTCTACCGTTACCATGTATTCGTCAATATTTGTATAGCTGCTCATAATTTGCGTTTCTTTAAAAACTTTATTCTATTTCATTTGCGGATTATATAAGTATGATACAATCAACAAGGCTAAAACAATAATTGGGAAAAAAGAAATAGGCACTGCACCATCTACAGCCAGATGAGCAATAAACGCTGATACCACATCAAGACCGATTCCGAAATAGGCCCATTCTTTGATTCGTTTAGGCATCATGGGCAGTAAAATGGCTATCATTCCCAAAAATTTGGCAATGCCCAATTCCCAATGAAACCACATGGGTAAACCCAGGTGCCGCGTACCTTCAATCGCCATTTCAGAATTAAGGAAGAAGATTCCCGGAATAATAAAAAGTGCAAGCAGGCCTGTGGTGATCCAATAGAAGATTTTTTGATTTTTCATTTTTAAAATTAACAGGTGATATTATTTACTATACAAAGTTGAATAAAAACTTCTTACCTAAGATGTATATAAAACGTCAAAATCCAGGGTATTTACGACTAATGAAACAATCAGAAAAACCGAAACCAGGGACGACTTATTAATGGTGAAAAAGCCCAGGGAATACTACTCAAAATCAAAACGAATGAAATAAGATACCAAACAAACATGGTTCTGAATTTTTCGGAATCGATTTTTTTACGTTTTGCTTTCAGCGAACCTGTGCTTAATATTATTATAGCAACAAACATTACCGTTATATGTTCCATTCCAAAAAAACGTATTTCTCTTAAGTGAATTGCATCCTCAAAATTCCTTAGAAAATAGTCAACCACCGGACTTATGAAATACAAACTCAAACCCAATATCAATTGAATATGAGCAATGGTGGCTGTATTATGTCTTAGTAAATCGACAGTTTTAGAGAAAATACGTTTTTGTTTCCATCCGGTGTATGACACGATTATACTTGCCAGTAAACTGAATAGTAAGAGCCAACGAACCCAGGAATGAAGTGTCAATAAATAAGAGTACATTTAGCTTTTTTAGGCAAATATACTTTTATCTATGAAATTGGAATAAAACGATCTTACATTTCATCAGCACTCGGGCCATAAGGACCAGGCACCGGAATATCCAATAAGCGTAAACAAACCTGAAGCTGTGCACGGTGATGAGCATTTTGCCCAAAGGCATGCCGCACAGCCTCCCATTTTTCCATTTCCAGCCAAACCTGATCGCCCGAAACCATCTGCCATTTATCCTGAATAATGAAATCAGAAGAAGTTGATAAAGCCTCCCGTGCTTCATTCAGACATTCTTCGAATCTCGCCACTAATTCTTGGGTATTGATAACATCCTTTGGCTGGTAAGGACTGGCTGAAAAATCCCATTTGTCGTATTTAAGTGCCATGACGTTCATAAGTGGAATCTCAGCAATATGCTGCGATAGGGCTTTAATAGTCATGCTTTTTGGATGCGGTTGCCAGTCCATTTTTTCTGTGGGTACTATTTCGAGCATACGGCGTGTTTGTACGGCTTCCTGCTCCAGTTCTTTTGTGAATGCTTCTATAAATGTTATCATCTTTTATTTGTTTAATAGTTCAAAGCTAAATCTTGTGGGTGACAAGGGTTTGTCAGTAGGGTTTAGGTTTTTGGGATAAGGTTTAAGGGATTAGGTTTTAGGGATTTGGGAAAAAGGAGAAAGGAACAAGGAATTTTAGGTTTTAGGGATATGGGAGAATGGAACAAGGGATTTAGGGATTAGGAGTTAGGGAAAAAGGAGAATGGAAAAAGCAATTATAGGATTTAGGCATAGACAATCATCTAAAACCTACGACCTGATCCCTAAACCCTAAACATCATACATTTTCTTCCCTTCCAGCAATCGGTCAATCATTTTATTGATTCTATTGGCTTGGGTGTCTGGATTTTTAGTTTCGGAAATCCAGTCGATGTAATAACGTTTATTACTTTCAGTTAATGTTTTGAAAAATTCCAGAGCTTTGGGATAAAACTCGAGGCATTCTTTAATTTCTTCGGGAATAATAAGATGGCTATAGTCTAAAGCTAGTTTGACTTGTATCGTATCTCCTTCTTCTTTTTTAAGTGCCTTGCGAATATCGGCTCTAATCGGCAGCATCATTTTGCCTTTACACATGGGTGCAAGTTTGTAATTAGGCAATTCAAAATTGTCTATAAATCCTTTCACCTTTATCCACCCGCCAGCTTGTCTGTATTCTTTGAAATCCCCTTCAATTTCTACATATGACCAGCCTCCTTTTCCAGGTAATTTCTTAATTTTTAATATTTGGTCAATGAAATATTCGCTCATTTTTCAAGTCTTGTTACGATTTTTAAGATTTGCTGACTTACCAGTTCTTTAAGTAATATCGGCTCTATAATATCTGCAGAAGCCCCCAGGTATAAAAACCAGAGTGAAAAGCCAGTTAGTGAAGACGAAAGAAATGTCAGTTCAATTTGGTTGCCGGATTCTTTTTCCGAAACAAAGCCCATGTAATATTTTTGATCGCCCAAATACCGGTAGTCAGATTTATCTATACGGATAATTACCTTTTGTACTTCTTTTTGCTTGCTGGTTTGCTCGATAAAGGTGCTCAGTTGCGGATGCTGCGTTTGAAACCGCTCGGTCAAGACTTCAAAATTTACAAAGCGATCTGTACGAAAATTGCGGTAATCACTACGCAGCCTGCACCAGGCGATCAGGTACCAGTAAGGACCTTGGGCATAAATTCCCGCCGGTTCTATTATTCGCTCTGTGTTTTCATACATGGCACCTGAGAAATACTTCAAACGGATTACTTTTCGGGAAAGAATAGCTTCCAGAATTTCCTGAATATTTAAGTTGTCGTGGCGGTCTTTAGGTATCCAGGCATTTTGTAAAACCGCAATATGATCTGAGGCATCGTCTATTTTTTCTTTTTCGTTCATTCCCAACACTGCTTTAATTTTATACAAAGCCGATTCGTAAGCTTTTCGGGTATTTGGATCGGTGAATTGGGCCACCAGTTTTTCAGCAGTAAGAAAAGACATGGCTTCTTCATCGGTAAAGTGAACCGGAGGTAATCGGTATTCTTTCAAAATAGAATAACCAATTCCGGCTTCGGAAAGAATGGGTACACCGGCTTGCTCGAGCGTACGCACATCGCGATAGACGGTTCGTAAGCTTATCTCAAACCTGTCTGCAATCTCCTGAGCTCGTACTATTCGCTTAGATTGAAGCTGAATTAAAATACTTGTAAGTCTGTCTAGCCGAAGCATTTCGTGTTTTTAATTGTTGCGAATTTGGAAATTTATTTTGTAAAAAGCTTATTACGCATTTAGTACAAGATCAAATGCTAGAATTTTTGGTAAATCCGAAATGAAAGGAATTATGTTTTCCTGGTTGAAAAATGTCCGAAATGGGTTTTAAAAAATGATCAAAAATGAAAAGTGTTAGTTCCCTTTATGTATCCTGTAAATAAATAGATTTATCCGCAATTTTTAATTTAAATACTTTTCCTTACATTCACATTACCAACTTATTGCAAAAAAAATATGAAACCAATTCTAAGAAATATTCTGGCTGTAATTGCCGGCTGTTTGGTAGGTGGTGTGGTAAATATGGGCATTGTGATGATAGGCCCTTCGCTAATTCCACCGCCTGAGGGGGTTGATATGACAACAATGGAAGGTCTTAAGGCTTCCATGCATTTATTACAACCCAAAAATTACATCATGCCCTTTCTGGCTCATGCCTTGGGTACACTTGTAGGTGCCTATGTAGCTGCACGAATTGCCATTTTTAAGAAAATGGAGCTGGGATTGCTTGTGGGTTTATTTACTCTTGTTGGTGGTGTGATGAATATTCTGATGCTTCCTGAATCACCACTTTGGTTTAATGTTCTTGATCTTGCCGGTGCTTATATTCCTATGGCTTACATTGGAGCGAGTATTGCAAAAGGTAAGCAAGGCAACATTTAATTTTCCATAAAATTCACGAACGACAAACTCCTGCCACTCTTGATTGTTTTTGTAATCTAAAGCAACTCAATCGGGAATTCCACTACCGTATTTTCCCAACCCGCTTTTAAGTGAATAATTTTTGGCGAAGCTTCAAACAAACTTATTGAAAACGCCTCAATAAATTCAGGTGCTTTATTTACAGTAGTCGTAATACTGGCAAGCTCTTTGGATTCGTCGAATGCATAAATTCCCCAACCATCCACATTCGGATGAACATGCAAAGTCCATTTGTCTTCATTTGGAGTGCAGTACAAGGTATAGCGTCCGGGTGAAAGTATGGAGTCGCCTATTCTCACTGCTGTATAAAAAACCACTTCGGTAGATTCATTTGCACCAAAACGCCAGGATTCTCCATATTTCAATAACTCACCAAAAATCTTACGTCCGCTTGCCTGAGGTCTGGAATAAGTGATTTTTATTTTGGGCATTAATTTGGCTTTGTCGGCCGGAGTATTCGTCATATAAACCCCATGTGCACCTTTTGGGTAATAGGCTACATCCATAATGCTTTTGTCGAGTGGAGCAAAATTTTGCGAAAAAGCATTACTTGTGGCAAAAAGGAGTAAGATCAGAATAAGTTTTTTCATATGAATTTATTTTTAATGTAAAATATAAACTATACCACGGATAATCAAATCCTTTAAGTTTATTAATGAAATACCACCAATTTAATTCGTCCGATTAATGGAATAAAAACATTTGGCCAGTTTTTTCCTTTCCGGTTTCTTTTCAATCTATTATTCAAAGCTGTTTTTGTTAGCCTTTTTACATTTTCATATCTACCTCACATCCGGTATCTGAATACCCATCATTTTGCGGTAAAGATCAATGGCATAAAGGTCTGTCATGCCCGAAATATAGTCCACTACATTAAGCAGGTTTTCATAAAGGCTCAGCGTGTTGTCTAATGCATAATGGCCACTTAAAAGTTGCAGTACTTTTTCCGATTTTTTTGAGTCGGGATCAAAAACCGCCACCACAAATTCTTTCAGCAATCCACCGATTACATGATAACCGGCAATTTCTTTCTCTATTACCGAGCGGTGATTATAGATGTATTTTATGGAGTAATCTTCAATTTTCTTGAGAAGTTCTATGCTTTTCTTGTCGATTAAATCTATCAATGGCTTGTTTAGTTCGCCTTTCAGGATTGCCTCTTCATTATCCATAAATGCATTTACACATTTTTGGGTAAGCTGATTGATGATCATAGCCCGAAGCAGCGATATTTTTTGGGAATTGTCTTCAATTTCCACCATCTGTTTTAACATGTAGGCTTCATTGGAAGTATCTTCAAAAAAAGGAAGCAAAAGATTCTTTAATTCTGCAAAGCCAATGATATTTAAGCGATAAGCGTCTTCCAGGTCAATAATGCTATAACAAATATCATCGGCGGCCTCAACCAGAAAAACAAAAGGGTGACGGGCAAACTGTTTTTTTTCGGGATCGATACATATCAACTCCAATTCCTTTGCCAGTTCTTGAAAATAAGTGTATTCCGCATCAAAAAAGCCGGATTTCTTTAAACTTATTTTACCCAACTTTTTATCAAAACCATATTCGCTTACCACCGGATATTTAATAATCGAGGCAAGTGTGGTGTAGGTAAGTTTAAGCCCTTTTTTTAGAAAAACAGAAGTAAGAATGCGAAATGCATTGGCATTTCCTTCAAATTTCAGTAAGTCCTGGAATTGATTTACGGTAAGCTGATTTTCCAGGGCTTTCCTTTGTTCTACCGGTAGTTCGGCAAAAAAAGTTCGAATGGCTTCTTCCCCCGAATGGCCAAAGGGAGGATTGCCTATATCGTGTGCCAGGCAAGCTGTTTGAATTACATCTGATAGCTCAAAACGGTAAAAATCAATGGCATTGGCATTCAGATCTGACTTGT
>JAHEBN010000223.1 GCA_024645245.1 Jiulongibacter sp. | reverse complement strand
ATTATTTCCCTTTAGACCATCCCGAAAGGCCTAAACTTATTTCCTATTTGCAAAAACTGGCCCCTGTTTTAGTCAATTACCAGGATCAGAATTCCGGCGTATGGTGGCAAATGATTGCTTTGAGTGGCAAAGAAGGTAATTACCTGGAAGCTTCATCGTCTTGCATGTTTGTTTACACTTTATTAAAAGGGGTGAGAAAAGGCTATCTGCCCGAAAGTTTTGCCTTGCCGGCAGTTAAGGGTTGGCAGGGTATTTTAAAGGAATTTGTTGAAAAAGAAACAGACGGAAGCCTGGCCTTGAATAAAACGGTAAGTGTGGGCGGCTTAGGCGGAAATCCCTATCGCGATGGTACTTACGAATATTACATTGGAGAGCCGCTTCGCAAAAACGATCTAAAAGGGGTGGGGCCATTTATTTTCGCCGCCACAGAGATGGAAATCAGAGAAGAAGGTTTTCCCGGGAAAGGCCAAAAAGTGGGCTTGGATTATTATTTCAATCGGGAATTCCGGAAAAGTTGGAATGGTGATCAGGAGCAGTTTCACTATATTTGGGAAGACCCACTACATTCCGGTTTTTTGTGGCTAGGCGATATTTTCCAAAATTACGGTGCTGAATTGGTTTCAATTAAAGCAGCTCCCGCTAAAGCAAATTTGAAAGACCTGGATGTTTATATCATTGTGGACCCGGATACTAAAAAGGAAACGGCTTCACCTAATTTCATATCTACAAAAGATATAAAGGCTATTAAGGGCTGGGTAAAAAGAGGCGGACATTTGTTGGTAATGGCTAATGATACCGCTAATTGTGAGATTCCACATACCAATGAGTTAATTAAAACTTTCGGCATAAATTTTACTAATAAGAGCATAAATATGGTTCAGGGAACACACTGGGAGCAAGGAAAAGTAAAGATTCCAGCTGGAAATGAAGTGTTCCCAAATGTTAAAAAGGTTTATGTAAAAGAATTGGTCACTTTAGGCGTTTCCGGAAAAGCCAAAGCTCTGGTATCCGAAGGAAATGATATAATTATAGCCATCTCAAATTTTGGCAAAGGAAAAATGATAGTGATTGGCGATCCCTGGTTGTACAATGAATACATGGACAACCGCCGAATTCCGATGGAATACGAGAATTTTCAGGCCGGAAAGGATTTAGCTAAATGGCTAATACGAAAATGACATAATTATACATCGAAAAGGAAATATAACACCATATTTATTAAAGTTGCCGCAATAACTTTGTATCGGATTAAGCTAGTACCCAAAGAAAAGTTTATTACTTTTCAATTTAGTATAAATCATTTAAATGAAAACCCTCAGATTAGATTCGCCCGGTGAATTCAAATTTCTGGAAACGGAAAAACCGACTCTTACAAGTGAGATGGAGGTGTTGGTGAAAATCCACAGCATTGGTATTTGCGGTACAGATTACCACGCATTCAGAGGGAAACAGCCTTTCTTTTCGTATCCACGCATTTTAGGACATGAGTTGGGAGTGGAAATCATGGAGGTAGGTGACCAGGTTAAAAATTTAAAAGTAGGTCAGAAAGCTAGCGTAGAACCCTACCTGAATTGCGGAGAGTGCCATGCATGCAAACTGGGCAAAAGCAATTGCTGCGAAAAATTAAAAGTTTTAGGTGTTCATATAGATGGAGGAATGTGCGAATACCTCATTTTACCGGCGGATAAATTGCATACTTCGGAGGTATTAAATTACGATCAATTAGCCCTAGTCGAAACTTTGGGAATCGGCTGCCATGCGGTAAACCGAGTAGAAGTGAAATCGGGTCAAAAAGCCTTGGTTTTGGGTGCAGGACCCATCGGCCTCACGGTACTTGAGTTTTTGAAAATTGCCGGAACCGAAACTTCCATTTTTGATTTAAACGCCAAAAGGCTGGATTTTTGCTCAAAACACCAAAAAGCAAATCATATTTTGAGTGAAACGGAAAGTTTGGAAATAGCTGGGTATGATGTGGTTTTCGATGCCACAGGCAATCCCAATTCGATGAAGCTAGCTCCCAATTATGTGGCTCATGGAGGGAAACTGGTTTTTGTAGGTCTTTTTCAAGGTGATTATTCGTTTTTTGATCCCGATTTTCATCGAAAAGAACTTACCATCATGGCCAGCAGAAATAGCCAACCGGCAGATTTTCATTTCATTATTAAGCAAATGGAAGCTGGTTCAATCGATGTGGATTCCTGGATTAGCCTTAAAGTTCCATTTGAGGAAGTGAAAGGCTCATTTGATGATTTATTATCCAAAACCGACCTGATAAAAGCGGTTATAAATTTGAATTAGAACTCAATTTCAATGCGATATTTACTTTTTCTGTTTTGTTTTTTATCACATGATATTTTCGCTAAAACTATTACAGTTTCTGCCGATAGAAATGGAGGTTTTTCCATTATTCAATCGGCGATAAATAACTATATGCATGCGGCCATATGGCACGATGGCTCAGCAAAAGAAACAGACAAGTCTGTCTTAATAAATTGTCGTTTTACCGGGAATCCGGGATTTAAATTGGGTCGTAATCACCGCGAAGCTCAAATGTATTTAATCGATTGTAGTTTCAGCAAAGAAGTGGCCGACGCACCCGTTTACCAGGAGCGTGATCGAAAATTGCAATGGGGGCAACGGATATATTTCAAAAATTGCCACCGCGATGATCAAGATTATGCCTGGTTTGCAGATAATACAGCTTTAAGTAAAAAAGTTTTAAGCTTTACAAAAGTATTTGGTTCGAAATGGTAGTCAACGCAAACGTTTACACAGATTTTTAGTGTACAGTTCTTTTAAATAGGATAAAAACAATACAACTTTGTTTAAAATTCAACCATAAACGAAATGAGATTCAACAAAACCAATATTTCAATTCTGCTGTTTTTTTTAGGATTTAGTGTATCTACTTTAGCACAAAAAGCCACAACGGTAGACTTGGCTGTGGAAATGCTTAAAGAGCAATTGATTAATCCTACCGAGGCGGGTTTAAAAGCAATTACAATTCCGGAATTAACATACGGACATTCGAGCGGCAAAATTGAAAATCAGGCTCAATTTATGGAAGCTCTTCTGAGTGGAAAATCGGACTTTACCGCTGTTACCTTAAGCGATCAGGAAATTACCTTACTTGGCAAAACCGCTTTAGTTCGCCATAATCTGGATGCAGGTACGCTGGATGGCGGGAAGGCGGGAAATGTAAAATTGAAAATATTAACTGTTTGGGTTAAGCAAAAAGGCAGTTGGAAATTGGCAGCAAGACAGGCAGTCAGATAAATATATGAGTCAGAAAATATTAAAAGTTCATCCAGGCGATAACCTGATAGTAGCTCTCAGCGATCTGAAAAGCGGAGAAACCGTTGCATACGAGGGTCAGGAAATTATTTTGGTCGATGATATAGCCGCCAAACACAAATTTGCTGAAAACGATTTTAAAGCCGGTGATGAAATAATCATGTACGGAGTTTTGGTGGGAAAAGCTCAGCAGGATATACCCAAAGGCAGTTGGATAAATGTTTTCAATGTAAAACACGCCGCCTCTCCTTATCAATTGGGAGAGCGAAAAACAGACTGGAATTCACCGGATGTAGGTAATTTGGAAAGCTTAACTTTTGACGGTTTTTACCGGAAAAATGGTGAAGTGGGTACTGCAAATTATTGGATAGTGCTTCCTTTGGTTTTTTGTGAAAACAGAAACCTGGAAATCATGAAAGCGGCTTTGGTGGAGGATCTGGGATATGGCAAAAAAGCCCGTTTTCAGGGTCAGACCAAGCAATTGATTGATTTATACAAATCGGGCAAATCGGCTGCTGAGATATTAAACAATTCCTTTGATGTGGAAGCAAATACCGATCTCAAAGAGCGGCTCTTTCCGAACATCGATGGTGTTAAATTTTTATCACACAGCATGGGTTGTGGCGGTACCAGGCAGGATGCACAAGCTCTTTGCGGACTATTAGCAGGTTATATTTCACATCCAAATGTAGCAGGAGCTACAGTACTAAGTTTGGGGTGCCAGAATGCCCAATATAGCATGCTTCAGGAGGAGTTGCAAAAAAGAAACTGCAACGACAAACCTGTCATTTTTCTGGAACAACAAAAAGTAGGCACCGAAGAAGCTATGATTTCTCAGGCGATTACCCAAACATTTGCCGGATTGGTCGATGCCAATAAAATTGAAAGAAAACCGGCACCGCTTAGTAAATTAGTGCTGGGATTAGAATGTGGCGGCTCAGATGGATTCTCCGGAATTTCTGCCAATCCGGCTATTGGATACACTTCCGATTTGTTGGTTTCTTTGGGCGGTACTGTGGTCTTAAGTGAGTTTCCAGAATTATGCGGAGTGGAACAAGAGTTAAGCGACAGGTGTGTAAAGGATGATTTGGCCGAAAAGTTTATTGACCTTATGCGTCGATATGCCGAGCGGGCAGAGCAGGCAGGTAGTGGATTTGATATGAATCCATCACCCGGAAATATCAAAGATGGTTTAATAACGGATGCCATCAAGTCGGCCGGAGCAGCGAAAAAAGGAGGTACTTCCCCGATTACGGATGTGTTGGATTATCCTGAAAAAGTAAAAATTCCAGGGTTGAATTTGCTTTGCACACCGGGAAATGACGTGGAAAGTACCACGGCTGAAGTAGGCTCGGGCTGTAATATAGTTCTTTTTACGACTGGTTTGGGTACGCCAACGGGCAATCCGATTGCTCCTGTGATCAAACTTTCGAGTAATACCAAAATGGCCGAAAAAATGGCGGACATTATTGATATCAATACCGGAAGCATTATCGAGGGAACAGAAACTATAGAAGAAGCCGGAGATCGGATTTTGAAATACGTAATTGATGTGGCCAGCGGTAAGGTTGTTTGCAAAGCGGTTCAGAATCAGCAGGATGACTTTATTCCGTGGAAACGTGGAGTAAGCCTTTAAAATAAATTTGATTAAACAGGTATTTTTAAAATAGGAGGGAAACAAAATGAATGCGTTTTCCCGGAAATAAAAAAATGAAAAATTTCTTAGACGAAAACTTCTTATTACAAACCAAAACTGCCGAGCGACTTTATCATGGCTATGCCAAAGATATGCCCATTATTGATTACCACAATCACCTGCCGCCCGATCAGATTCTGAATAATAAGACTTTTAAAAATGTTACCGAAGCCTGGCTTTATGGCGATCACTATAAGTGGCGTGCCATGCGTACCAATGGGGTAAATGAAAGATTTTGTACCGGAGATGCGAGTGATTACGAGAAATTTGAAAGCTGGGCGAAAACCGTTCCGTATACATTAAGAAACCCGCTTTATCACTGGACTCACCTCGAGCTTCAGCGTTATTTCGGAGTTTCCGAAGTATTATCAGGAAATTCATCCCAACGAATTTACGATGCATGTAATGAAAAACTTTCAACTCCCGAAATGGCCGTTCAAGGTCTTCTGGGAATGATGAAAGTGCAAACCGTTTGTACTACCGACGACCCCCTGGATAGCCTGGAGCATCATATTGCTTATAATTCTCCGGACAATAAGAACAAAGGGGTTAATATGCTACCTGCTTTTCGCCCGGATAAATTTATTCTGATCGACAATCCAGGTTTTAAAGGTTTTGTAGAAAGACTTTCCGGTATTGTGGGC
>JAHEBN010000222.1:4500-5757 GCA_024645245.1 Jiulongibacter sp. | reverse complement strand
TTCTGATGGTGCCTTTGGTCCGTTTGCCGGCCAGTATTTTGTGGGAGATCAGGGACACAGCAAAGTTATGCGTATGAGTCTGGAAAAAGTAGATGGTGTGTATCAGGGAGCTTGTTATCCTTTCCGGGAAGGTTTTCAATCAGGAATATTGAGAATGCGTTGGGGTTTGGATAATACCATGTTTGTAGGTCAAACAAGTCGCGGATGGGCGGCAACTGGTAAAGAAAAATTTGCCTTGGAACGAATGATGTGGACCGGCCAGAATCCTTTTGAAATTCTGGATGTAAAGTCAGCATCCGATGGCTTTTTGCTTACGTTCACCCAACCGATTGGTGATGAATCCGCTCTGGACGCCGCCAACTACGAAATCAAAAGTTTTACCTATAAATACCACCATACTTATGGTAGTCCGATCATAAACCAGCGGGAGGTGAAAATTACAGGTATTGAACTTTCTGCGGATAAGAAGCGTGTACATATTGCGGTAGATTCCATGCGATTGGGATATATTTTCAGCATCAAGGCAGAGGGTATTTTGAATACAGCGGATGAAAACCTACTGCATGACCAAAGCTTTTTTACTTTAAACAGAATAAACAAGGCTGTTTCCGCAATTGATTTAAACAAATACGGTGTTAAGCAAAAGGAGGTTGACCACAGCATGCATAACATGAAAACGGTGGAAATAAACTCTCCAAAAAAAGTAAACGTCATTCCTGCTGATTGGGGTGGGGAAGCGGATGTTACCGTCGAAATTGGTACCAAACCGGGCTTAAAATTTGATACCGACAAAATTCAGGTAAAAGCAGGTGCAAAAGTCAAACTGGTTTTCAGGAATAACGACGATATGCTACACAATTTACTTATTGTGGCACCCGGCACAGTAGACAAAGTAGGGCAGGAGGCCATGAATATGGGTATGGAAGGCGTGGACAAAGGATACATACCAGACATGCCGGAGGTTTTATTCCACACCGGTCTTATGCAGCCGGAGTCGATGGAAACCATCTATTTTGTAGCTCCTCAGCAAAAAGGAAATTATACTTTTGTCTGTACTTTCCCCGGTCATTATACGGTGATGCAGGGCGTTTTCAGGGTTAGGTAAAAGTTTAAAATTTGGTTTGTAAGTGCAAATTGTTTCAAAATTAAATGGACTTTGAAGAGGTATTTTATACAAATCTTCAAAGTCTTTTTTTTTAGGTAATTTTAGCTAAAATATTTTTTGATAGTTTTTAAAACGAGAAAAATGTATCAAAA
>JAHEBN010000222.1:0-4490 GCA_024645245.1 Jiulongibacter sp. | reverse complement strand
AAATTATACTTTTGTCTGTACTTTCCCTGGTCACTATACCGTAATGCAGGGCGTTTTACGGGTTAGGTAAGATTAGCGGCAAAAATCAGCAGGATTTTTTAAGAAATGGGCTTTGAAGAGGTATTTGATACTGAACTTCGAAGTCCATTTTTACTTATATTTTTTATTGAAAACACTTTTATTGAGCTTATAATCGAAGAAAAATGTATCAAAACCAATGCTGTTTAGTGCTTAGATTAAAGAATAGGGTATTTGATTTTCTAATAAGGCAACAATATTCTTAAATTGAACTACAGAAATTAAAACTTCAAAAATCAATTCAACCCAATGAATAAAAACATCCTTCTGCTATTCTTAGCAATAAGTTTTTCCAGCCAGGCTCAGTGGAAAAGCCTTTTTAATGGAAACGACCTAAGTGGTTTTGTACAACGAAATGGTCAGGCACAATATAAAGTTATAGGCAATGCTATAGTGGGTATTTCGACCTTAAATACCCCCAATTCTTTTTTATGTACTGAGTCAGACTATAGCGACTTTGTACTTGAACTGGACGTGAAAGTTGAAGCGGGTTTAAATTCAGGAATTCAAATCAGAAGTATAAGTGATCCTGCTTATAATGATGGTAAAGTTCATGGCTATCAGGTAGAGATAGATCCAGGTGGACGTGCATGGGCTGGCGGCATTTTTGACGAAGGCCGTAGTGGCTGGAAATACCCTCTTTCCGTAAATCCAAAGGGGCAAGAAGCCTTTAAAGTGGGGCAATGGAATACTTATCATATTGAAGCCATTGGTCAAAATATCAAGACTTGGATCAACGGAATTCCATGTGCTAATCTTTTTGATCCGCAGACCGCCAGCGGTTTTATAGCATTACAAGTTCATGCTATAAAAACTGAAAAACAAAAAGGTCTGACGGTTCAATGGAAAAATATCAGAATTGCTACCGAAAATTTGGATGAATTAAAATTCAAAGGAGAAGATGCTCCCGAAATAAGTTATTTAGTAAATCAATTAACCGAAAATGAAATACGTAAAGGTTGGAGACTGCTTTGGGACGGTAAAACTTCCGCTGGATGGAAAATAGCCAATGGTACTGAGTTTCCTGAAAAAGGCTGGACGATGGACAATGGTGTTTTATCGGTTTTGGGTCTCAGAGAAAATGGCAAAAAAGTTAGTGGTGATATAGAGACAGTAGATGAGTTTGGGGATTTCGAATTGGAATTGGAATACATGCTTTCTGAGGGAGCCAATAGTGGACTTAAATATTTCGTAGTAAATGATCCCAAAAAAGGAAAAGGATCAGGTCTTGGACCTGAGTTTCAGTTATTGGATGACAATAGGCATCCTGATGCGAAAGAAGGTGTAGGAGGAAACAGGACAACAGCTTCACTTTATGATTTGATTACCTCAGAAAATCTTTCTGAAGGTGGAGGCGGAAAAAGAATACAAGGTCCTGGGAAATGGAATAAAGTACGTGTGGTATCGAAAGACGGGCATGTGGAGCATTGGATCAATAACCTGAAAATGGTAGAATACGATCGCCATTCTCAGATTTTCAGAAATCTGGTGGCGAAAAGCAAATTTAGCCCGCATCCTGATTTTGCTCAAGCAGCTAAAGGCCATATTCTCCTGCAAGACCATGGCGATGTGGTTCATTTTAGAAGTATAAAAATCCGAGAATATTAAATTCATTTATTCAACCTTTAACCTATGAAAAGAAGAGCATTTATCAATTCTGGTCTTAAAAGCCTTTGCGTGGTTCCTATGCTGAGTTTTACATCTTTAGAAAATGAAAATCCAGCATGGCTTATCGAATGGATTAAAATTCATGATAAGGCTTTGCCGAATTTCAAATCCAATAAAATTACTGACAGTTCCAATAAATATGTTGGGGGCTATTTCGATGGAGATGAGATTCCAAGTCCACATTCTACGGCCGGATTTATTGCTAAAGCATCCATGTTATTCGCTTGTGAGGAGTCTGCTTTTTATCATTTTAAAGATGTATTGAAAGATATTGAAACGGCTTCCAAGGCACTTTTGAAATTTCAACACAGCGACGGTACGATAGATTTACTTTCGACCAATTTCCATTCTACGCCTGACACGGCCTTTGTTTTGGAAAATATCATTCCTTCTTATAAGTTTTTATTAAAGTCGAAAGTCAAGGGCTCCGAAAATGCCATAGAAAATTTAAAAAGCTTTATAAAAAACGCGGGCGAGGCTCTTATCGTTGGAGGAGTTCATACTCCAAATCACCGTTGGGTAGTTTCTGCGGCTTTGACCAAAGTAAATGAACTATTTCCTGACCAACGTTACCTCGACCGAGTGGACCAATGGCTGGCAGAGCATATCGATATTGACCCAGATGGCCAATTCACCGAAAAAAGCACCAATAGTTATTCTCCGATTGTCGACAGGGCATTAATAGACATGGCCATAGGCTTGAATAAACCAGAACTTTATGATGCGGTACGAAAAAACCTGGCGATGAGTTTGTATTATATTCATCCCAATGGTGAAGTTGTGACAGAGGCATCCAATAGACAAGATCGCGGCTCGATAGACTTTATGTATAAATATTACTATTGCTACCGTTACATGGCACTGCTTGACAATAGTGGAGAAATGGCAGCGGCCTGTAGGCTAATAGAAAAAACATGCACACCTCAGCAGTTGGCTGGATATCTAAGTAATTTTTTAGAAAATCCTGCCCTATTAAAAGATTTACCGGCATCAAAAGCACTACCGACTTCTTATGCAAAAGCATTTCCGTACTCAGGGATCGTTAGGGTTCGGCGAGGAGTTTGGGATTGTACTTTACTTTCCGACAATGCCGCCTGGCTTACTTTTCACAAAGGCAATGCCGTTTTACAAGCCATGAGAATTTCGGGATCATTTTTTGGTAAAGGACAATTTCAAAGCGAAAAAATTGAACAAATTGGGGATACTTGGATTTTGAAAAATACCCTTGAAGGCCCATATTATCAGCCACATGAAAAGGACAAGATTTCACCTGACGGCGATTTGAGCAAAATGCCCAGAAGTTTACGCAAGAAAAGCGAAATTCAGACTTTGCAAACCACGGTAAAGGTTAAAGAAATCAATGCTGGAATTGAAGTTGAAATAGAAATGAGCGGAACAGATAATGTACCAGTTTCATTTGAATTGATTTTTAGAGCCGGGGGCACATTTGCTGGAGTAAATGAATACAGCAAAAGAGAAAATGCCTATTTGTTTGCTGGCGAAAAAGCTTCCTATACTGTGGGAACAGACATTATAAGTTTTGGTCCGGGCAAAATAGAGCACAAAGGCGTGCAGTTAAGAGGAGCGTTGCCTGCTATGGAAGCTCCAACAGTGTATTTGACAGGTACTACGCCCTTTAAACACACCCTAAAATTATCATAAATTATCAAAATATCTCTATGACTAAGTTTTTTCAAAAAATTTGTTTTTTACTTCTCCTTTTTAGTTTCAATGCTTCTTTTTCCCAAAAAATAAAGGAGCGACCTGTTGATTTGGTTTATCCCTTAGTTGATGCGGCCAATTCCCGTTGGTTTTTTTTCAATTCAGCTTCCCGACCTTTTGGATTGGTAAACCTAAGTCCTGATAATGCCATTAATGCCGATTGGAATGCAGGTTATCGCTATAATCTTGACAGTGTAAAATGCTTTAGTCATTTACACGGCTGGCAGCTTTCGGGCGTGCCTGTTTTGCCTACTACAGGCGAATTTAAAGGACATTTAGGCTCAGAACAATACGGTTCAAAATACAGCCATGAAAAAGAAATCGTAAAAGTGGGCTATCATAAAGTGTTTTTAGATGCTTATCAGATTACCGCTGAACTCAGCTCTACCACCAGAGTGGGTTTTCATAAATATACCTTTCCAAAAACTGCTCAGAGCCAAATCCTATTTGATTTGAGTACATTTTTAGGGCCATCCGATACCGACAAAGGAGGAATAAAAAAAGTGAGCGACAGAGAAATAGAAGGGTATGCCGTTATGGGTAAAACTGCCCGAAGGCCTAAAACGCTTACCGTATATTTCGCTGCACAATTTGACAAGCCTTTTGAAAGTATAAAAGGATGGCGAAATGGCAAGTTGGAAGAATTCTTAAGCAATGAAATAGAAGGCGAGCGTATAGGAGCTTATGTAAGTTTTGCTACACAAACCGGCGAAGTAAGAAAAATGAAAGTGGGGATTTCTTATGTGAGTGAAGAACAAGCGAGGTTGAATATAAACGCTGAATTGCCTCACTGGGATTTTGAAAAATGTGTTCGAGACAGTCAGGAAGATTGGAATTCCTGGTTAAGCAAAATTGAGATAGAAGGTGGCACAGAGACAGAACAGAGACGTTTTTACACCGACTTGTGGCATGCACTTCAAGGTCGCAGGATTATTTCAGATGTAAACGGAAAATATATCGACAATACGGGTTCGAGCCCACGGATTGGACAAATTCCCCTAAATGAAAATGGGAAGCCGAAG
>JAHEBN010000065.1:3766-22406 GCA_024645245.1 Jiulongibacter sp. | reverse complement strand
GTAATACTATTACCTGAAACAGCATAAGAATTGGTATTGGCGTCTAATACTATTTGAGCAGAGAGTGTTTCTAAATTAATTGTAAATAATATAGACACTATAATACTTACAACAATTTTTTTAGGAAAATTTGTTGCCAGTTTATTGGATAATATTAAATTAATTGACCTATTCAGCTCTTCATCTAATACTAAATGGTTAGATCTTTTAAGCGGATTGATTATACGGGTAAATAGTTTTTTAATCATATTTTCAATAATTTGAAGGTCTAATTTTTTTAATTATTTATTCCTCCAGGTGGCAATGGTTCCTCCTTTAATGTATTTAACATCACGCTAATATTAGCATTACATCCATTTTGGTCCTGAACTATAACCGTATAATTGCCACTTGGCAGGGCAGTCCTATCTTCAGGCTCTGTAGGCATATTTAAATCGGCCCAATTATACAAATATGGCGGAGTACCACCGGTGACACTTAAATCTATACTTCCGTCATCTGGATTACCTGAGTTTGTCCCGGAAGGACAGGTCGGATTTGTAATCAAAAAGCTCAAACTTAGCTTTTCAGGTTGTGTAATACTTTCACTAATTTGTAACAAACAGCCATTGTTATCCGTGATTGTCAAATTATAAGTTCCAGCAGTTAATGAATTTCGATTCAGGTTAGTACTACCATCGAGCCATAAATAGGTATATGGGGCGGTACCACCCGAAACATCAAATGACATCGATCCATCATTTAAACCATAACAGGTAATTTGATTTTTTGAAATTAATGATGCCTGAATATTTTGTGTAGGACCCGTTATCAAAGCCGTCTTATTGATTTCACAACCATTTTGATCCCTTACTACCAGTGAATAATTTGCGGCTATTAAATCCGACCTGTTACCTGGATTATTATTTCCGACCATGTCAGCCCAATCATAAGTGTAGGGAGCAGTACCTCCGGAAACGGCTAGGTTTACAAAACCGAAATTTCCCGGGCATAAATAACTTTTAACCGTGGTATTTACGACTAACTGATTCGGTTGGGTTAGTAGTTCGGAGAAATTAGTTGAACAACCACCTGAAGTTTTGACATTTACCTGATATGTTCCATTTTTTAAGTTAGAAATTACATTTCCTGTTCCAGAGCCCGTTTCTACTGAATTTGATTTGGACCATGTCCAAGTAAAAGGACCTGAAGATCCTGAAATGCCCATACTAATTGAACCATTACTTAATGCGTAACAACTTGGATTATTGACTGATCGATTTACATTTAAATCACAATTTTTAATTTTAATAGATTTGGAATTATAAAAAATACGTCCACATGCATCAGTAATAGTCACTGTTATATTACAATCTGTTAAAGAACTTACAATGGGTGGCGTAAAAATCACACTTTGTTGATTTGTATTGGAGAAAGTACCTCCACAACTGGACTTCCATACAATTGAATAATTTCCCACATTAAAGCCATTTGGCAATGTAAAAGTTAAATTATAAGTAGATGAAGAGGTCATAATATCAGGGACAGAGCTCAATTCCGGTAATACTACTTTGTCATTACTTACAAGTATTGAGAAGTTAAAAAATGCTCTTTGAGCTGCAATATTTGCAGTTCCAGTCGATTTATTGTGTGAATGCCCTGCTTCATACATTACGTATCCCCTGTTGGGGTTTTCAAATCCTCTACCGTATACAACCAAACCGGCTATATTGCGAAAGTCAATTAGATTTGGACTTAAGACATCAGACTGATCGGCATCGTATACAAGCATGTTGATGGACGGGTTCCATTGGGCCGTTGTTCCGGTAGTTTGTCGCGGTACAAATATTTGTTCCGAACCATTCGTGAGTGCAGCATCCAAATTTCCCATAAACTGAGCGACGGGATTACTAAATAACCTATAATTATATGGCGGATTGCCACCATTGTGATCACCCCACAAAAGCAAGGAATTACTATTGGCATAATCGCCTGAAGAACCCATAAACGCATTATCTTTTTTGGTCAAAAAATTAGTTTGCTCGGTTCGGTCCAACGGGTTAACCATATTTTCCAAGGCACTAACTGCATGACAGGCCGCCCAAATACCACCTTTGTAATTCTCGTTCCAATAAAGCAAATTTGAATGTGTATCCCATTTGGGGTCGGCATGGGGCATTACGAATAAATCGTCACAACCTTGTAATTGATCGGGAGTTTTCCATAATTCTTTTGAAGAACCTCCATAAGCTACTTCAGGTATTGATGCGTTAACAAAATATTTCGATGCAATTGAACCATTTTGTAAATCTAAAGTCCATCGAGGCACTGTATACAATGTTTGAAATACAGGTACAAAAAATTCCGAAATAGTACTCGAACCGATTACACCTAAGCTTTCCCAATAAGTAATTCTAGCATTAACCGCATTATTCCTGAATTCAGCGGGAATTATAAATGGACCTCCACGGTATTCTATTGAATTATGAATAAAGTCAATACCATCTTTATTCTTGGTTGGATTTATTACCCATTTTACTGGAACATTATAGTTTGAAATCATATCGTATAGCATTCCGTAAGGCTTTAAACCATTACCAACTGTTTGAGGCGTTATACCCATGTTAATAATATAAGAACCCGTAGAAATCGATTGATTTTGAGCCTGCAAATTGTTGTTTAGTAAAGCAATTAGCAAAATGGAAAATATAAATGTTACGGTCAAGAATTTCGAAAATTCCCGAAGAAATGATTTTAAACTAGATATAGGTTTCATAACTAAAAGTTTCCAATTACATATTTGCAATATTGAACTCTCCAATTCAAATAAATAAGCTTAACTTAAACTTATTTAAACATGGATCTGAATAAGAATAAAAAAATTGTATAAACCACTTTTATATTCTTGAAATTGCCTCAATAATTGTACCACCTTATATTTTTTTGAAATAAAATTAAGCAAAGGTTATTAGCTAATCACTTTGAAATGACAACCTAAAATAGACTCATTTATATTTCTAATTTTACTTTTAAAGAAGCACCAATTCTGGCTTATACCAATTTAGTAATGTGAATCAACATATGTGAAGCTTTTGAACTGCAGATAAGTAAGCATTATAATAAGCTGTTTATGGAATAATTTTATATTTTTTACTACAAATTCGGTAATTCTTTATTTGACAGCTATTGATCATTGGTAACTGGCTTTTTAAAGCGGAAGATTTTTTTGGATTTTGGAGCGGTTATAATGAAATAATTAACTCGCTTATTGCACTTTATTTAAGATGTAAAAAGCAGGAACAAAAGAATTAAAATCTTACTATTTAAGTCAGCCAACTTTCTTACTTTATACACCGTATATTTTGAAATTTTTGGACGAGAAATTAGGCAGATTTTTACTTTGATCAGGCTATAGCTGAATAATTTGGAATACCTGAAATTCGTTTTTAAAGGCGAATTTGACTAGGATTTTAACAGAAGAAAATGCCCGAAACTTTTAACCCAAGTTTTTTCTAACCCTGGTTTGTAAAATAGGTTTAGTCTATCTGCCCAATACAAAGTTTTTTAACCAGGACAATTTCTACTTCTTAACACTCCTGTCCTTTCCACCGAAAAGCGAGAAGTGCACATATCGACGCGGATTATTTTTCATGTCACCCAAAAGTGCATCGAGAGAAGCCGCTGTGCGGTCCAGATTTACATAAAGAGAGTCATCTTGTGTAAGCTTACCCAATGTGCCTTTACCGTCGTTTACATCTCCCAAAATGCCTTGTAAACCTGCAATGGACCTGTTCAATTCATTCACCGTGCGATTGAGTTGCATGGCCTGCAAGGAATCAGTAAGAGAGCTGGTTTTACTCAAAATAGGTTTTATCTGTTGGTCAAGACTTAGTGCTAAAGTGTTCAAATTGTTTGTTAACAGTGCTGCATTTGCAGTCACTTCGCCAATACTTTTGGAATTATTAGCCATTAAAGAATTTACGCCGGTGGTGGTTTTTTGTGCGTTTTCCATCAAAGCTTTAAGTGCATATCCGGTTTGGTCGAATTGACGTACCACTTTTGTCAAACTCACCACTAATGAATCCACATCATTTAAAGCAGGGGTTATTTTTTCGATTGCAGCATCCGCCAAGCCTAATTCTATTCCACCGGTTATTTCACTTCCTTCTTTGAGTTGGTTACCTTTTCTGATGTCCATTTTGATAAGTTTACCACCTATCAAACCGTCATCAGCAAGATATGCTGTGGTGCTGTCGGTAATTATGATATTTTTATTAACAGCTAGAGTAATTCTGATTCGGTCATTTGCCTGGTCGGTTTTCATTTCTACCACGCGACCTACATTCACACCTTTGTAAGTTACGGCATTCGAAACCTGTAGCCCCTGCACTTCCTTGAATACTACCGTGTATTCATTTTCGGATGAAAAAACATCCATTCCTTTCAGAAATTTGAAACCGAAATAGAGCACTACCAAGGATATAATTCCCAAAAAACCAACTTTAATTTCTTTTGCTATTTTCATATATTCGCTATTTGGCTACTTAAGTCCCTTATTGCCTATACCTTTTCTGATACAAATATAATGCCTTATTGGTTTCCTTCTACTTCGTTTTTGTAAGAATAAAAGGCATCGTAAATAGCGGTGGCAATTTTGGTACGGCCGCTCTCCTGGTTTAATATGGTGGCATCACTTGTATTTGTGAGGTATCCCGTCTCAATCAAAACACTTGGCATTGTAGTTTCCCAGATTACCAGAAACCCGGCTTGTTTTACTCCGCGACTTTTGTTTCCATATGCTCCCATTTTCTGTTCCACTTTCGCTGCAAAATTCATACTTTGTTCCATATAGGCATTTTGATAATTGGCCAGCATGATATGTGCTAAAGCCGAATTTGGGTCAAATCCTTTATACGATTTCTTATAATCATCTTCCAGCATGATTACATTATTTTCACGTTTTGCCAGATCAAGATTTGCTTCAGATTTATGTAAACCCATCACATAGGTCTCTGTTCCACGGATACCATGATTATTATTGGCATTGCAATGTATGGAGATAAATAAATCAGCTTTACTCTTGTTGGCGATTGCAGCCCGCTCATGTAAAGGAATAAAAACGTCAGTTTTGCGGGTATAGATAACTTTCACATCCGGATTCTTTGCCTTGATTTTCTCTCCTAATTTAAGGGCAATATCCAGTGCGTACTTCTTTTCTTTTCCTAGAGCTGTACCAGGATCTTTTCCACCGTGACCGGCATCTATAACGATAGTTTTGATCTGATTAAAACCGGTTAATGGGGCTTCAGTAAAAGAGAAGAAAAGTATGGCTAAAAATAGTAAGAGCGAGTAAAATTTTATTGGGGGAAGCATCGTATTTTAAATGTTAAGTTAATTTAACACCAGATTTGTATGTGCAAAACCTTTAGCAACCGTTTGTTTTAACATACTTTTGTGATCGCAAATTTACTTATTTTTGATTAAACAGAAAAAAACAAGATTTATTGCCCATAAAAATATTCAGAAAGAGCTTAATGCTTTTTCCGTAAGAGGGATGGTCATGTCTTTTTTTCTGCTGCTATTTCTTTCGGCTCAACTTGCCCTTGCACAAGGAATTGGCGGGAAATTGGGAAATATAGCGGGCTCAGGCAGAACATCTACACCCAAAAGTCCTTCTAAAACGGTCGTTAGGGATAGTGTGATTTCGGTAATACCAGACTCGCTACGTAGTGCCGAAAATGACTTGGAAACTACGGTTGAGTATTCAGCTATCGACTCCACAATTATGGATGTGGATGGTGAAACCGTTTACTTGTATGGTAACGCCAAAGTAGACTATGGCGATATTCAATTAAAAGCCGATTTTATACGATTAAATTGGGGAGCTTCCGAAGTTTTTGCCCATGGACTTATGGATTCTACTGCTGAAAATGGGCCAAAGATAAGTGGAAAACCTATTTTTAGTCAGGGTGGGGATGAATACAATACCGATACTATCAGGTATAATTTTAAATCCAGGAAAGCTATTATTAAGAATATTGTAACCCAGCAAGGTGAAGGAATTGTGCAGGGTGAAAAAGTAAAAAAAGACCCCCAGGATAATCTTTATCTGGCAAATGCTAAATATTCAACCTGCGATTTGGCTGAGCCACATTTCCATATTGCTTCGAAAAAAATCGTGATGGTAAATAAGAAGTCGGTTATATCCGGGCCATTTAATTTTGTTTTGGCAGGAATACCGCTACCAGTAGGGTTACCTTTTGGCTTTTTCCCGGTTCCTAAAAAAAAGGAAATAGGTACTTCCGGTTTTATTATGGGTAACTATGGAGAAGAACCCAATAATCGTGGTTTTTATTTAAGAGATTTTGGCTACTACCATGCTTTCAATGAATACATCGGGGCAAAGGTTTTGGCACAATTATACTCGCGAGGTTCATGGGGCATTGGTGTGCAATCCAATTATACGGTTAAATATAAAGTAAATGGGAACCTTAATCTTCAGTTTAATTACAATAAACCGGGCGAAGAATTTACCACAAGTAAGCCATCCAAAGATTTTAATATAACCTGGTCGCATTCACCTCAATCACGCCGGCCTGATCGGAGTTTTTCGGCTAACGTAAATCTGGTTAGCAATAGCTTTAATCAAAATAACCGCAGACTAGATCAGGTAGATAACTATACCTCCAATACCTTTGGCTCATCGGTACAATATTCCCGAAATCTGGGTAAATTATTGAGAACTGGTGCGGGTTTTAATGTAAATCAAAATGTAACGACCAAGATATTCAATGGCAGTATGAGTTACAATATTGGTTTGAATCAATTTAATCCGTTTGTTCCTGAAAAAAAGCAATTAGGTAAATGGTATGAATCTTTCCGTGTTGGGCTCAATGTTTCGGGAGGATACAGTGTAAATAATTCCATAAACAATCGATCATCTACTTATACGGATTATAATATTGCCGGCGTACTTAATAGCCCGATAACAAATGACCAGGAAAGGGAAAAATTGAGATTGCAAAATTTGCTTTATCAAACGGGTCTTTCCGATGAGGAGCGAGCAACTTATCAGGCACAATTAAAAGAACTTACAAATCCTGTATTGACCGACCCGGCTGAAATTCTAAAGAATGGCATTTTTAATACGTCTTATTCCGTTCCTATTTCACTACCAAATTTCAAAATTGCCCGATACCTGAATCTTACGCCAAGTATTTCGTACCGTGGTGATATGTATACGAAAGAGCTTAATTATAGTTTTGTAAACCCGGCTTCAGGTATAGTTACTGTGAATAAGTCAAATGGTAGTCAGGTGAATGTTGGTATAGACAATGCCGCTGATTCGATCATCAATTATTACGATTCTAACGGAAATCTGAACGTATTACTAAATCCTAATAGCGGAGGAATAGTAGTTATAGATACAATCAATAAATTAGCATTTGCACAGAGTTACAGCTTTGGCACCAGCATAAATACAAGAGTTTACGGAACATACCGTTTCGGTAAAAACAGTAGAATTCAGGCAATTCGACATACGGTATCTCCCACCATGAGTGTAAATTATACACCAAGTGCTGCAGGACAGTATAGTTATCTAACCACCGTTCGGGAAGATAGCCTGGGAGTTCAGACAAACCGGCTTTTACCACGTTTTCTAAACAGTAGTTCATCCGGAGGTTCCAGTTCTGGTAGTATTAGTTTTGGTCTTACAAATCAATTGGAAGCTAAAATCAGAAACAAATCCGATACGGCTGAGACCGAATTTGAAAAAATATCACTTTTAGACAATTTCGGAATAAGCGGTAATTATAATTTACTGGCAAAAAAGGAATTAGGAGAATTTGCACTTTCAAATATCAACCTAAGTGCTAATACTTCTATTTTAAAAGGCTTAATTAATATGAATGTAAGTGGATCACTCGATCCTTATGCATATGTGACAGACGATGTAGTGAAAAGTAATAAAGCCGGGCGTAGAATTTCCGAATTCAAATGGAACAAAAGTGCGTTCACGGGAACCGGTGGAAATTATCTGAGCAGTGCATACATGGCTGTAAATACACGGCTTTCACCCAAAACTTTTGATAAAAACAAAGCGGTAGCTAAAAAGGAAGACACCGACGCGGCAAGGAATGCCATGCAGAAATTCATCAATGCAAATCCAATGGCATTCGTCGATTTCAGTATTCCCTGGTCATTGAGCGTTAATTATGCGTTTTCTTATTCCAAACAAGGTTTATCCGACCCCAGAATTACACAAACTTTGCAATTTCAGGGTGATTTCAGTTTGACGAAAAAGTGGAAATTCACTTATGGTACAGGTTGGGATTTTCAATATAAAGCAGTTACTCTAACCAATATCGGCGTAATTCGGGAATTACATTGCTGGGATATGAGTTTCAACTGGACACCCATTGCGGGCAATGCCGCACGTGCCTCAAATTATAGTTTTGACTTACGCGTCAGGTCTTCTTTGCTGAGTGATTTAAGAGTAAGCCGCCGTCGAGTTTATTACGACCGCGGCGGATTCTGATTTTTGGCAATTCTATTCTTATTTAGAAATGTTGCTAAGTATTTAACTCAGCTCAAAACTGGCCAATTGTACAAACTCCATCACCCGGTTTTGAATTTCGGTTTCGGTTAAAAATTGAATACGCTCTGTGCCGAATTTTTCAACGCAGAAAGAAGCCATTGCCGAGCCATAGATTACGGCCCGTTTCATATTTTCAAATGAAAGATCATTGGTTTTTGCCAGATAACCAATAAAGCCGCCTGCAAAAGTATCTCCGGCACCTGTCGGATCAAATACCTCTTCTAATGGCAATGCCGGGCAAAAGAAAATTCGATCTTCTTGAAATAATAAAGCTCCATGTTCTCCTTTCTTAATAATTAATGTTTTGGGACCCATATCCATAATAGTTCTTGCAGCACGCCGAAGCGAGTAGTCACCCGATAGCTGTCTGGCTTCAGAATCATTTATTGTCAGACAATCAATTTCAGAGATTACTTTTTTGAGGTCATCCATGGCAATATCCATCCAAAGGTTCATGGTATCAAGCATTATAAACCCCGGCTTTTTATGGAATTTCCTTAAAGTTTCATGCTGAATAGATGGAACCATATTACCCAACATAAGGAATTCACAATTTTGGTATTGTTCTGGAATTTTGGGAACGTAATTTTCTAAAACATTCAAATGGGTCTCAAGAGTATCTCTGCTATTCATATCATTATGATACTTACCTGACCAAAAAAATGTTTTACCATTGGGGTCAATTTCCAAACCATCCGTATTTATTCCATGTTTATTTAAAATATTTATCATCTCAGCTGGAAAGTCATTTCCAACGATACCTACGAGGTTGTTTGCCTTAGTGAAATAAGAAGATGATAATGTAATATAGGTAGCGGCACCTCCGATTATCTTCTCGGTTTTGCCAAAAGGTGTTTCCAGTTTATCAAACGCCACTGAACCAACAGTAAGTAAACTCATTCTTTTTTAATTTGATTTTCAGCCGGCAAAATTAAGGTAATCCCATTTGATAAGCGGCTTTTATACTAAAATTGTAAAAGATTTTTATTGATTTTGCTTTTTAAAACCTTTAAATAAGTTTTAATTTGGTAGATATCGCCTAATAAATATTATATATGTACCTTAGTGGTTGCGTAATTATTGATAGTTTGTTGTATTTTTACCCGTAATATTATCTAATAAAATAAATAAGAATGAAGAAGACCTTAATACTCTTTGGGGCAATAATGCTAAGTTTGGCTCTTCCAACCGTTATCCATGCTCAATCATCAATTCCTTGTGTTGAATCTTTGAATGCATTTTTCGGTGGAACTACCAATGAGACACCCGTTGTTTTGAACCGCCTGGGGACGAGCCCACAGTTTGGCGAAATAAAAGTTCATACAGCCGAAGGTGCTTATAGTCACTTGAAGAAAGTTTATGCCAGAAATCTTAGAGCATCGGCAAATGAAATTGATCGTTACCTTCAGGCATTAGGTTATACAGGTTTTAAAGATCCTGAATTTAATGTCTCGAAAATAACTGCAGAAATTTTACCTGCTGGATCTATTGGTTGGATGGGTGCTTATGGTAAGGGTCACAAATATCGTTGGTCTAAATTAGGCAGAGATTTTGAAACTTACAGAATACAATCAAAATCAAGCCCTTGCTATTCATATATAATGAAGAAATGCGGAAATGCATTTTATGTACCGGCCGATTGCAGCAAGCCAAACCCTTGTCCTGAGTGTATCAAAGGTCAGGCATTTGTAGCAAACCCAATGTGCCCATGTACGCCATGCCCGGTAGAATGTGTATCCCAAACTATCAGTGTTTCCGGAAATAATAAAATAGCGTCTGGCGATATTGTAAAAAGTACGGCTGATTTAAGCCTGGTTGCAACTAATGGAATTAAGAAATTATGCCTGGGTACTTTTAATGTGCCACTTTGTTCTACTTTTGAATACGCTGCGTCTGGTAGTACTTCATTGAATAAAACCATACAAGTATGTGATAAAGGTCAGGGTGCTTTGAGTAATATTAATATAAATCTTCCAGTCGCTCTGTCATTTGATTTGGCCGATAGTCAACTAAAAGTGGGTGATAATGGCGTAATGACAGCAACGATAGCTTCGCCAAAAAGATTTAAAGCTTTGAGTAAGGTATATTCAGAATGCCCTGCTGAAGTTGCTAATTCGTCAGCTATGGTTTCAGAGTTAAAAGCACCTGAAATAGAAGCTATGTCAGAATCGGGTATGACATCGAATGGTGCCATGGCCGAAGCTGTGGATGGCCAAGATTGCAAAAAACAAACACTTTATTTTAATGGATCTGAGACAATTTCAGATGTTACCACCAAGTCATTCAGCAATGATGCAGTAATAATTGGACACTTTGTAAAAACCAAAAAATTGGTAAAAGGAGAAACAGCCGATAAGTATTTATGTTTAGGTCAATACTCTGTGCCGGGTACTACTTCTCTGGCATATACCTTAAAAGGAGAAAGCAGTTTAAATAAAGTGGTTGAAATTTGCGATAAGGAGGGTATGGCCAAAGCTGATGAAAATATCGAACTTCCGGTTGATTTAAAGCTTGACTTTACAAATCAGAATATGTCAATTTGTAACGGAGGCCGGATGGTAGTTCAATTAACTGAAAAGCAATACAACAAACTTGCTAAACGTTTCAGTAGATGTTGTGCTGATGGATCGGCTAGTTGTAGATGATATTTATTTGGAACAGAATTTCTTAAATTCAATAATAAGACAAAGCCCACTCAATTGCGTGGGCTTTGTACTTAATGACCATGGAAAACAGGAAAACCTCTTAAGTGTGAAATAGGTAATTAAGATATCATATCTATTCTTAAGTCAAAAACGTGCCTTCCTTTATATTGATACGGTTCTTTATTCAATAATATTATCGAATGGTACCATATATGGATTTGATTTAAATTTTGTGAAAATTGTTCAGCTTAGGAGTGACGAATAAGCCTTGTGAACTTTGTCAAAGTCAAAGGAATCAATTTCTGATTCCATCATATCAACTAAACGATCGTTTGATAAGTTGCCAATGCTTCCCAAGAGGGTATGGTTTAAATCTCGTTTTGGTGAAAAATTATCATCATTTATAGCCTCTCCCACGAGTTTATAAGCATCACGAAATGGAACGCCCTTTATCACCAGATCATTCACATTCTCTACACTAAATAGCAGATCATATTTTTCAGAAGCCAGCAAATCAGATTTAATCTCCATATTGGCAATCATAAAATGTGACATGTTCAAACAGTCTTTAATGTCTGCAATTGCCGGAATTATGATTTCTTTAAGTAGTTGCAATTCGCGGTGATATCCACTTGGCAGATTGGATGTAAGGCTACTTATTTGGAGAGGGAGGGCTTTAAGTAAATTACTTTTTCCTCTAAGTATTTCAGCTACATCCGGATTCTTCTTATGAGGCATTATACTGGAGCCTGTGGTTAATTCTTCCGGAAGTTTAATGAAGCCGAAATTCTGACTATTATATAAGCAGACGTCCATGGCCATTCTGGAAATTGTATTGGCCAGGCCGGCAATAGCATTAGCCGATAAGAATTCCATTTTACCACGGGTCATTTGAGCATAAACCACATTGTAGTTCAGGTCATCAAATCCGAGCAATTCAGTTGTCATTTGACGATTTAATGGAAAGGATGAACCGTAGCCGGCACCAGACCCCAAAGGGTTTTTGTTTACTACTTTATACGTGGCTTTGAGCATTATCATGTCATCAATCAAGCTTTCGGCATAGGCTCCGAACCAAAGACCAAATGAAGAAGGCATGGCGATTTGCAGATGTGTATAGCCAGGTAATAAATCATTCTTATGATTATTACTTTTTTCAATAAGAATATCGAAAAGGCTTTTAGCGGAGATAACAATTTCTTCTAATTCAGATCTGAGATACATTTTCATGTCTACCAGTACCTGATCGTTTCTGGATCTTCCGCTATGAATTTTCTTTCCCGTATCTCCTAATTTCTCAGTTAACAAATATTCGATCTGTGAATGAACATCTTCGATACCTTCAAATATTTCAAATTCTCCTTGACTTATTACCTCATTATAGATTATCTTGCATTCACTGATAATATCAGATAATTCCTGCTCTCCTAATAAATCTATGCTTTCCAACATTTTGGCATGAGCCATCGATCCTAGAATATCAAATTTGGCAAGATAAACGTCAAGTTCGCGGTCTTTACCTACCGTAAATTTCACAATATTTTCCAGAGTTGATTTAGAATTGTCCTTTTGCCAGAGTTTCACTTTGTATTAATGTTTTATTACACAAATACAAAGAAAGTAAAAAGTGACCTGATTACAGATTTTAAGTCTTTAAATGTGTGAATATTCCTGCTTGATACCTCATAATAATATTCTAGCATGATTTTTGCACTATTCTAAGGAACGTCGCCTTTAAATAGATGACTTCGAAGTAGAAAAGGATGTATAAGTTCTCTTTTTTGCTTTGGATACCAGGTTTTTATAAAATATTGAGTGATTTTAACCTTTTGGCATAATTTTATTTTTACATAATTATACAATACAAATTTTGTGCCAATTAGCTGTTTAGTGATGAATGTTTATAAATGTGGTTTGTATTGGGAAAGTTTGTTAAATTTTTTTTATTCTTTTGGAGTAACGCTTTATAATAATTAAATGATTAGAAATTTACTTTTCTATTTTATTGTGAATTTTAAGCTAAAAATAAGTATATTGTTTTTAAGCATTTTATGTATTTACACTTCACAAGCTGCTATTTTTTCTGTAGACTTAGTTAATGAAGTTACAATGAAAAGCTTGGTTAATACACCACAACTTATTACATCAAAACTTGTTGAATCACCCAATTACAAGTCTAAATATTTTGCTTACACTAGATGGACTTTTTGTGAATATTTATTCGACGATAGTTTTGATTATACATCAAAAGCAAAGGGTATGTATTTTCAGAAATTGCTAAAAACACCTCGTTGGATTAATAGATTTAAGGAATTGTTATGGAATAATGAGTTCCTACTAATGCTAAATAATTCACATAGTCTTATTCTTTATAAAAATCTAAAATTTGTGGACCAATTGAATTTTTTGATTCAATTTAAACATCCTATTACTTTAAATAATTTGCATATTATTACTCTTCAAAGGTTGGTTGAATCAATAAAATGTAAGAATACTTTATTGACAATAAGTGATTTAGAGTTAATTAGCGACTTCGATAATTTTAAAAATACCAACAAGCATAAGATTTGGTTAAGATTCTTGTCTTACTTTGATAAAGCTCAATATAGAATGAATTTATCATTGCATTACTGTTTGGACTCTCAACGAACCTTTTTTAGGGATTGTCAAATTCAACCAATTTTGGCAAATTTTGAATTTAAAAATTGGTCCGAAATGTTTTTATTAATGGACCAAAAATTTGGAAATACTATTGGGAAGAAGCTCTTAGTCAATGAATTATATGAAGGGTCTTACATGGATAATTCAAAACTAGTTATAGGTACGACAAAAGATTTTAGTTCCATTTCTGAAATATTTAACGAATTGGATACAGTGTGACTTTAGATTGAAGTCTATTGTAAAACAGACTTTGATAGAAAGAGAATAACAAGGAAAAAATAAGTGATACCCTAATCTTATAGTTTAAGGGAGCATTTTTTACATTATAGTTTTATTTGAGTGAAAATTTACAATTAAAAGAAGATGAAAATCTCTACAACATTAATTGATGTAAGGTCAGGAATATCTGCATCATCAAACACAAAAGTCACTAATTCCAAATTAAGTGATATTAAGTTTGTTAAGGTAGGAAAGTCCTTCAAGGGGTATCTTACCAAAAGTATTTCGTTACTATCAGTGGCATTTGTGTTTTTTGCAAATATGCTGTTAATAAAGGTGCAGGCACATAATGCTCATGGTGGGTTAGCAGAATCTTTTACCGTAACTGCATCAAATGATGGCACAAAATGTGTTGGCGAGATAGTAACTTTGACGGCCTCCGGATCGCTCTCAGACTTAACTTATAATTGGACAGGCCCTTCTGGTTTTACACCACAAAATGGTATTACTGCCACTACAAACGTAGCAGGAACATACACGGTTACTGCTACTTCATTAAGTGGTTCTACTGCAACTGCGACAACTCTTGCTTCAATTTCAGTTTGCGAAGGTCAGATTTGTTTTGCAGGAATAAGTAAAACATATGTTAATGCGACCTCAAAATGGTTAGTTACATATGATATAAATCCTGCTAATAACACTGTTAAAATCAGAACAACTTTATCTAAAAACTTTGTTGACAATACGTATGGATCTAATGCAATAGGATGGTCTAATGGGCATAAATTTACTGAATTGACGGGATCAGATCATTTGGTAATTGCGATTAATGATGGTAATGGTGTTAAAAAAATGGAGTTGAAAATGGACTACATTAGTTCAAGTACAGCTGCCCCGTCCGGTTATAAAAGTTTAGGTGTAATCGGCGGTGACGGTTCCATGATTATGGGTAATGCTTCTGATGTATTAAATGTCGTAACTTCTTTGGATGAGAATTTTAATAAATACGGCTATGTTTTGACAACCGATTCACCAGATACAGATGAATTCTATAATACCGATAGTAACTATCCAAATTGGATTTATGATGTATGGTATGAAGCAGAGATTAAGCTTTCTGCATTGGGATCAGCTGGTTTTGGTAATGTAAGTATTACAGGTGTTCATGCGAGCCCTTCAAAAACGGGTAGCAATTCGGAAACCGTGACTCAAATAAATTGTTGTGACATCTTTGATCCGTCTATTTTAGGTCCGGAATATTTCTGTGAGGACGATCCGAAAAATATGGAATTGGAGGTAATGGGAGATGCTAAAAGCTACCTTTGGAGTACCGGTGAAACTACTTCTATGATAACCGTAGCTCCCGAAGAAGCCACATATACAGTTACAGTTACCGGACAGGATGGTTGTGTGAAAGTGTTGACAAAATCCATTTCGAAAAGACCTTGTTCAGGTCAAATATGTTTTATAGGTAATTATAATGTTTCAGCCAATTCGAATTGGGTAGTTACATATGACGTTGATCCACTAAACAATAAAGTAAAAATCAGAACCACGCTGTCAAAGAATTTTGTAGACAATACTTATGGAACTAATGAGATAGGTTGGCCTAATGGACATACATTTAATTCGTTAGTTGGATCTGATCATTTGATATTATCCCTCTTGGATGCTAATAATACTAAGAAGATGGAAGTCAAGATGGATTACATCACGGCAACTTCAACTGCTCCATCGGGTTATAAGTCTTTAGGAGTTAGTGGAGGTGATGGATCAATGATTCTTGGAAATGAATCGGATGTTTTAAATGTTGTTACCTCATTAGACGCCAATTTTAATCAATATGGTTATATATTAACAACAAATTCTCCTGCTACGGACAATAATTATACACCAAACCCATCTTATCCAAAGTGGATTTATGACGTTTGGTACGAAATTGAAGTTAAACTTTCCGCTTTTGGTTCCGCCGGGTTTGGTAAAGTGGGTATTTCCGGAGTCCATGCAAGTCCTTCTAAGACTGGCAATAATACCGAATTGGTAGTTGAAGGCCCATGTTGCGATGTAAAAATTGAAATTACAGGTGAAGATACACTCTGTTATGGGAATTCCACCACTCTTTCGGTAGACTATACCGCAACTTCTACCAGAACACTTCGACCGACAGATGACACTTACTTATCTCAATCTCATCCTACAAAAAACTTTGGGGGTTGTGACAGATTATATGTAGGTTCCACTTCGACTTCAAAGAACAGATCAATCCTAAAGTTTGATTTGAGTACAATTCCATCTGATATTACAATCCTTTCGGCAAAATTAACTATGCTTAAAAAGGGTGGTTCTAATAATACGGCGACTCCGATAGCTATTCATAGGTTATTGAGTAATTGGACAGAAAATACGAGTGGATGTGGCGGTGGTGATAAAGCACCTAACTGGAGTCAAAACCAATCAAATACAAATTGGTCAACATCAGGTGGAGATATTATTGCCAGTCCAATTTCTCAAAATTCAGTTTCTTCAAATGGAACATATGAATGGGATGTTAAAAGCCTTGTGGAAGGTTGGAGTAAAGGTACTTTCGCTAATAATGGTATGTTACTAAAATTAGTAAATGAAGGTATTGCAAGTGAAAATTATTTTGCCAGTTCTGAGGTAAGTGAAAGTCCCGTTTTAGAAATTACTTACAGTAGTCCAAATAGCTCAAACATTGTTTGGAGTACTGGTCAGACTGGAAATTCAATTACCGTAACTCCAACCCAAACAACCGACTATATAGTATCCATTACGGAAGGAACTTGTGTTTCAAAAGATACCATAAAAGTGGTTGTCAATCGACCTCCTACAATTACTGGTTCAATTCCTCCGATTAATCCTGCTTGCGTAGGTACCTCAGCTATATTGAATTCAGGCATTTGGACTAATGGATCAACTTATACCTGGACAGGTCCTGCAGGGTTTAATACTCAATCAGGAAGTACTGCAACAACAACTATTCCTGGAACATATACTTTGACAGTTTTATCTTCTTCGAGTTGCTCGGCAACGGCCACCATTGCGGTAACGTTTATTAATTGCGGAAGTATTGGTTCTACCGTATGGGCCGATATTGATAATGATGGTATAATTGATACCAATGAGGAAGGATTGAAAGGTGTTAGAGTATCTTTATATGATGGCAGTAATGGTTTTATTTCAGCCATTGTAACAGATGATAATGGAAATTATTTCTTTGATAATCTGGTACCTGGACTTTATCAAATAAAAATACTTGGATCTGATTTACCGATTTCTTATCAAAATGTAAGTTCAGTTACTATAAATACCGAAGGAATTGACGGAAACAATAATGGAACACAGGCTTCAATTGGCCAGGATATAGTGTCACAAATTATTACCTTAGTTGCCAATGGGGAGCCAACTGGTGCACAGGAAACACTAGGGAATTCAGATAACCAATTAGGAGGTGCTCAGGATGATGCTCTTGGTAGGGATTCTTTTGGAGATATGACTATAGATATTGGTCTGATCTTAAATCCAGATATTAAGCTCCAAAAGACATTTGTTTCAGCTATAGATTTAGGGAACAATCAATTTGAAGTAACATATAAAATTGATGTTAAAAATAATGGCGTCGCGACTGGGGTTTATGGAGTAACCGACACTCCTCAATTTGATTCAGATATTACCATTAACAATTCAAGTTTTACTTCAAATGCACCAGGTTTCCTTTCAGGCAATTTGGCCGGAAGTGGACCGTGGAATATATCTAAAAATGTAAGCTTGGCAGGAGGACTTACTCATACATATCTATTAAAAATAAATGTCACTATAGATTTGAAGGATGGAGT
This sequence comes from Jiulongibacter sp., assembly GCA_024645245.1. Classification (GTDB taxonomy): domain Bacteria; phylum Bacteroidota; class Bacteroidia; order Cytophagales; family Spirosomataceae; genus JAHEBN01. The sequence goes on along the minus strand of JAHEBN010000065.1, from coordinate 4,449 downwards.
TATAGGTGATGATATTTATAAGAAATGTGGTTTGGAAGGTAACAATAAAATCTCAGCTGGAGAAGGTCTGTTTAATGTAGCCTCCTTGTTAAATTCAGATTTGCAGGTTGTTATGAAAGATAGTGCTTGTGGTGACTTACCTTTTATTGAGCATACCAAAACACTTTCTGTAATTATACCAGGTGGAAACAATACTTATACAGTTTCATATACTATAGAAGTTAAGAATAAGGGTGGAGCAACAGGTATTTATGGCCTGAAAGATGATCCGGCATTTGATGATGATATTGATATAATAAGTGCAAATTATACATCAAATGCAACAGGATTCTTATCGGGCATTTTAATAGGCAATGGAGTTTGGAATCTTTCAGACAATGTGAGTTTAATGGCAGGAGCGACTCACACCTACACTATAAATGTAAATGTTAAGTTTGATTTAAGTTCTGGTTCGTCAGGCAATAATATTTATAAAGAATGTAGCAGTACAAATGGCATTGGAAAGTTCACTGCCGGTGAGGGTTTATTCAACGAATCTTTCTTGACAGATTTCAAAAGCAATGTTATCCAAAAAGATACAGCCTGCGGTGATTTACCATATATAAGTCACATGAAGACCTTGTCTAATATCAAGCCATTGGGCAATAATAAATACGAGGTTACCTATGATATAGTGGTTAAAA
>JAHEBN010000065.1:0-3666 GCA_024645245.1 Jiulongibacter sp. | reverse complement strand
CAGGCGAAGGACTGTTTAATGAGTCATTATTGACAGATATCAAAAACAATGTAATTCAGAAGGATACGGCATGTGGCGATTTGCCCTACTTGATTCAGGAAAAGACCTTGAGCAGCATTACCGATTTAGGCGGTAATAAGTATAGAGTAGTTTACGGAATTAAAGTACAGAATATAGGAGGAGCATCTACGAAGTATACTCTGGAAGATAAAGCCTCATTTGAAAATGATATTGAGATATTAGGAGGGGATTTCAATTCACCTGAAATAGGGGTTGCAGCATTCATTGGTAATCCATTCCCTCTAACCATAGTAACCGATTACCCGATCAATGCTGGTGAGACCGACAATTATCAGGTAGCGGTAGACGTAAAGATTGATTTGAGTGCGGGCTCAAGTGGAGATAATATATACAATGAGTGCGGCAAGCATGCTACCAATACAGAATTTGTAGCGGGCGAGGGCTTATTTAACGAATCTATACTGAAAGATAGTGAGAAAGTAGTTATCCAAAAAGATACAGCCTGCGGTGATTTACCATATATAAGTCACATGAAGACCTTGTCTAATATCAAGCCATTGGGCAATAATAAATACGAGGTTACCTATGATATAGTGGTTAAAAATACCGGTGGATCATCAGGTACTTATGGCTTAAAAGATCAACCAACTTTTGACGACGATATCAAAATTGAAGGTGTCAGCTATACCAATACTGCGGGAGTACCGGCATATTCAATCAGCCCGATAGGTCCATTCCCATGGCCATTGTCGAGCGGGGTGAGCTTAGCCGCCGGAGGCACACACACGTATACGTTAAAGGTACAAGTCTCTATCGATCTATCATCCGGCTCATCGGGTAATAACATTTATACAGCCTGTGGAAGCCGGACTAATTCATCTACGTATACATCAGGCGAAGGACTGTTTAATGAGTCATTATTGACAGATATCAAAAACAATGTAATTCAGAAGGATACGGCATGTGGCGATTTGCCCTACTTGATTCAGGAAAAGACCTTGAGCAGCATTACTGATTTAGGCGGTAATAAGTTCAGAGTTGTTTACGGAATTAAAGTACAGAATACAGGTGGTGCTCCAACTAAATACACATTGGAGGATAAAGCGACCTTTGAGAATGATATCCAAATTTTAGGAGGTAACTTTAGCTCACCAGAAACAGGTGTTGCTGCCTTCAGTGGAAATGGATTTCCATTAACTATCGTAACTGATTACCCGATTAATGCTGGTGAAACAGATAATTATCAGGTGGTGGTTGATGTAAAAATTGACCTGAGCCCAGGATCAGGTGGTGATAATGTTTACGATGAATGCGGCAAGAATGCTACCAATACAGAATTTTTAGCAGGCGAGGGCTTATTTAACGAATCTATACTGAAAGATAGTGAGAAGGTAGTTATCCAAAAAGATACGGCATGTGGCGATTTGCCTTATATTGAGCATATGAAAGTGGTATCAAACAGGACTCAGATCAATAAAGATACGTACGATGTTGAGTACACTATTCAGGTTAAAAATACAGGTGGAGCGACTGGAGTTTATGGGCTGGACGATATTCCTGGATTTGACGATGATATCGAAATACAGTCAGTATCTTATACTAACAATGCGGGTGTCTCTATAAACCCATTAAGCATTACAGATGCAATATGGCATCTTGCTAATGATGTAAGTTTGAACGCAGGTCAAGTGCATGATTACAAATTAACTGTTAGAATCAGGTTGAATCTTTCTGTCGGTTCAAGTGGAGATAATAAATATACAGGATGTTCTCAAAATACATCGAATGATCCATTTACTAAAGGAGAAGGACTATTTAATGAGTCTGCTCTACTTGACTTTAAAGAAGAAATTATCGCAAAAGATACAGCTTGTATTGATTTACTTGCAGCTTTAGGGGATACAGTATTTGTCGATAATAATGGAAACGGTATTCAGGATTTGGGAGAAAAAGGTTTAGCTAACATAACAGTTATTTTGAATGGTACTGTTAATGGTAATCCTATTATTCCTAAAGTTATGGTTACAAATGCAAACGGTTTCTATGAATTTATAGGTTTAGAGCCTGGTGATTATACGGTTACCTTCCCAACTTCAGCTAATATTGATGGAAACCCTAATGGTGTTTTAACAACAGATGATGTTTCTGGTGGAAATACGGATGCAACAGATACCAATAAAGACTCGGATGCTAATAGAGCATCTGGGATTACTGAAAAATATACTTTATCATATGGAGAATTTGAGCCCAGAGTTGATGCAGGATACTTTATCCCAGCCAGCTTGGGCGATACTGTTTTTGTAGATGTAAATGGCAATGGCTTACAGGATATAGGGGAGCCGGGAATCTCAGGAGTAAAAGTAACTTTAAGTGGAACCGCGGGAGATGGCACACCAGTGCCAGCAAATACGACAGCGACAACGAATGCAGCAGGATATTATGAGTTCACCGGCCTTCAGCCAGGAAGCTATCAAGTAACCTTTCCGGTGAGTGCGACCATAAATGGTAACCCTGCCGGAACACTGACAACCGAAGACGTAACCGGAGCGAATACAGATGCCACGGATACAAACAAAGATTCGGATGCAGACCAAAATGGTTTAACCGAATCGGTAACCTTAGTAAGCGGGGAGAAAGAAAAAAGACTAGATGCAGGATACTTTATCCCAGCCAGCTTGGGCGATACTGTTTTTGTAGATAGCAACAAAAATGGGATTCAAGACCCCGGCGAAGCTGGTATTCCAAATGCAACAGTCAAATTATCGGGTATAACTGGATCTGGTGTTTTGGTAAATTTAACAGCGACAACCAATGCGAATGGATTTTATCAGTTTACTAACTTAGCTCCTGGGATTTATGTTGTAGAATTTGTAACACCTGGTGCTCCTGGAGATTATACCAATAGTCCAAAAAATCAAGGAGGAAACGTTGCCAAAGATTCAAATGCAGATCCTGTTTCTGGTAAAACAGATCCCGTTACTTTAGTAAGCGGTGAAAATAATCCAACCATTGATGCTGGATTCTATAAGTGTATCAAAACCGCTGAATTTGAATATCCAATTACGAAATTCTGTTATAAAGACGGAACAATTTTAGTACCTTCTTTTTCAGTTGGTTCAATTGCCGGAATATTTACTTCAAGCCCATCTTTAGGAGCTGCACTTAATAGTTCTAATGGAAATATTACAGTGGCTTTAGCTAATTCGGGATTATATACAATCACAAACACAATTGCTTCAGATGGCAAATGTCCATTAGTATCTGCAACTTCAACGGTAATTATTCCGGAACCTTTAGTAATTTCTGGAGATATAATCAAAGTAGATGTGAAGTGTTATGGTGGAAACGACGGCAGTGCAACAGTAACAGCATTAGGAGGTACGACCGCATACACATATAAGTGGAGCAATAACCAAACATCAGCAACAGCAACAGGCTTGGTAGCCGGTACGTATTCGGTATTGGTAACCGATGCGAATTTGTGTACTGCAACAGCCAGTGTAACGATCACTCAGCCGACACAATTAACAGCGACCACTACTAAAGTAGATGTGAAATGTTACGGTGGTAACGACGGCAGTGCAACAGTAACAGCAGGCGGCGGCACACCAGGCTATACCTACAAGTGGAGCAATAACCAAACAA
>JAHEBN010000221.1 GCA_024645245.1 Jiulongibacter sp. | reverse complement strand
CATTTTCCCCTTTTTTTCAGGTGCTCAAGGACTTTGGCTTTGGGATGATCCCACAAGATTTGGTAACAGTCAGGGGATTGAAACCTATAATTACTTTATTAATGGCCTTGCCCGTTTGGCACAGTTCAAAACTTTTTTTGAAGGGAACCATGAACTCGTTATTCAGACCTCTGCCAAAGATTATAATGAAAATAAGAAACCCATTTGGCGGGGAGTGGTAAAGGGCAATGAAATATTAATTGCAGCACATAATCCATTCGCCAAAAGCGAAACAGAACAAGTGGAACTTGTTGTTAGTTATAATAATTGGTCAAAGAAAATATACCTTATCGGCTACGAAACGAGCCTTTGTGTATTTGACATGACATTACTTGGTATTGAAAAAGAGTCAGGTACTTTAAATGTGTATCCTAATCCTAATTTTGGAAATTTTGAGCTCACTTTTGTAAGCAAAGCCGCCGGCAAAGGGGGTATAAGTTTGGTTAATTCTATTGGTAAAACAGTTTTCTCAGAGATGTTGGATATCCGTGAAGGGGACAATTTTGGCTCTTTTACCGTTCCGGGTATTTCTTCCGGGGTGTATTTCGTAAGAATTAATATTGGAGTTGAAGTATTGCATTCTAAAATCGTAAAATTTTGAACAGATTAAGTCAGGAAAGTAGCCCGTATTTAAAGCAACATGAGCATAATCCGGTGGATTGGTACCCATGGGTCGAAGAAGCCCTGGAGAAGGCGAGGAAAGAGGATAAGCCTATATTGGTAAGTATAGGATATTCGGCATGCCATTGGTGCCATGTAATGGCTCATGAATGTTTCGAAAATCCTCATCTTGCTGCCATAATGAATGCTCACTTTATCAATATTAAAGTAGATCGGGAAGAAAGACCAGATGTAGATGCCATATATATGGATGCTCTTCATGCTATGGGTTTACGAGGCGGCTGGCCACTTAATGTTTTCCTGATGCCGGATGCAAAGCCTTTTTATGGCGGAACTTATTTTCCGGCTAAAAATTGGCAGAATATTTTGCTTGGAATAGAAAATGCATTTGTGAATGAACGGGAAAAACTTCAGGAATCAGCAGATTCTTTTGCAAATAGCCTGAACAGAAGTCAAACGGAATTATATCATTTATTCGGGGGTGAATTTCTTGATAACAATGCATCTTACCTAAAAGAGGAGGTGTATCAGATTGTTGAAAAACTAAGTTCAAATTTTGATAAGGAAAGAGGGGGTATGATGCATGTTCCCAAATTTCCGATGCCAAATATCTGGCACTTTATCCTGAAATTTCTGGAAAATGAAAAAAATGAAGACTTGGCTGATCAGCTCAGGTTAACATTAAATCGGATTTTGCTAGGGGGTATTTTTGATCATATGGCCGGCGGTTGGACCAGGTACAGCACGGATGGCGAATGGAAAGTACCCCATTTTGAGAAAATGCTTTACGATAATGCCCAACTTATGGGTTTATATGCTGATTCGATAAAATATTTAGACAATTATCTAACCAAAGAGGAAGCTTCATTTTATACATGGGGTATTACACAAACGGCAAATTGGTTGAAAAAAGAAATGCAAAACCCTGCTAATGGGTTTTACGCAGCTTTAGATGCCGACTCAGAAGGGGAGGAGGGAAAATATTATATATGGAATAAGGTAGAAGTAAAAGGGATTTTAGATACTAATTATTCCAAATTTGCTTCTTTATACAATTTTAGTGATACAGGCAATTGGGAAAATGGCCACAATATTCTTCATTTATGTAAATTTCCGGAAGAGGGATACAGGTCAGACTGGCAAGTGGATTTGGAAACCTTGAAAATTTTCAGGGATAAAAGAATTAGACCCGGTTTAGATGATAAAATTATTTGCTCATGGAATGCACTGATGATTAGTGGCTTGCTTAAAGCCGCTGTCGCAACGAAAAATAAGATATTCGAGGAATTAGCCATTGGGAATGCCGAATATATGGTAAAAAAAATGTTTCATGATATTGGGGTAAACAAGGCAATGGCTTTGTGGCACATTGATCCGCTGGAAGGTAAAGAACGGGCAAATTATATATTCGGCTTTTTGGATGATTATGCCACTACTATTCAGGCATTTTGCGATCTCTATCAATATACTTTTCATGAACACTACTTAGAAAAGGCACGGTCATTGACTAATTATGTATTGGCCAACTTTGTTGATGTTAATGAGCCTTTATTTTTTTATACCGATTGCCAGACAGAAAAATTGATTGCCAGAAAAAAGGAGATTTTCGATAACGTAATCCCTTCTTCCAATTCCATGCTGGCACATGCCTTTTTTGATCTGGGCACATTACTTGCCGACGATGATTTAATTGCCGAATCTAAGGTTATGTTTTCCGCTGTTAGAAAAATGAGTGTACAACATCCGAAGGATATGGCTCATTGGGCTGCTTTGGGCCTTAAATTGAGTACCCCCATACCAGAAGTAGTTATTTCAGGGCCAGATTCTGAACTTTTTAAAAAACAAATCAGAAACCAGATAAACTATTCCATGTATATTTTAGGATCAGATAAACCCAGCGACTTGCAACTTTTAGCGGATCGTTATCCCATAAATGGTGAAACACTTATTTATATCTGCCAAAACAGGGTTTGTAATTTACCGGTAAAAACTGTCAATGAGGCAATTCAGATTTTGAATGAGATACACCGTACATCCAATTAGCGAAAAGAGTCTTACTGTCTACTTTGATCAGGTTATTGATGAAAAATTGAATGATCTGGTTATTTCGTCCTGTAACTGGCTTAAACAAAACCCGTTTAAGGGTTTTATTGAAGTAGTGCCTGCTTTTGCTTCATTTTCAATATTCTATGATTTAGTGGAGATTAATAGACAGAAAAAATATTCGGAAACTTGTTTCCAATATGTAAGTAAATTAATAGATCAAATTCCATTTGCCGACTTAACCAGGAATCAATATAAAGGGGAAGAATTTATTGTGCCTGTACGCTATACCGGGAAAGACCTGAAATGGGTGTCAGATTTTTTAAAATTGCCGGAAAAAGAAATTATTCTATACCATACTTCAAAAATATACCGGGTTTATATGATGGGTTTTTTACCCGGATTTGCCTATTTAGGCGGAGTAGATGATCGATTGGTGGTACCCAGAAAAAAGACTCCTGAAATTGATATAGAAGCCGGAAGCGTTGGGCTGGCTGGTAATCAAACAGGTGTTTACCCTGTATCAAGTCCGGGAGGTTGGCAAATTATTGGACATACTTCCTTTCAATTTTTTGATCCGGCTGAGCCTGAAGTCAGTGTTTTGCAAGCCGGTGATAGGGTTAGGTTTATTGAAATGTGTTGATAACATTTATGAATAAACATTTGAAAATATTGATTTTACATTTAAATTCATACCCGAATCGTATTGCTTTGCCCGAAATATTGAAGTGAATCTGATAAACCTAACTCTTTTACTCCATTGATATTTTTAAAATCTGGTATATTGACTACCATTCAGGATTTGGGTCGCTCCGGATTTCAAGAGCGAGCAATTAATCCTGGTGGTTCTATGGATAATCTTACTCCGCGATTATTAAATATTTTGCTTGGTAATGAGGATTCACTGGCAACATTGGAAATTCATTATCCTACCCCAGTAATTTTATTTGAAGAAAGTGCTATAATCAGCATGGGTGGGGCCGACTTTTCGGCAAAAATTAACGGGAAAGACGTGGATTCCTGGAAAGCTTTTCCTGTAAAAACAGGCGATACTCTTTCATTTGGTAGCAAAAAATTGGGCGAAAGGTGTTATTTGGCAGTAAAAGGTGGCCTTGACGTTGACCCTGTTTTAGGGTCAAGCAGTACAAATATTCAAGCAGGCTTTGGCGGGAGGCATATTCAGAAGGGAGACCGGTTGAATACCAGATTGCGTAACGGTAGCTTTTTTGCCGCAGTTGAAAAACTTAAAATCAGTCCACGTACAGTAAACGGTAAATTAAGGCCCGCGTTTGAAAGTCGTCAGGAACTTCGGGTAATTGCCGGAAAAGAAATTGACACTTTGGATGAGGAAAGTCGTAACCGAATTTTTTCGCAACAGTTTATAGTTTCGGCCCATTGTAATCGTATGGGGTACAGGCTGGAAGGAGATAGCGTGAATAGTCGGAATTATGGTGAAATATTATCTTCAAGTGTAGATTTTGGTACCATACAGCTATTGCCTGATGGTCAGGTCTTAATTTTAATGGCTGATCACCAAACTACCGGTGGTTACCCAAAAATAGGAAATGTAATTGCAGTTGATTTGCCTATTTTGGCACAGCTTTCTGTTGGTCAACACATTCATTTCCGGGAAATCTCCATTGAAACAGCTGAAAATGTTTATTTAAAACAAGAAAGGGAAATCCGGAAATTCAAAGCGGCTATGTCTCTCTATGCTTGATCTGAACTGTGACCTAGGAGAAATTGAAGAATCCTGGTTTTTGGGAACGGATAAAGAACTACTTAACTATATTGATTCGGCCAATATCTCCTGCGGTGCACATGCCGGAAGTAGTCGCTTAATAGAGGAAACAGTTGCTCTAGCAATTTACAAAGATGTAAATATTGGTGCTCACCCCTCATTTCAAGATAAATTAAATTTTGGTCGAAAAGTTCATTTTTTAACTCCTGATCAGATTACCGATTTGTGTATGACGCAAATAAATTTCCTAAAAAATATTTGTAAAAAATACGATACAAATTTAAATCATGTGAAGCCTCATGGTGCTCTGTATAATTTGGCAGCAGGCGATCCTGATGTATCTAGGGCTATTTGTAATGCCATTTTGGAAATAGATGCGAATTTGGTTTTGTATGGTTTGGCGGGAAGCAAGACGGAGTTAATCACAAAAGAAATGGGCATTAATTTTTGTGGAGAGATTTTTGCCGACAGGGCTTACCTGCCTGGCGGTGGTTTAATGCCCAGAAATCAATCGGGAGCTGTTATTGAAAAATCAGAAAACTGCCTGAATCAAATTAAAAATTGGGTAGAAACGGGTAAAATGGTATCTGATGATGGAAGTTTGGTTTCAGTAAAAGGCCAAACCATTTGCGTTCATGGAGATAATCCAGCCGCTTTGGAAATCGCAAAAGTATTAAAAGAATACCTTATTACTCTACCAAAGAGCCACTGAGTCTGAGTAATTCCAATTCAGAAACACGCACATTGTATTCGGCATTTACCAATCGGTTGAGCGACTGGTCAAACCTTCTTTGAGCATCGTTTAGTTCAAGAATAGTGGAAGCTCCCAAACGGAATTTTTCCAATGAGATATTCAGATTTTCTTCAGCCAATGCTTTATTTTCATTTTCTAAATCCAATAATTTCTTATCTGTTTCGTATTGGAAATAAGATGTTGTTATATCAGATGAAATCTGATTCTGAAGATTTTCCTTTTGCTTTAGAATTATGTCCCGATTAATCTTGGCTTGTTGAATGTTTCTTTGTGTTTGATGGCCGTTGAATACGTTCCAGGAAGCACCTATACTATTATTGAGGCCTAGTGATTGACTTAATAATTGTAAACCTGCATTATTTTTATTGAATGAATAACCAAAGCTGGAATTTAAATTTATTCTGGGTTTCTTAAATGTTTCTGCCTCTTGAATATTAATAATGCTGATTTCTTCTGCTTTGTTCAGAAGAATTAAATCCTTGTTACCTGATTCTGCCTTAGCAAGCAGATCATCTAATAAATATATTTTTCTGGCTTCACCTGTTTCCACTGAAATAAAATCGCGAGTAGGGCTTGCTCCTAATAATG
>JAHEBN010000220.1 GCA_024645245.1 Jiulongibacter sp. | reverse complement strand
AGATTATTTTACCTATGCCGATACCGAAGAAAAAGTGTTTTACCCCTATATAAAGGTTACGGATTTACAAGGAAAATCCAGCACAAAGCAGTTTCGGGTTTTCCTGAATAATTTCCCGCCGGAAATAAAAAGTACAAGTCTAGATAATGTGACAAGTTTTAAAAATGAGGATGGTCTGGTTTTACCCTTATCCGCCGAAATTGTAAATCATAAAGTGGAAGAGTTGTTTTATGATTGGAATATATCACTTCATCACGAAGATCATTCACATTTAATTACCACTTTTCGCACCGCAACTGCTACTGACAAGCTCGCTCCTATACCCTGCGATGGGCAGCGGTACAGTTACGAAGTGAGCTTGACAGTTTCGGATAAAAGCGGGCTAAGTGCCAACAAGTCTTTTCTTATTAAACCGCAATGTCCCGAAAACCAGGTTCCATTAGGAATTACTATTTCGCCAAACCCGATTGAAAACACGCTGAAACTTTTTGCCCCGGATTATTTAGATATGTATAGTGTAAAAAGTCAACTGTTTGACATTCACGGTCGTCTGCTTTTTTCTACCGAAAGTCTATGGAATAAAACAAAAACAGAATTGAATGACTTCGGTAACAAATTAAGTGCCGGGCAATACCTGATCCGGGTTATCACAGATAAAGGTGCCCAAACAGTTCGATTTGTAAAGAATTAAAATTTCGTATTTTAATCGAACATATTTTCCCTGTTTGTTGTCTTCTAAATAACAATCTTAAAGAAAACTTATGTTTAATAACTTCACATTTTACAATCCGGTTAAAATAATTTTTGGCAAAAATACCATTGCTCAGCTTCCTAAAAACATTCCGGCAAATGCCCGTATAATGCTAACGTATGGCGGAGGAAGTATCCTGAAAAACGGAGTTTATGAACAGGTAAAAGAAGCTCTGAAAGGATACGATATTGTTGATTTTGGCGGAATTGAGGCCAATCCTTACTATGAAACCTTGATGAAAGGTGTGGAATTAGCCAGAGAAGCAAAGGTGGATTTTCTGCTTGCCGTAGGTGGAGGCTCGGTACTCGATGGTACCAAATTTATGGCCGCCGCCATTCCTAGTACCGAGGGTGATGAATGGAATAATATTGTTTGCGGAAAAGCGAAATACAAAACTGCCACCCCAATAGGAGCAGTGCTTACTCTCCCTGCCACAGGCTCAGAGATGAATTATTATGCCGTGATAAGCAATAAAGGCAGTGGCGAAAAATTTGGGATGGGAAATCCACTTTTGTTTCCCAAATTCTCCATTCTTGACCCGGAGACCACTTTTTCATTACCGAAAAGACAAGTCGCCAATGGTATTGCTGATGCCTTTACGCATGTAATGGAGCAATATATGACATATGCCCTAAACGCCGAAATACAGGATCGTTTCGCAGAATCTATATTGAAATCCCTGATTGAAATTGCTCCGAAAACCTTGAATGAACCCACCGATTACGAGTCAAGAGCCAACCTGATGTGGGCTGCCACCGTTGCTCTGAATGGCTGGATAGGTGTGGGTGTGCCGCAGGATTGGGCCACTCATCAAATTGGCCACGAGCTTACCGCACTCCATGGAATCGACCATGGTCGCACCCTTGCGGTAGTATTACCGCATTTAATGCGATATAAATCAGATTCGAAAAAGGAAAAAATGATTCAATATGCCAAACGGGTTTGGGACCTGAACGGCACTGACGAAGAATTAGTGGAAGCTGCTATTCAGAAAACAATCGACTTTTATGAATCCATAGGCATACCAACCAAGGCCAGTCATTACGATATCGGAATGGAAACAGTAAATGAAGTTAAAAAGCGATTTACCGACAGAAAATCTTCTTTTGGCGAAAATGCCGATATCGATGGAGAAGCTGCGGCTGCTATTTTATTAAGTAGCATTGCCTGAGTTTGCCTTATTATAAAAAACTAACTTTAAAGCCTGCCTTTTGTGCAGGCTTTGGTATTTTTACATGAAATAAACCTTTAAATAACGATGAAGTATTTTATAGCATTTTTCTTTTTGAGCATTTCGGTAAGTTTTGCTCAGGATTTTCAACAGGCCTTTAAAAACGCCGCATCCTTAGTCAAAGAAGTTAAGTTGGAAAAAGAGACAATTTCCCAGGAATTGTTACCCCAATCTTCCGGATTGTTTGATCTTTTATTGGTTCAAAACATTACCGACTCAAAAGGAAAGTCAACCAAAACAGAATATGTATTCAATCCAGCTTTTTTTAATTCAAGTGGAGTAGCCATGAAAACCAGCAAAACAAAAATTTCTGTTTTGATGAAACCGGGAGGGAAATTCAAAGCTGTTTCAATAATTGCCGATGGAAAATCAGGTAGATATACGGACGAAGTGGAATTCGTTTGCGACAATGCAGATGAAGCCAGAGAATTGGAAAAGGCATTAAAAGAAGTGGTAATTGTGGCGGGAAAAGAATGGGAAAGTAGCTTAAAAATGCCGGAAAGCCTCGATGGACTGATGTCTTTTTTACAAACAAACATCAAGGATTTTGAAATAGATGGAAATAAAACTTCAGCTACTTTTTCCCGAATTACTGGCTTCAAAGATCGTGTTGAAATTCTTGCTGAAACATCCGGCTCTAAATCCGTTAAAACTATTTATGAGCTTTCATTGGGCGATTTAAACGAAAAGGAAATCGAAGCCGAAACAACCGGATCGCTTGCTTTTCTTACAGGAGAAACCAAAGGCAAATCCAAATACATTGGTGTAAATACCGACGGGAAATTTGCCTACGACAGCGATTTTAAAATTCCAGTAAGCGGTGCTTCAGAAGCCAAAGCACTGGAACGTGCTTTTCAGAAAATCATCCCTTTGGCAGCGAAAGAATTAGAAGCCAGATTGCCTAAACCCGTTGCAGGAAAGCTTGATGGATTAAAGCAAATTGCTGATTTTGAGGTGAATGGTAAAAAATACAGTCAGGAAATTACCCCTGCTTGTGTGAGCAATTACAAGCTAAAATCGGATGACGACGATCAGGAAGAATACGATTTTAATTTTGGCGATCTCAAAGATTTTGAAATGAAAGTAGGTAAAGATCTGATCGTAATCGCAGCTGAAACGATGGATAATCTGCCATTTATAGAACAAACAGTTGGCGAAAAACACAGCTTTGCCAAGAAAATGGAATTTCACCTTGGCGATGTGGATAAAGCCCGCTACCTGATGGCTTGGTTGCCGGAAATGGCCAAAGGATGCAAAACGGAAACTAAAGCAGGAAACTTTAAATGGCTGACTGATAAAATCAATGATGTGAAACTGGAAGATGCCAACCAAAAACTGGAATTACAAGATGGGGGAGAGGTAAATAAATGGAAATTTACGCAGGCGGAAAATGGATCAAAGAAATCAACGAGCTCTGTTTTCGAATGGAATATTCAGGACATTGATGCTTCCAAATCTGAATTTACAGCAAAAGGAGCCAATTTGATTCTGAAAATTTATACCAAAGGTAAAGAGAAACTGATCAAAAAAACTGTAGATGATAAACCCACTTATGCCGAATCGGTAGAATTTATTTTGGAAAAAGTGGAAGATGCCAAAAAAGCCAGATCCACTATTTCTGCCTTAGCAGGTAAATGATTTGCTGTAGCTAATTAAATTTTTAATTGTTTTACTAATTCCCAATCGCCCACTTTGGCCAGGTATAAATAGTTGAGCAATAGTCCGTTTGTGTTATTAATAAGTGCATGTCCTTCCACAAAAGGGTAGATATGGGTAGTGATACGTTCAAATTCGTATTGAGAACCCATTTGTTGTTGGTCCAGTGCTATTATTTTGTCATAGGGTAATCGAATATCGCAACAGTAAAAGTACATGGCTTCGTCACTGGTTCCGGTACTCGGAAATAATCTTTTGTCGGGTGAAAGGTTGATTAAGTCAGATTCTGAAATCTCAATTCCGGTTTCTTCTTTTACTTCCTGAACCGCAATTTGTAGCGGTGTTTGATTACCATCCACCATTCCGGCTGGATGTTCAAAAGTGAAATCTCCCTCGGCAATGCGTCTTTGTTTGACCAAAATCAGGTATTTCTCACTGGTTTTCTCGTCAATAAGGCAGATTAATACACAAACCACTTCGCCCTTTAAAAAGCAAATCGGCGGAATTTTATCACCTTCCGGAGTTTCGGCATCGAGCATTAAGGTGCTGAAGAGCACCTCCCCGTTATATCTTCTGCGGGAAAACATTTCTTTTACTCCGTTGATTTTCAAGCCACTTTGTAAAAGCTTCTTTTTCCAGATTTTAAACTTGTGGGCATCTTCCAGTTTTTCTTCTTGCATCGAAATTTCCTATCTTGTGAGACGTTAATAATTAGCTATGCGTACAAAGTTACTTACCTCGGGTGTATTCCTTACCATATTGTTTGGCTATTTCCTGTATTCGCAGGATTCAGAACCGTATTTGTACAAGCTAAAGAAACTAAACGGAATCTCTTTTGTAGCACCTCATAAGCCTATTGACAGCACACACATAGACGATGCCCGAAATATTCATGCTGATTGGGTGTCTTTAATGCCCTATGCTTTTGTGGGAGACAACAGCCCGGAGTGCCGATATGTAAAAATGGGAGAGCCTCTTGATGATCACCATCAATGGTGGGGTGAGCGGCCCGAGGGGGTGCTTACTTGTATTGATTTGGCCAAAAATAGGGGTATGAAAATTATGCTCAAACCGCATATCTGGATGAGAAGGGGCAATTATACGGGTGATTTTGTGCTCGAATCGGAAAAAGATTGGGAGCTTTTTGAAAAAACATATCACGAATACCTGATGCTCTATGCTCAAATAGCCGCCGACAAAGAAGTGGAGGTTTTTTGTATTGCCACTGAAATGGAAACTATGGTAAAAGAAAGGCCGCAGTTTTTTGCCGGTTTGATCAGCGATATCCGGAAAATATATTCGGGCAAACTCACTTATGCTGAAAACTGGGACTGTTACTCCGATTTTCCTTTTTGGAATCAGCTAGATTTTATTGGAGTCGATGCTTATTTTCCCTTATCCGAAAAACAAAACCCCGATTTGGAGGCCTTAAAAAAAGGCTGGGCCAAACACCTGAAGGGCATGAATAGAATGGCTGGAAAATACCAGAAACCCATACTTTTTACAGAATACGGTTATCGAAGTTGTGATTTTTCTACCCAAAAACCCTGGGAGACCGACTATTCCTTACCGCCAAATAATGATCTACAAGCCAGAGCTTTTGAATCGGTTTTTGAATCTGTTTGGCAGCAACCCTGGTTTGCCGGTGGATTTGTTTGGAAATGGTTTCCATTAAAAGAAAAAGAAAGGGAGTCACGGGATATGTTTTGTTTTCGGGATAAGCCGGCAGAGGCTATTGTGAGTAAATATTACGGTTTAACAGCTTCAATAAAATAATTATGGAATCATTTTTGAAACACTAAGTTTACATGCTTTCTTTGAACCATATGAATAGAATTTTATTTCTCCTTTTTTTTGTTTTAGTACATAATCTGAGTGCTCAAAAAGTTGCCTCTTATTATTTTGAAAATAATCTGGATGAATTTACTGGCCAATATATTCCTTTGTTGCTAACGGGTGAACAAGGGAAGTTTGTAAATGAAGTGGTGGATAAATTTGGAAGTACTCCACGTAAAGTTTACAATTTTCCCGAAGATGCAGGCCTTGTTTTTGATAATTCCAAGCTTTCCGATTTTATCAAAGATTCGTATACCATTGAAATGTTTTTTCGCTACGATAATGGCAGTTTACTGCTTTATAATCAATTGCTTGGCGATAAATTGGATGAAAGTCAGGGGAAGTATGTGCACCTGGTTATGACTCGTAATGCTATAAGTAAACAAGTGATTGTTTACCTCAATGGC
>JAHEBN010000219.1 GCA_024645245.1 Jiulongibacter sp. | reverse complement strand
CGGGGAAATTCCAACACCAAATATTGATAAGTTAGCCAAAAATGGACTGCGTTTTAAACAGTTTTACAATACCGGAAGGTGCTGCCCGACCCGTGCCAGCCTGCTTACAGGGCAATATCCTCATAAAGTGGGAATTGGCCTAATGGCCGAAGACCCGGAAAGTCCAGATGCTATGCATTGGGGAACACCCGGATATCAGGGGTTTTTAAATAGAAATTGCGTAACCCTGGCCGAAGTTTTAAAAACCAATGGTTACCATACCTACATGACAGGTAAATGGCATGTGGGCATGAATGAAAAAGAAAAGTGGCCAATGCAGCGAGGTTTTGATCATTATTATGGCATTTTGGCAGGAGCCACCAGCTATTTAAAACCAAAAGGTGGCCGCGGGCTCTGGCTGGATAACACCAAACTGGCAGCACCTGAGGATCCAAACTATTACACAACGGATGCCTTTACGGACTACGGACTAAAATTTATAAAAGAGCAAAAAGACGAAAATCCTTTCTTTTTATACCTGGCCTATAATGCACCTCACTGGCCACTTCAGGCTAAATCAGAGGATATTGAGAATTTCAAAAACCTGTATGCAGTTGGTTGGGATGAAATCAGGAAAAACCGACTCGGGCGACAAATAGAAATGGGTTTGATAGATAAAAACTGGGGCTTTTCCGAGCGAGACAGCCGGGTAAGAGCCTGGAAAAACCTGAGTGTAGCAGAGCAAGATGCTGTAGCCTATCGCATGGCTGTTTACGCAGCTCAGGTGTATGCCGTGGATTATAATGTAGGTAAAGTTTTGGATTACCTGGAAACTTCCGGAAAGTTAGATAATACCATGATTGTTTTTTTGGCTGACAACGGTGCTTGTGCTGAAAATTACGATGAATTGGGCAGCAAGGATGCGAGCCTGATTAATGACCCGGATTTTAGTGGAGCCGTATCTTACGGTATTGGCTGGGCAAATGCCTCAAATACGCCTTTTTTCGAATACAAGGTAAAACCTTATGAAGGCGGAATAGCCACTCCCATGATTGTGCATTATCCCGAGCACATAAAAAACACGGGTAAATTCACCAACGAAATAGGCCATCTGATAGATCTGATGCCTACGCTGGTGGAGGTTTCAGGAGCCAAATACCCCTTGACTTTTCATGGTGAATCAAGTATTTACCCCATGGCGGGTAAAAGTCTGCTGCCTATATTAAATGGTAGGAAACCGGCCAAAAGAGAATACCTTTTTTGGGAACATCAGGATTATTGTGCGGTGCGGAAAGGAGACTATAAAGCAATAAAAAAAATAAACGATACCGAATGGCAGCTTTTTGACTTAAAAAATGACCGAACAGAGCGAAATGACATTGCCAGCGAAAATGTAAAACTACTGAAAGAAATGGATGCCAAATGGCACGAATGGGCTCAGCAAAACTATGTTTTTCCCAAGAAATAAAAGTTAACGATAATGGTGAATTCTTCATTATCAGGAAAAACTACTTAAATAAACTAAGCCTCAAAAAAAGCAAATTAAGTTGTTTCAAAATTAGATAATTACTAAAATTCGGGACTATCATACTTATATTTGAATACCAAAGAAACTACTATGAAAAAATTAGTTCTAATATTACTCTTTATTTCTTGTTTTGCTCAGGCTCAAAAAATACCCTCTTCCACTTTCATCGACTCGGTGGTGAATGCCTCTATGAGCACTATGCCGCATGCCGGGCTGGCAATGGCTGTGGTGAAAGACGGCCAAATCATTCACCAAAAAGGTTATGGTTTGGCATCTTTAAATACCAACAGAAAGGTGGATGAAAACACTTTATTTGCCATAGCATCTAACAGTAAGGCTTTTACCACTACCTCTCTGGGCATTCTGGTTGACCGCGGTTTGCTCAAATGGAACGACAAAGTGGTGGATTATATTCCCGAATTTAAGATGTACTCGCCTTACGTCACGGCCAATTTTACCATAGTTGACTTACTAACTCACCGTAGTGGCCTAGGACTGGGTGCGGGCGATCTCATGTTTTTCCCCGATGGCGGAGAATACAGCATTGATGATGTATTGAAAAGCTTTCAATACCAAACACCCGTTTCTGATTTCAGAACCAAATACGACTACGACAACCTGCTCTATGTGGTAGCCGGCGAAGTAATTAAAAGAGTAAGCGGAAAACCCTGGGATCAATTTGTAGAAACCGAAATAATGAGGCCGCTGGAAATGAATCGCACCGTAGGTATTTTCCAAAATATAAAATCAGACAAAAATGTGGCTATGCCGCACAGAATCAAGGAGGGTAAAATGATTGAGTTTGGTACTTATACCAAAAAAGACGGCACACTCGGTGCCGCAGGAGGCATCTATTCCTGCGTAAACGAGCTTGCCAAATGGGTAAATATGCACCTGAAAGAAGGAAAATACGGAGAAGGCAAAACCCTGATTTCGAAAGACAATCACGATATGCTTTGGCGTATCCATACCAATATCGGTTTTTCGGCCATTGGAAATGGAAAATACCATAGCCACTATTATGGATATGGGCTGGGATTCTTTCTAGGTGATCAAAAAGGCTATACCGTCATTGAACACACCGGTGGCTTACCCGGCATGCTTTCTTACATCACCCTGATTCCGGAATTGAATGCAGGTATTATTGTGTTGACCAACTGCGATCCCGGCGGTCTCGCTTATGCAAGCATAACCCGCAGCATAAAAGATGTGCTTATAGGAGCCGAAACCACCGATTGGGTAAGCTGGGCAAAAGACCGGCTCGATCATTCGGCAAGCGAAGTGGATTCGGTAGTAAATGCCGTGTGGAAAACCGTAGAATTGAACAAAAAAACTTCCCCATCAAACAATTCATTTACAGGTACTTACAACGACCCTTGGTTTGGTGAAGTAGAAATTAGCTCTAAAGAAAATGAGCTTTGGTTTGTTTCCAAAAAATCACCCAAACTAAACGGCAAAATGCATTTTTATCAGGCCAATACTTTTGCCATAAAATGGCAATACGACGACATGGATTGCGATGCTTTTGCCAGTTTTACACTGGACGAAAACGGAAAAGCAACGGGCATAAAAATGAAAGGTATCTCCCCCGATATTGATTTCAGTTTCGATTTTCAGGATCTGAAACTCAGCCGGGTAAAATAGAATCTATTCCAAAACTTTCCGGGTATTGGGATTTAAAGTTTGATTTTTAAATATTATTCAGAAGCCTCATCCGGATGTTCTTTAGAAGGCTTGGCAGTAGAAATTTTATAAATCAGATACCCGATTTCCAGTACAAAATGCAAGGCTACTATTCCAAAAACTATGTAGGAGAACTCATTTTTTTTTTGAAGCAATTTCGGGAACTTGTGCCTATTGATCTATGACATTTGTCACCTGGTTTTATTTCATTTTCGACTATACTCTTGTTTTAAAAGGGAGCCTTTTAAAAATCGATATTTATTATTTTCTATTTATTGATATCAGTTTCAAAAACAGCTCCTGCCGTAAAATCTAAAACTGCCGCGGGTTCTGTTTCTAAACTATGCACCCTTACTTTAAAACCTGCAAGCAAAATAGCAAGGACATTGGCTGGAACAATAACCTGGGTGCATGCCTGTTCCCGCTCCGCCGGCTACAATTAGAATCCCGGTTTTATTGATGGTGAGTATAGCCGAGGCTCCGTCTTCCAGTCTTAAACTTTTGATGTTTTGTACCGTTGAAATTTCTACCGATTCATTCTTAATAATCACGCTGTCGAGGGAAGTAGGAAGGGTATTGTCCGACCAATTATTTGCGTCTTCCCAGTTGGATGTGCTCGCTCCGCCATCCCAGACTTTGGTGGCTGCAAACAGGTAATTCCCGCAAAAGATAAAGAGTAAAATGTAAACAATTTTCATCTGGCTTTTCTTACAAATATCTGTAAATCCAGAAAGCCAGAATATACTGTATTCCGGTAATTTTCCCATGTGCTACCTAATTCGAATGCTTTTTAAGTCTGCATTTACCTGGTTTTTCAGAACCATTTGGCCTTCCCCGCAGTTTTGTCATAAGATTTGCCGAACTTTGCCTCAAATTATTCACTTTATGATTACTGTTAAAGAAAGACCGATTACACACTGGCTGCCCATTACCAAAAAAGAAGTGGAAATGCGTGGCTGGGAAGAGGTGGATGTGATTCTGGTTTCGGGGGATGCCTATGTGGATCATCCGTCTTTTGGTACAGCTGTAATCGGGCGAATAATTGAAAGCGAGGGCTTTAGAGTGGCCATAATTGCTCAACCCAACTGGAAAGACGACCTCCGCGATTTTAAAAAACTGGGCAAGCCCAAGTACTTTTTCGGTGTAACAGCCGGCTGCATGGACTCCATGGTGAATCACTATACGGCCAATAAAAGACTACGATCCAACGACAGCTATACACCAGGCGGTGAGGCAGGTTTCCGCCCCGATTATGCCACCACGGTTTACACCAAAATATTAAAAGAGCTCTACCCCGATGTGCCGGTGCTTATAGGCGGTATAGAAGCCTCGCTACGTAGGGTAACGCATTACGATTACTGGGCCGATAAGCTTTTTCCCTCCATACTCGTAGATTCGGGTGCCGATATGCTGGTATACGGCATGGGCGAGCAGCCGCTTCGCGAAATACTGAAACTGGTGAAAAAAGGCGTGCCGCTGGATACCATAAAAGATGTAAATCAGACTTCTTTTCTCGAAAACACCCTCGATGAAGTAAAGGCTTATAGAGACTGGAACACCGTATCGCTCTCCAGCCACGAAGATTGCCTGAAAGACAAGATAAAATACGCCTCCAATTTTAAGATTGTAGAAGTAGAATCGAATAAATGGCAGGCCAATCGCATCGTGCAGAAAGTGGGAAAACAAACTCTCGTGATCAACCCGCCTTTTGTAACCATGGATGAGCAGGAAATGGACAAATCATTTGATTTACCCTATACCCGCATGCCGCATCCGAAATACAATAAACGCGGACCCATACCGGCCTACGAAATGATCAAATTCAGCATCAACATGCACCGCGGGTGCTTTGGTGGCTGTAGTTTCTGTACCATATCGGCACACCAGGGTAAGTTTATTGCTTCGCGATCCGAAGAATCGATCATGAGGGAAGTGGACGAACTGGCCAAACACCCCGAGTTTAAAGGCTATATATCCGACATCGGAGGGCCATCGGCCAATATGTACCGCATGAAAGGCAAAGACGAGGCCATATGTGCCCGTTGCCAGGCTCCCAGCTGCATACACCCCGTTATCTGTTCGAACCTCGATACCTCGCACAAGCCACTTACCAGCATTTATAAGAAAGTGGACGAGCACCCGGAGGTAAAAAAGGCTTTTGTGGGCTCGGGCATACGCTACGATTTGCTGGTGGATGATTTCAACAAAAACAACCAGGACGGCAATCACGACGAATACATGGAGCAGCTGGTTACCCGGCACGTATCCGGCAGACTGAAAGTAGCCCCCGAGCACACGAGCGACGCCACCTTGCGGGTGATGCGGAAGCCTTCGTTTAAGTATTTCCGTAAGTTTAAAGATAAATACGACAAAATACAGGCTAAGCACAACCTGAAACAGCCTCTTATCCCCTACTTTATCAGTTCGCACCCCGGCTGCGAAGAAGCCGACATGGCCAATCTGGCTGCCGAAACCAAAGACATGGGCTTTAAGCTGGAGCAGGTGCAGGACTTCACCCCTACGCCCATGACCGTAGCCACGGTGATCTATTACTCGGGCGTGCATCCGTATACCCTGCAGCCGGTAAAAACGGTAAAAACCAGGGAAGAAAAACAAAACCAGAACAAGTATTTTTTCTGGTGGAAAAACGAGATGAAAAGCTGGATAAAAAGCCGCCTCACCAAGCTGGGCCGTGCCGAC
>JAHEBN010000064.1 GCA_024645245.1 Jiulongibacter sp. | reverse complement strand
CAATTTTAACCGATAAAAAGAAGCAAGATCAAGCTGACAATTTTTAAAATCCAAATCCAGTAAAAAAGGATTGCACTCCCAGAAATTGACACCTAATAATTTACAACTTTCAAATTTTACATTTTTAAAAGCTGTATTATTTACTTTGGTCATACTAAAATTACAGTCCAGGAAAATACATTCGCTGAATATACTTAAGGTCAGATGAACTTCGGAAAAGTTACATTTTTCAAATATGCAATATTCATATTCACCCTTTCCAAAGGCCTTTATAGTAAAGTCTTCTCCTTTAAACTTTTTGTCTTCAATAAAATCTTTCAAAACTTACCAATAAATTAATGATATAGAAATAATAAGCCCATAGCAATCAGAGCAGGGAAGGCCTGGATAAAAAATATTTTTTTATCCGCCGTCAAAGCACCGTAAATTCCGGCAAGAGCTATACAAGAAAGGAAAAACAAGCTGACGTTTTCACGCCAAATCGGATTTGAAATAAAAAAAGTCCATATTAATCCAGCAGATAAAAATCCATTGTACAAACCCTGATTCGCTGCAAGAGTTTTAGTTTGAGGAAAAAGTTCTTTAGGAAAATTTTTAAATACCTTTGGGCCCCGGGTTTCCCAGGCAAACATTTCCAGGTATAAAAAATATAAATGCAACAAGGCTATCATTCCAATAAATATGTTTGCGGCCATATCTTTATTTTTTTATTTGAAATTAGTTTGAAATTCTATGTTATTCCTGGCTTTTATGAGAATTTTCAGCAAGTTGATTTATCTGTATAACTTCTTTGGTACTTAAATAACGCCATTTTCCTAAAGGAACATCTAATTGAATATTCATAATTCGAATTCTCTTCAATTTTACTACTTTGTAATCCAGATAATCACACATCCGTCTGATTTGACGGTTTAATCCTTGTGTAAGAATAATCTTAAATACATATTTATTAACCTGCTCTACCTTACATTTTCTGGTTACAGTATCTAAAATAGGAACACCGGAACGCATTTTTACTAAAAAATCATTACTTATGGGTTTATCTACCGTTACAATATATTCCTTTTCGTGATTATTTCGTGCTCTTAAAATTTTATTAACTATATCACCATCATTAGTCAAGAAAATCAAACCTTCACTCGGTTTATCGAGTCTGCCAATCGGGAAAATTCGTTTAGGATGGTTTATGTAGTCGATTATATTATCTTTTTCAACGCGGGTATCTGTGGTGCATACAATTCCTACGGGTTTATTAAATGCGATATAAATAAACTCTTCTTCAGGCTCAGTTATAAGTTTCCCATTCACTGTTACAACATCTCCTGGTATAACCTTGGTGCCCATTTCCGGGATTACACCATTAATTTTTACCTTTCCCTGTTCTATTAATTCATCTGCCTTTCTGCGGGAGCAATAACCCACTTCACTTAAATATTTATTTATCCGGACAGGCGATTTTTCATCCATTTACAAAAATAAAAACTTATTCCAAACCCTTGATCTTAATTGTCATTTTTACCAACCAGGAAATAACAACATGTGATAAAAAAATCTTTAAAAAAGGGCAGCTGACCTACAAGGGGGTTTATGTGTTTAGGTTTTAAACCGAACTTGATCTCGTAATTGGGATTAATAAAATATTGGGTTTTCTTAATTGTCCTGAATTTTTCCTGCCTAAGTATCTTTTCAAAACGGGCTATCGAAATTCCGGTATTTTTAATTTCAAGTAAGGCCTCAACTGTGCCATTTGCCTCTCCAAAAAGCTTTAAAACAAACCTATAGAGTGGTGCTGGCAATAGATGGAAATAAGGTGTTTTCGATAAAATTATGGAATTACAAATTTGTTGATGGCCACCAAATGGCATTCTCCAGGGTGGAAAACCGAAGAAAATTTTCCCTTCTGGCTTTAAAAATATTTTTACATAATTCATAAATTTTTCCTGATTATGTATATGCTCGATTACATCCCGCATAATAATCAGGTCAAACAGACCCAAAGTCGACGGATCCACTAAGTATATATCTTTAAACAGCAGATGAATTCTCTTTGAATCCACTTGCCCGGATAAAAATTCTTGAGCAAGTTCTAGCTGTTTTTCATTTAAATCAACCCCCGTTACTTCACATCCTGCATTTAAAAATGGTAACATGTTTCCTCCCTCTCCACATCCTATTTCCAATATACGTGTTGTGCTACTCAAAGCAACGTCGGCTTTTATATACGGAATAACATACTTTTCAGTAGTAAAAACCTGCTCATTAAAATATCTCTTACGATCCTTATGTCTTTCCTGCATAGTGTCAATTATACTAGAAATGTTTAAAATTATTATTTCAAATACAATGCAAATTACAATCCAAAATATTTAATAGCTCCAAAACTCTGGTATTCTTTCAATTACTCTATTCTTTCTTAAAAGTATTAAATAGGAAAAGTGCATTTTCATTTTTTTCAATCTTTTCTGAATTTTTTATTATATCTAAAATTTTGGAATATACTGTAAAATTATTTTTCTTTGTTCAGTATTTGCCCCAATGAACCTGATAGACAAATATATAGAGACTTACTGTGCCGATCACACCGATGAAGAACCACCAGCATTAAGCAGGATTGCAAGAGACACCTATGCTCATGTATTATCCCCAAGAATGCTCTCAGGCAACTTCCAAGGCCGCTTTTTGTCGCTTTTAGCACACTTATGTAAGCCCGAATATATTCTGGAGATAGGCACCTATACCGGATATTCAGCTATATGTATGGCCGAAGCCTTGATTCCAGGAGGAAAATTAATCACAATTGAAGCAAATGCCGAACTTGAATCAAGAATTAAGCAAAACGTGATTTTAGCTCAGATGCAAGATAAAATTGAAATTAAAATAGGACAAGCTTCGGCAATAATTCCGGATCTTCCTTTTCAATTTGATCTGGTATTTATTGATGCTGATAAACTAAGTTACGATTTATATTACGATCAGGTTTTCGACAAAGTAAAACCTAACGGCTTGATAATTTGTGATAATGTACTCTGGGACGGTAAGGTGATTGAACCCAAAGCACAAGACAAAACAACCAGGTATTTACGTGAATTCAACTCGAAACTAAAAGAAGATTACAGAACCCAAAAAGTGCTTTTACCAGTCCGGGATGGACTGTTTATTTCCCGTAAATTAGAATGATAATGAAAAAGTATTTAACTCTCCTGATTACACTGAAGGTTAGCTCGATGTTTGCCCAGCTTGAATTAAGCATTCCGGAAGCTCCAATTAAAATTGAATTTGCCAATGTTATAATTAATCTGGATGAAAATGCCCGGCAAGCTGTAAACAATGAGATAAACGGACTACTAACTCCTCCTAATTCTTTCTTAGATGAAAAATTAGAGCGGATGCAATGGTATTTCCCTATTATTGAAGATATTCTTGACCAGGAAGATATTCCCGAAGATTTAAAATACCTGGCAATTATGGAAAGCTCTTTACTACCCGATGCCTTATCTACTTCTTCGGCTGTTGGCTTTTGGCAGTTTAAAGAAGCAACCGGTAAAGAAATGGGTCTGCGAATAGATAATGATATCGACGAAAGAAAATATATTATAGCCTCTACACGTGCGGCATCTCTTTATCTTAAAAGAAATAATTTGATATTTAAGAATTGGATAAGTACCATATATTCTTATAATCAAGGAGCTACCGGAGCAGCTAAAATGATACCAGAAAACTGGTCATACGCAAGCGAAATAACTTTCGATAAAAATACGCCGGAATACCTTATCCGAGCTCTAGCCAATCGAATTGCATTTGAACATCGACTAAACAGGCTTCGAAATTCACCAAGAAAATTCGTATTATATCCTACAAGATCAAAGTCTTTGGCAGAAATAGCTGTTGAATTAACAACCGATATAGCTGAACTTAGAAAATACAATAGTTGGTTATATGCGGCTGCAATTCCTGCAGAAAAGGATTACATAGTATTAATTCCGGCCAGATTAGAAGATGTAGACGAATTGGAATCAAAAATTGCCAAAAGAAGAGATTTGGTTAGAACAGACCTGGGTTTTCCGGAATTAAAAAGAGTTACAATGGTCAGTACTTCCGATAGCGACCCCGTATATTATGAGATAAATAATAAAAAGGGAATACTGGCACAACCGGGTGATGAAGCTGCACAGGTAGCTGCTAAAGCAAAAATTAACCTTACCACTTTTTTGAAAATAAATGACCTGAGCGATAGAGACCTCATAAAAACAGGACAGGTTTATTATTTGCAAAAAAAGGCTAAAAAAGCAAAAGTAGCTTTTCATACAGCTTCAGGCCAGCAAACAATGTGGGATATCTCCCAAATGTATGGAGTAACACTTAAAGAATTACTTCATAAAAATCGTATGGATAATGTGCAACGACTTCAACCCGGCCGTGTAGTTTGGATGCAAAAAAGAAGGCCTAAGAACAAACCTGTTGAAATAATTCAGGAAGTAATTGAGCAACCTACCCCTCAGCCAAGTGTTCCAGTAAGAGAAAATTACGAAACCAGAAAAGAACCCGAAATAAAAGAGCCGGCCAAAATAGAACCGGAATTTAAAGACCCGGTAGTAAGTACCAAACCAGTAGTTAAACCGGAAGTTGAGAAAACAAGAGAGCCAGAGTTTAAAACCCAGCCAACCGAGAAAAGAAAAGTTGAAATTAGAGATAATGAAGTTGCAACTGTGAAAAGTAGTTCATCTCCGGAAATAAAAACAACACCATCTGCTCCGAAAAATAACAGTACACCTGCCAAAACAAAAATAACTGAAACGGCAATTCATAAAGTTAAAAAGGGAGAAACCCTATTTTCGATAGCAAAAAACTATGACCTAACTGTCGCCCAACTAAGGAACATGAATAATATGGGCACAAATGATGTGTTAAAATCTGGTCAAAATTTAAAAGTAACCAAAAGCAGCATGGTGCCATCTAGTGATGTCGAAAAAGTACTTGCTCAGAAAAAAGAACCGGATAACCCGGTTGTTATTAATACACCTGCTAAAACATCAAAAACACAAACTCATACCGTTACTTCCGGCGAAACGGTATTTTCTATTTCTAAAAAATACAATGTTAGTACCGTAGAAATTATTCGATGGAATAATCTTAAAAATAATAATATTTATGTAGGCCAAAAGATTTTAATTGAATCAGACGCTGCTAAGGCAGCTATTGAATCAACAAAATCCGGTGTGTCACGCACTCATGTTATAAAAAAAGGGGAAACACTTTTTTCTATATCTAAAAAATATGGTGTGAGCGTAACAGAACTTAAGGCATGGAATAATATCCGGGATAACGAAATTCAGGCAGGAAGAATACTGGAAATACGTTAAGCCTTGATTTCTTTTTGTAATTTTGAGCAGCTGAATTTCCGCAGCTGCTTTTTTTATGATCTTAATAGACGACACCTGTATTAGCGATGATGTAAAGGAAAAGTTTTTTGTCTGCAATCTGGACAAATGTAAGGGTGCATGTTGTGTTGAGGGTGATTTAGGTGCACCACTGGAGGATTCAGAACTTACCGTACTGGATGATTTATACGACAAAATTAAACCATTCTTGAGTGAAGCCGGAATTCAAGCTATTGAAAAACAGGGCAAATATATCGTAGATTTTGAAGGAGATTATTCTACAACCACCATCAACGATCGTGAATGTGCTTATGCAATTTATGATACAAAGGGTATTCTAAAATGTGGGATAGAAGCAGCTTTTAATACCGGGGTAATTGATTTTCAAAAACCAATCTCCTGCCACTTGTATCCTATAAGGATCACAAAATACGAAAATTATCACGCCTTGAATTATGATCAATGGAGCATCTGCTCTCCGGCTTGTGATCTGGGCGAGCAATTGAGCGTTCCGGTATATAAATTCCTCAAAACTCCACTTATCAGGGCCTATGGAGATGACTGGTACAAACAATTATGCGATGAAATCGAAGGAGAATAAATTTGATGATATCTACGACGTGGTAAAACTAATTCCTGCTGGTAAAGTAAGCAGTTATGGTGCAATCGCGGCTTATTTAGGTGGAAAAAGAGGGGCCCGTATGGTGGGCTGGGCTATGAACGCCAGTCATGGAGATAGCACTATTCCAGCACATCGGGTTGTAAACAGAAACGGCCTTCTTACCGGTAAAATGTTTTTTGAAAGCCCCGATGCCATGCAAAATAAACTTGAATCCGAAGGTTTGAAAATAATAAAGGATCAGATTCAAGATTTTCAAACACATTTTTGGGATCCTTCTAAGGAATTATTGTAAATTCTAAGATTACTAATTAGTCTTAATATTAGGCATTTTATAAAATTTAAAAGAATTTTATATAATTATCTTTAAAACTAAAATCTTTAATATTAGCTTTGTGCCAAATATAATTCTGATTATAACCAACATTAAAGCATGGCCATCATCAAACTCGACGCAATAGACCACAAGCTATTAGAAAAACTTCAGGCCAACGGAAAAATCACCAACGCCCAACTTTCTAAGGAAGTAGGTCTTTCTCCGGCACCAACGCTGGAGAGAGTAAAAAAATTGGAACAATCCGGAATAATTGAAAGTTATCATGCCCAATTAAACCGGGAAAAAGTAGGACTTGGGGTTTTAACCTTTGTGCAAGTAACACTTCAGGGTCACAAAAAATCAATAATTGAGACGTTTGCCAACGTAATTAATAAGGTGCCCGAAATCATTGAATGTCATCATGTAACGGGTAGTTGTGATTTCCTTTTGAAAGTAATCGCTAAAGATATAACGTCGTATCAGCAATTGATAATGGACACCATCAATGAAATCGAAGTAGTGGCCAGTACCCAAACAATGGTTATTTTATCTACATTTAAAGACAACAAAGTACTTCCTGTTCCATAGGAGGTTTAAATAATAATATGTCCTGAAAAATCTAAATTCAGGACTATTTCTTTTTCTTTATGTCTTTCAAGGTCTGTTTTAAAACCAATATACGATCTTTAGCCTCTTTATAAACTGAAGATTTCTTTTCGGCATTTTCAAGAACCAACTTGTACTTTTGGGCTGCTGTCAGGTAGTCCTTTTCTTCTTCAGCCATTTTACCTAAGGCTAACTCAGAACCCAGGTAATATCCGGAATCTTCCGAATCATTATTTTTGGCGAATTCAATACATTTTACATAATAGAACTTTGCAGTTTCAAAATTCCTTTTGTAATTCTGATTATAATAGGCTAGTATATATGCTCCATACCGACCATCATTATTGCCATATCCATATTTATTAGCACTAATATTATCCAATAATTCCATGGCATATTTTGAAGCCTCTTCTAATCTTCCTAAAGCAAAAGCAGACCTGGCGGCATATCGATGAAAAAAAGGATTGTCGGGATACATATTATGCATCATTCTCGACATAGTCAATGCTTTTACTAATTGATTGTCCATGGAGTAGATCTGAACCAAAAAATAACGAGCCTCCATTCGGGTGTAAAAAGCATTATTTGAGACATTTTCCAGCTGCACCACTCCAAGTTTTTTATCTCCTTTTTTGAAAAAAGTAAGAAGTGGACGTAAGGATTTATAATTCTCATGTATCCATTTGGAATAAAAATTATATAAACCATCGCCGATAAGTAATTCCGGATTCATGTGCTCATCTCCCCTGCTTTTGTCAAGGTATTTCATGGCTTGCTTCCCATCCCAAGCTGCTTTTGTCCATTGTTCTCTCTCTGCATGAAGCCTACCCTTAAATGCATATGCGGCAGACATAAAAAAAGCGGCTTCCTTATTTGATTTATCATTGTCATATATCTCTTCAGCTTTGTCGATTGTTTCATCCATATACTTTTCCATCCTGCTATCGTACTGCCTTACTTTGGTATCCGGTACAATTTTCCACCAATCACAAAGACCTAGCATAAAGTACCCAATCGGATGATCAGGATATTTAACCAAAAGCCATTTAAATTCACGTTCAGCAGCCTGAAAATTGAAATTATACATATTATTTATGGCTGCTGTGGTTTCGATTTGTATAGCCCTGTCAAGCAGTAGATCGCGGGGTACTTCAGGTTTATCACCACCTGTCAGAAAAGAAAACAATTGAGCATTTAGTGAAAATACACTAAGCAAAAGAACAAACGAAAAAACACTTTTTATCATAAAAAGGCATGAGCCCCGGTTTAAATTCAATAACAAATTTCAGTATTATTCTGCTCAAATTATTTCGGAAAGCTTTTTTTTCTTTATTTGGGCAAGAATTAAAACATTATGAAAACGATCAAAGATAAAAACTTTGTACGTCTGATATCAAAAGAATCTATAAACAAGCGAATTACAGAACTGGCCGGAGAAATAAATACCGAATACCGGGAACTGAATCCTTTGTTTTTGGCAATACTCAATGGCTCATTTATTTTTGCTGCTGATTTATTTAAATCTCTGGATATCACGGCACAAATCAGTTTTATTAAAGTCAGAAGTTACGCCAAAATGAAATCAGAGGGTAAACCTCAGGAACTCATTGGACTTAATGAAGAGATTAAAGGCAGGCATCTGATAATTTTAGAAGATATTGTTGATACCGGTCAAACACTTTCTACAATAATACCATTGGTAAAAGAAAAAAATCCCGCATCTATAAAAATTATGACTTTACTCTATAAGCCAGCCGCAGCGGTTATTGATATTTCCCCGGATTATGTGGGATTTAGTATTGAACCCGATTTTGTAGTGGGTTATGGCTTAGATTATGATGGATACGGAAGAAATCTACCGGAAATTATGGTTTTTCAACCCTAAACTTATTCGATTAGCGATTAATTATCTTGAATAGGCAAGTCAAATTTTAAAGATGAACCAATGTGATAAATCATTCGATCGTAAATAATAAGATTCACAAATTCATTTTTTACGCCTATTTCATAAAAAAAGCCTTTGAAATTACACGAAATCACTTCCCCATTCAATAAGCCGCTTTCACTAATTTTTATTAATTCGGGTTTAAAAATATATTTCTTTTTCGAGCCTTTAAATCTTGGATATAGATTGATCATTTCTTCCCGGGTTAATTTATTATACGCACCCATCAGACCTGCTTCATACTCAGATGCAGGAAATTGAAACAATTCTTTTGGGTCGCCATTTCTGATAATCTTACCTTCTTTTAAAATGGCTAAACTATCGGCCATACCGAACACATCGTTCACATCGTGTGTAACAAATATACAAGACATATTTTCAGCCACTATTACACTCTGAATTTCAGCCTTTAGTCGGGCTTTATTACCAGCATCCAAATTACTGAAGGGTTCATCCAGCAAAAGCAATTTCGGTTCATCTGCCAGACTTTTGGCAATTACCGCTCTTTGTTGCTCCCCTTCACTTACTTCACGTGGTAATTGGCCCGCCACTTTTTCTAAACCACTAATTTTAATCAAATACCCAACCCTTTGGTCTCTATATTTTTCATCGTAAAAACGCAATTCATATTCAATATTTTCTTTCAGGCTAATATTGGGAAATAGTGGATTATCCTGTCGTACTATTTTTATTTTTGGATGACCGGCAATGAGTTGTTCATTTGGCATTTTTACTTTTTCATCATCTAGTTTCACCAAACCAGACTCAGGCTGTAATAAACCGGCAATAATTTTCAATAAAGTAGATTTACCTGAACCACTCCTCCCTAAAATCGCAAGAACGTGATTGGGAAAAACATTTAATGATAAATTATTCAAAATTTGTCTTCCGCCAATTGCGTAATTTAGATTTTTGACTTCCAGCTGCTTGGTCACAAAATTGTTTTTTATTCGGTTTAAATGTAAAATTGCAAAATGTAAGTTTCAAGTCTATCATAAACTAAACCCTTTTTTAAGTTTTGCCACATTCCATGTTAAACCAATATACCCAGCAAACAAAATGCCTGGTAGCACTTGACTCCATAATTTTTGGTTTCGATGGTGAATCGCTTAAAATACTTTTAGTAAAAAGAGGAATTGAGCCGGATAAGGATGTCTGGTCACTTATGGGGGGATGGCTTCAGGCCAATGAAAACCTGGACGAGGCTGCAAATCGGGTTCTGAAAGAACTCACAGGGCTTGATGATATATATCTTGAAAATTTATCTGTGTATGGTGACCCTAAGAGAGATCCCGTGGAACGTACCGTATCGGTCACTTATTTCGCTTTAATAAATGTGGCAGATTACGAACAGAAAATTTCTGATAGTTTTCAGGCAAGTTGGTTTTCATTGCATGAGCTCCCTGAACTTCTTTTTGACCACGGGACTATGATAAGTCATGCCATACATCGTTTAAGAAACAAAGCTGCATTTCACCCGGTAGGTTTCGAGCTTTTACCCGATAAGTTTACACTTCCGCAACTACAGACTCTTTATGAAGCCATTTTTGACACCAAATTTGATAAACGGAATTTTAGCAGGAAAATAAATGCATCTGGACTAATTAGCAAACTGGATGAAAAGCAAAAAGGCTTCTCAAAAAAAGGAGCCTTTTATTATACATTAAATCGTGAAAAGTACAAATCAGCTGATGATACTCACTTTTATTTCATACCTAATTTGTCTACAATAGTTTAATAGTTATTTAGACACTATTCTGATTTTTATATTATCAACGCCTGAATTGTTAGAAATTGCATCAATTCTTATAGAAGAAATACCTTTACCTTGAAGGCTTCTTTTTAAATTAAATGCTCTTTTTAAAGCTACTTGAGAATCATTTCCGGAATCACATCCAATAATCTGAATTTGAAGATTTTGATTTTGTTTCATCAAATCCACCAATTGATTGATAAGATCCGATTTTTCAGGTTTGAATTCAGTACTACCTTTATCAAACTTTAAAGAGGGCAGATT
Source organism: Jiulongibacter sp. (assembly GCA_024645245.1). Classification (GTDB taxonomy): domain Bacteria; phylum Bacteroidota; class Bacteroidia; order Cytophagales; family Spirosomataceae; genus JAHEBN01. The sequence goes on along the minus strand of JAHEBN010000064.1, from coordinate 12,023 downwards.
AACTTCTGAGTTTGCGGATGTTAATTTAGTAGAATCTGTTGCCAGCTTGGCAAATTGGTCAAAGTCAGATTCCGGTTTTGTTGAGGGATTAATCAAAGTAGAGTCAGCAACAACATTGCTATCTAAAGCAGCAATTATCGTTGAATTATCTTCATATACCGTGCCTACAGAAGGTTCATCTTCACTTAAAATACTATCTTTATTCTGATAAATTAAGTAAGCCACAGCCAATATACCTAAAATGCCAAGGGCGAGCCATAGGTACCTTTTGTTAAATCCAAAGCCTTCTTCGGAATCGCCATCTAATTCGTCAGCATCGGAATTTGTATTATCAGAACTTTCGTCCTTTTTTGAAAATGAAACTTTCATCTTTCGCAATTCATGCATTCCCAAAGCAGGAATCATCTTATCGAGTAAGTCCTGAGGAGAATCTCTGAATAGTGCTTCATGATGTGATTTCAGAAAATCTGAGAAATTTTCAACCCGCAGTTTTTCTAAATCAATATTTTTCAATAAAAACTGAACAAGCATGTTGGTTACAAAACCGGTATAGTTCATGGTTTCCTTTTTACCAGTGCCGGCATAAGTAGTCACCAAACTTAACAGAGGACTTTTTACGGCGGGGAAAACCTGTGAAATATTTTTATTACCTAAATCAATAAAAGCCTGAGTTTTTTTCTTATCCAGCGTGTCTTTAGAAATATCAAAATCATTAAGAAGAGGAATTGCGGCACTTTTCTTTAATTGACTAATAAGCATATTAGTACTCATATTACTGGTACTCCTGCGTACGAGACCAGCAACCATAGTAAGGTATATTGCCCTGAAAGCCTTTTTCCCGTCTCCGTTGGATTCATCTGATAAGGCCGTAATTCGATCGATTACATCATCATTAATTACTTCGTTGTATTGATCAAATAATTTCATTCGTTCTCTTTGGAATATTGTTTTAATTTGCAAAAGAACGAAAAAAAGAGGGATTTGACTATATTTAGCCCTTAATATATCAACCATCTAATTCAGAAATTAATGTCAGAAATTGATAATCAAAAGCTAAGAAGTCAACAGTGGTTCGGAAAAGAGGGAAAAGACGGATTTATTTATCGCAGTTGGATCAAAAATCAGGGATATCCGGCCCATCAATTTAAGGGTAAACCAGTAATTGGAATTTGCAATACCTGGTCGGAAGTAACACCGTGTAACGGGCATTTCAGGGAATTAGCTCAATTTGTTAAAAATGGTGTCTATGAGGCAGGCGGATTCCCATTGGAATTCCCGGTTATGTCTTTAGGCGAAACCATTATCAGGCCTACAGCGATGTTGTACCGAAACCTGGCCGCTATGACTGTAGAGGAAAGCATAAGGGGTAACCCTTTTGACGCCATTGTATTACTAACCGGATGTGACAAAACAACCCCATCTCTGGTAATGGGTGCAGCGAGCGTTGACCTGCCTACAATCGTGCTTTCCGGTGGACCCATGCTCAATGGAAAATTCAGAGGTAAAGATCTGGGATCAGGAACCGATGTTTGGAAATTTGATGCCGAAGTAAAACGTGGAAACATGACCCTCGAAGAATTCGAAGAAGCTGAAGCATGTATGAGCCGGAGTATTGGACACTGCAATACTATGGGTACAGCATCTACAATGGCCACTATGGTGGAAGCACTTGGTTTAACCTTGCCGGGTGTTTCAGCAATTCCGGCGGCAGATTCACGCAAAAAAATGAATGCCCACATGACAGGTATGCGTGCGGTAGAAATGGTAAAAGAAAACCTGACAATTTCTAAAGTTTTAACCAAAGGAGCATTTGAGAATGCAATTAAAGTTAATTCAGCTGTGGGTGGATCCACGAATTTTATTTTGCACCTGCTTGCGATTGCAAAACGAGTTGGAATTGACCTTAATTTAGAAGATTTCGACACTTTGGGCTCCAGAATACCCCTACTGGTTAATCTTATGCCTTCGGGTAAATATTTGATGGAAGACTATTACTATGCTGGTGGATTACAGGTCGTAATAAAAGAATTGGCGGAGCACCTGAATAAAACTCCGATATCTGTAAACGGAAAAAACATTGTTGAAAATTCAGCAAAAGCAAGAAACTGGAATCAGGATGTGATAAGGCCGATTTCAGATCCTTTAATTGCAGAAGCTGGTATTGCTGTAGTAAAAGGAAATCTTTGCACCGATGGTGCGGTAATTAAAGTGTCGGCGTCTACACCCGAATTGCTCGTACATACCGGCCGTGCGGTAGTGTTTGAAACCATTGAAGATTATCATGCCAGAATTGACGATCCGGAACTGGATATAGATGAATCGTGTATTATGGTATTAAAAAATGTAGGTCCTAAAGGATATCCTGGAATGCCCGAAGTGGGAAATATGGCATTACCCAAAAAAGTACTAGAAAAAGGAATTTTAGACATGATTCGCATTTCGGATGGTAGAATGAGTGGCACAGCGTACGGAACAGTTTTCCTGCATGCTTCGCCGGAATCTGCCTTAGGAAGTCCGCTGGCTTTGGTGCAAAACGGAGACTTAATTTCCTGTGATGTACCCTCACGTAAAATTGAGCTTTTAGTAAGTGATGAAGAGCTGGCCCAGCGTAAAGCCAACTGGAAACCACTTGATTTAGGATATAAACGTGGTTATGCCAAACTGTACATTGAGCATGTAAATCAAGCACATGAAGGTGCTGATCTTGATTTTCTGGAAGGTGGTTCAGGAAATATTGTAAATCGGGAATCGCATTAAGCAGGTAAAAAAATGAAATTGTTTACAGAATTAGAGCCCGTTAAATTCCCTTTCGGGCTCAATTTCTACGACAGGATCCTGACCATTGGCTCTTGTTTTTCAGATGTATTAGGAAATTTTTTAATAAGGAATAAAATCAATTGTATTGCCAATCCCTTTGGGAATATTTATAATCCTATTTCTCTATTCAGATTACTATCCGATGTTTTAACAAGAAAAGAGTTAGATCCGGACAATTTTTATGTTCATGATGAAATCTGGTTTCATCATGATTTGCATTCTGATATTCGTGGTTTTAGTAAAGAAGAAGTAAAAGATAAATACTATCAAATTCAAAATGCGTGCGGAGAATTTTTACTTAAGTCGCAGTTGCTTGTCATTACATTTGGCACTGCCTGGGTTTATGACCTAAATGGCAGAACTGTAGCCAATTGCCATAAAAGAGATGGAAATGATTTTGAAAAAAGAATACTTGGCATTGAAGAAATGCAAAAGGCATTTACATCTTTTCATTCCGAACTTTTAAAGGCAAATCCGGAAATTAAAATAATTCTGACCGTAAGTCCGGTAAGGCATATCAAAGATGGGTTAAGCAATAATAATTTAAGTAAATCAAGCCTAATTATATTGGCACATGCTATTTGCAGCGTTCAGGAAAACTTGTATTATTTCCCTTCCTATGAAATAATGATTGACGAATTGAGAGATTACCGTTTTTACGAAAGTGATTTAATTCACCCGAGCAAAATGGCAGAGCAATACATTGTAAAAAAATTTATAGAGGCTATAGAAACAAAAGAACTTAATAAATTTTTGAAAGATATGGACTCCATTCAAAATAGAATCAAGCATCAGGCTTTTAATCCAAACAGCAAAGCTCATCAGGAGTTACTTCGGAAATTGTTAATTTTTATGGAATCCTACATGGAAAAGGTCGATTTTTCAAAAGAAATTGGTGATATACATAAAAAACTTAGCCTTATTTAATAAAAGAACAAAACTTAAAAAGGGAACTACTTGTTCTCTTTTCAAATCAAAAACAAACAAGTGGGTATTACAGAGAATGACATTTTAAAAGCTCTTGGTAAAGTAGAAGAGCCGGACTTGAAAAAAGATTTAGTGACATTGGGAATGATTAAAGACATTTCTATCGATGGCAATAACGTAAGTTTTACAGTACTATTAACCACCCCAGCCTGCCCTTTAAAGGAATTGATAAAGCAAAGATGTTTGGATGCAATACATGCCGAATTGGGCAAAAATATTGACGTGAGCATCAAAATGCATGCAGAAGTAACCTCTATAAGAAATGCCAATCCTCAACTTCCAGGTGTTAAAAATATCATAGCTATTTCATCAGGGAAAGGTGGTGTGGGTAAGTCCACGGTTACAGCCAATCTTGCAATAGCCTTGAAAGAAAGTGGTGCAAAAGTAGGTATTCTGGATGCCGATATTTACGGGCCATCTATCCCACTCATGTTTGGAGCCGAAGATTTGCAGCCATTGATATCAAATCAGGATGGAAAGAATAAAATCTCCCCTATTCATCAATACGGAATTAAAATGATTTCCATTGGTTTTCTGACACCTGCTGATTCGGCAGTGGTTTGGCGTGGCCCAATGGCCAGTCAGGCCTTAAGACAATTTCTGGGTGATGTGGATTGGGGTGACCTTGATTATTTGTTGATTGATTTACCACCGGGAACCAGCGATATTCATCTTTCGTTGGTGCAAACCGTTCCTGTAACCGGAGCTGTGGTAGTCACTACACCCCAAAAAGTAGCACTTGCAGATGCTTCCAAAGGAATGGCAATGTTTCGTCAACCCCAAATCAATGTTCCGATATTGGGTATTGTAGAAAATATGGCCTATTTCACACCACTGGAACTGCCTGCCAATAAATACTATTTATTTGGAGAAGGCGGTGGTAAACAAATGGCAGAAAAGAGCGGAGTACCATTCCTCGGAGAAATCCCATTGGTGCAAGGTATTCGGGAAGGTGGAGATAGTGGCCGTCCGGCAACAATGGAAAAAAATAATATTATCTCCGAAATATTCGATCAGGTAGCATCGGCATTAGCACAACAAGTTGCTATCAGAAATGCCAATTCACCAGAAACAGAACGGGTAGTGGTAAGTTGATTAGGAAAAGCAGAATCTCGAAAGTAAATTTGTAAGTACTAAACAGGACTTTAAACAGGATGAATCAATTAAATCAAAGGGTTGAAGCAGCTTTAGATAGTGTACGTCCCTATCTGGTTGCAGATGGAGGTAATGTGAATGTGGTTGAAATTACAGATGAAAAAGTAGTAAAACTGGAGTTTACAGGAGCCTGTGGCAGCTGCCCCATGTCAACTATGACTTTCAAAGCCGGTTTAGAAGAAGCTATAATGAAAGCAGTACCTGAAATAAGTGCCGTTGAGGCAATTAATTTGACTTTAGCCGAATAAGTAAAAATATTTTATTGCTAAAAAATGAGCCTTTTGTACCTGCAAAAGGCTTTTTTATTAACTTGCATTCATATTTAACCTTCTAATAAAGCACTTTCGCTACATCCATGAGTCGGAAACTCAAAGTAGGAATCATTTTCGGTGGCCAATCGCGAGAAAGAGAGATTTCGTTTAAAGGCGGTAAAACCGCCTATGAACATATCGACAAAAGCCTTTTTGAGCCGGTGCTTATTTTTGTCGATAGTCTGGGCAACTTTATTCTTATAGACCCCATCTTGTTGTATGAGTCATCGATCAGGGATTTTTATCCATCCAAAAATCTGAATCGAGGGTACCGGGTATACATTGAATCCCTTGGTGAACTAAACGAAACCCAGCTCTATAAACTTATATATAAAATTGGGAAGCAAATCAAAACGGAAAAATTGGCCGAAAGTATTGATTTTGCATTCAATATCCTTCACGGACCCTATGCTGAAGATGGAAACATACAAGGATTAATGGAGTGGCTTGGCATTCCTTATATGGGTCCGGGAATTCTGGGGTCAGCAATTGGAATTAACAAAGCCTTTCAAAATAAACTACTTAATCTGGGTACAGGGCAAGAAAAAAAATCTTTCACCATTTCGAAAAATGAATGGGATACTGCCGACAAGTCCGGACTATTTTCAGAACTTATCCATAAAATTGGATTCCCATTTGTGGTTAAGGCACCGCATCAGGGATCTTCAATCGGGGTGGCAATTGTCAAAAAACGCAGTTTGGAAGAATTCACAAAATGCATGTCCCAGTGCTTTTTTGAAACTACAATTACTAAAAAAGATTGGATTAAATTAAGTTCACGACAGAAAAAAAATAACCTGGAGAAGATGTCAAACCTCAACGAAGGTATTGGATTCCCGGTGAGTTTTGAAAAAGAGATTATTTATCATCCGGCCGATTTACATAAAAAGCTGGATGAGTGTTTCAGAAACTCGGATTTGGCAACTGTTGCATCAGCTCATTCCGAAGATTTTGTACTCATTGAAGAATTCATAGAAGGTCAGGAGTTTTCCATAGGCGTAATACAGGATGATAATTTGAAATCTTATGCATTACCCCCTACCGAAATTTATGGGGAGATTCAAAGTTTTGATTTTAAATCAAAATATCAATCAAATGTTACGAAAAAACGAATTCCGGTAGAAACCCACATTCAAAACCTGAAAACAATAGAGCAAAAAGCCTTATTGGCATTTGAAATAACAGGAATGCAAGTGGTTTGCAGAGTAGATGGTTTTCTTACTCCGAATGATGAAGTGATTATGCACGATCCGAATACAGTACCCGGCATGTCACCTACCAGCCTCATTTTTAAGCAAATGGCTGAAATAGGGCTCAATATCACCCAGGCAATCACCTATTTAATACGTCAAAGTTTAATAGCCAGAATTACCACCGGTAAGCATACACAAAAACTACGCAACACACTTAGATTATTGGATGAAACCATGTTAAATTCTTCCGGCCAAAAACGAAAAAAAGTAGCCGTGGTATTTGGTGAAAACAATGAAGAATACCTGGAAGCACAAGTAAAATATAACAAATATGCTGCTTCCGCTGAATATGAACCCACCAGTATTTGCTTCGCCAAAAATGGCAGCTATTACCGTATACCGATGAGCCTGATGTATAAGTCGGATATACAGGAATTTGGAAGTCTGGTTGGAAAAGCTCGTCATCCTTTCGTACAAAGTTTGGTAGATAAGACTTCTACAATAAGAAAAAAATATGCCGGCGAAGTGGATTTTAGTGTATTTAAAATAAATGAAGATGACCTTAAATCAAACTTTGATTTAGTTTATTCCTGCAGTACCCAAGAGATTCTGACTGTTTGATGGCATTAAAAAAGAAAAAATTCTATGTAGTATGGGAAGGGCGTAATAAAGGAATTTACGACAATTGGGAAGCATGCAAATCCCAAATTGATGGCTGGCCTGATGCAAAGTACAAATCGTTTGAAAATGAATTAGAAGCATTAGATGCTTTTAATAAGAATTATTACGCTGTAATAAAGGGCGTTCAGAAATCTAAAGAAAAAAAAGAGCATATTACCGGAAACATAGGTCAACCTGTAAAGGAATCCGTGGTGGTCGATGCCGCTTGGAACACCAGAACAGGTGATATGGAATATCAAGGATTTGATTATAGCAATGGAAATCTTCTATTCCGAAAAGGTCCTTTTCAAGATGGCACAAACAATATAGGTGAGTTTCTTGCAGTGGTGCACGCTTTGGCCTTATTGAAGAAATATAACAGCAATTTACCCATTTATTCTGACTCCAAAACAGCAATTAGCTGGGTAAAAAAGAAAAAAGCCAATACGAAACTGGAAAAAACCGGACGTAATTCAGAGCTTTTTGAATTATTGAATAGGGCAGAAACTTGGCTAAATCAAAACAATTTCAGTAATCCAATTTTAAAATGGGAAACGGAAAGCTGGGGTGAGAATCCGGCCGATTTCGGTCGTAAATAAATAATGTTTACATTCAAACACTTCCAGGTTTTACAGGAGCGAAACACCATGAAAGTATGCACTGACAGCTGCATACTAGGAGCATGGGCCGATGTAAGTGGGGTTAACAAAATTCTGGACATCGGTACCGGAACCGGTCTGCTGACCCTGATGATCGCCCAAAGAACCAAAGCTCAAATAGATGCGATAGAAATCGATAAAAGTGCTTTCGAAGAAGCATCTTTAAATTTCTGCAACAGCCCTTTTTCAAAAAGAATCAAGGCACATCATGCAGATATAAGAAATTACAAAAGTGAAAAATATGACTTAGTCATTAGCAATCCTCCATTCTACGAAAACCATCTTAAATCAAACAACGAAAACAAAAACAGAGCAAAGCACACCGTAAGCCTTAGCTTTAAAGACCTTGCAGGAAGTATAGAACAACTTTTGACAAAAAACGGAAAAGCCATAATCCTGCTCCCTCCTGAATCCTTTCAGATTTTGGCCTCGTTTTTGAATTCATATAATTTATATGAAACGAAAATTTTAAATATACACAATAAGAACGGGAGTCCGGTATTCCGGCAAATTGGAGTTTTTGCATTCGGAGTACCTCTGGAAACAGAACTTGTAACATTAAGTATTCGTCAAAATAATTCTAATGAATATTCCAATGAATTCGCCGAACTACTTAAAGATTATTATTTAATTTTCTAAATTTGACATTAACATAAAAACTTTCCAATAAATAATTCCATGAATAATCCTCAGATAAGCGTGCTTATTCCTTTGCTGAACGAGGAAGAATCTCTGCCAGAACTTCACAATTGGATCAAACAAACACTTGTCAAACATAACTTGTCGTATGAAATTTTATTTATTGATGACGGTAGTACAGACAAATCGTGGAAGGTAATTCAAGATCTGAATTCTGAAGATAACAAGGTAAGAGGTGTGCGATTTAATAGAAATTACGGCAAAACTGCCGCTCTTCAAACTGGCTTTGATTTGGTTACAGGTGATGTAATAATTACAATGGATGCCGATTTACAAGACAATCCGGAAGAAATACCGGAGTTGTATCGTAAAATTTCCGAAGAAGGATATGATTTAATAAGTGGTTGGAAAAAGAAAAGAAAAGACCCTGTTTTATCGAAAAATTTACCTAGCAAGCTCTTTAACTGGGCTGCACGAAGAATTTCAGATCTGGAACTTCATGATTTCAATTGCGGATTAAAGGCTTACCACAAAGATGTGGTCAAAAATATAAGTATTTATGGCGAAATGCACAGGTACATACCAGTAATTGCCAAATGGAATGGCTTTGGAAAAATTGGTGAGCAGGTTGTGCAGCATCAGTCCAGAAAATACGGGACCACAAAATTTGGTCTGGATAGGTTTATAAATGGCTTTTTAGATCTGCTTTCTATTACTTTTATAAATAAATTTGGCCAAAGACCTATGCATTTTTTCGGAGGCCTGGGCGTTCTGTCTTTTTTTCTTGGGGCGGTTATTACCATCTATCTTATATTAGAAAAATTGATAAATATCTGGAATAATTTACCTTTCCGAAATGTCACAGACAATCCTTTGTTTTTTCTGGCATTGGTAGCCATAATTATTGGTTCACAGTTTTTTCTTGCCGGCTTTTTAGGTGAATTATTTGTAAAACAAGGAGTGGAAAAGCAAAATAAAAAAATAAGAGAATCAATAAATTTAATCTCTTGAAAAAAAGCAAATTAATAATCATTGTTTTTTTATCCTTAGGCCTGAATTCTTGTTTCCATACTGACCCTCAGGCAAATACCTTGCTGGGTAGGTGGCAAATTGTACGAATTCAGTCAAATATAAAAGCTTCTACTGCTGATGAACTTTCTTACGATGAAACCTTGAACAGCACCAACCCACTATATTTTCAATTCTACTCAAATAATCGCTTTGCTACAAACACTGATCTGGCACTTAGCAAAATATTACTAAGTGAAGGAAACACTATTACCGGTACGTACTCATTTAATGATCAAAATAATCAGGAAAGGTTGGATATAAATATATATGATGCTGTAATTGATCAAAATATAATCCTTCATTTTGTAGTTAGTAATATTGACGGTCCAAACCCATCATTGGTAATGAATAAAGCCGATTATGTCTTGAGCATTCGGGATTCTGCCAATAATTCTGTAGCTGGTGTAAAAAAAACTTTAGAAGATTATGCCAATTTGGTATCCAAAGCAAATTTCGAATTATTTATGCAAAAAATTTAAAAACAGAAATATGAGACCTACCCTAAAGTTTTTCTTCATAACTGTGATTTCGATAATAAGTATTGCTTGCAGTAAGACAGAAGATATTTCCATGAATCAACTTTCGGGAAAATGGAATTTAACCAATGTAAGCAGCAAAGTGGAGCTCAAAGATCAATCTATCGATGATAGTAATAAAGATGTATCCTCCGAACAAATCTATTTTGAATTTGACGCTAATGGTAATTACACCACAAACGCCGAAATTTCCCTAGTTGACAATTCTTTAAAAAAGAGTGCTTCAAACTCTTCAAATACGTATAAAATATCAGGAGATAATTTTATCTTAACCTATACAGACGCCCAATTAAAGCAAGAACTTACTTTATACCTCAATATTGTGAGCTTAACTACCAATCAGCTCGAATTAAATATCAGCAAAACCGAATTACTGAAAAGTTTCGAGCAAAGCGTAACCAAGCTTGATCCGTTTACTACTGCATTGGTAAACTTATATTTGGACTCAATTTTGAAATTTGATTTTACCCTGGGATTTATAAAACAATAAAAAAATCAATACTTATACCAGTTATCCCATAAAGACGCCAGTCTTTTTCTCCATTCGTTTTCTTTCGGATTTAATCCCGGTTCAAATAGTACCTGTCCTTCAAGCTCATCCGGCATAAAATTTTGTTTAGCAAAATTACCTTCAAAATCATGGGAATATTTATAGTTTTTTCCATATCCAATTTCCTTCATAAGTTTAGTAGGGGCATTTCTTAAGGCAATAGGTACAGGCAAATGGGCTGTTTGCTCTGCAATGCTCATTGCTTTATCAATAGCTACATAAGAGGCATTGCTTTTAGGAGAGTTGGCAAGATAAATAGCTGTTTGCGAAAGTATAATCCGGCACTCCGGATACCCGATTTTCTGAACGGCATCCATACAAGTGTTTGCTAAAATCAAAGCCGTGGGATTGGCATTACCTATATCTTCCGATGCAAGTATGAGCATTCTTCTTGCGATAAAAGTGGGATCTTCACCAGCCACTATCATGCGAGCCATCCAATACAAAGCTGCATTAGGATCCGAGCCACGCATCGATTTAATAAATGCCGAAATGATATCGTAGTGCTGCTCACCCGATTTATCATATCTAGCCAAGTTTTTCTGCACAATTTGCTCTACTACCTCATCAGCGACTGTTATCTCCGATTCGCCCATTTGGGCATTCACAACCAATTCAAGCAGATTTATCAGCTTTCTGCCATCCCCTCCTGAAATCCTGAATAAGGAATCGGTACTTTCAATTTTAATACTTAGATCTTTTAAAATAACATCTTTTACTATGGCCCTATTTAAAATTTCATTCATTTCCTTTACTCCGAATGATTCCAGAACATAAACCTGGCAACGTGAAAGTAAAGCTGCATTCACTTCAAAAGAGGGATTCTCTGTGGTGGCTCCAATTAGGGTAACATTTCCTTTTTCTACACCTGCCAGCAGTGCGTCTTGCTGTGATTTATTAAATCGGTGGATTTCGTCAATAAACAAAATGGGAGGAAAAAGTCCGGATGGTTTGTTTATTATTTCCCTTAAATCTTTTACCCCAGCACTAATGGCACTTAGGGCATAAAATTGCCTTTTAGTAATCTCCGCCAACATTAAAGCAAGAGTTGTTTTCCCTACTCCTGGTGGTCCCCAAAGAATCATCGAAGGAACCAGATTTGCATCAAGTGCCTTACGCAATGGTTTCCCAATTCCTAAAATATGCTCTTGCCCAATATACTCATCAAGATTTCGGGGCCTGAGACGTTCGGCTAAAGGAATATTCTGACTCATAAAAAAATACGTTATTCAAAAAATCAACTTTTTTTACATCTGAATGATCCAAAAAATCTATCAAACCGTAAATGCATTCAAAACAACAGAAAATTTACTAGTATGAAAAATCTCAGTGTTACTTTACTAAAAATATGCGGATATTTTATGCTGACCTGCTTTACGGGATTGGTGGTATGGGCCAATTGGGAAAAACCCTCACTTTCAGATGAACTGAATCTTAAACCTATT
>JAHEBN010000063.1 GCA_024645245.1 Jiulongibacter sp. | reverse complement strand
AACTGCTCCAGTTGTTGATAAACCAGAGACCTTGCACTTTATACTTAAGCTTACTGACAAGGGCGAGCCAGCATTGACACGATATAAGAGGGTTATAGTGACAGTTTTACCGAATTGATTTTCTGCCAAAAGAAAGCCTCAGCTTAAAATTTAGATAAAATGAAATTTACCCAACCACATTTTTTGTTCTTAGTTACCCTATTCTTAGGTTTGAAAAGTAACAATTTACTTGCCCAAGAAAAACCAAGAGTAATCGTTTTGACCGACATCGAAAACGAACCTGACGACGCCATGTCAACAGTTAGATTTTTGACTTATTCCAATCAGTTTGATGTGGAAGGCTTAGTGGCAACTACATCTGTTCATCAAAAAAACAAAATAGCCACATGGAGACTGAAAGAGATAGTAGGAGCTTATGGCGAAGTGAGAGACAATCTACTTTTGCATGAACCGGGATATCCTACCAAAGACTATTTGCTCTCTATTATAAAAGAAGGCCGAACAGATTACGGTATGCATGCCGTTGGTAAAGGCATGGACTCCGAGGGTTCCGAACTTATTATTTCTTCCGTAGACAAAACAGATGCTCGCCCGGTTTGGGTGTTGGTTTGGGGAGGACCAAACTGCCTAGCACAGGCACTTTGGAAAGTAAAAGAAACACGTAAGCCAAAAGAAGTTGAGAAATTTGTTTCGAAACTTAGAATTTATACCATTTCTGACCAAGATGATAGCGGCCCATGGATTCGCAAAACTTTCCCAAATTTATTTTATATAGCTTCACCAGGTTTTCATGCTTTGGGAGGCTATCACGCTGCCACTTGGACTGGCATAAGCGGTGATAAATTTCACGGACGTTTTCCTGGAGGAAATTTTGAAATTGTAAATAACCCTTGGTTAGATACCCATATCCGAAGCAAAGGACCTTTGGGCAAACAATATCCTTTCGCCAAGTTTTTGATGGAGGGCGATTCTCCAAGCTTTATGTATTTGATAAATAATGGTTTGGGAAGTTCAGAACACCCAGACTGGGGGAGTTGGGGTGGCAGATATGAGTTTTATCAACCTCGAACCGAAAAGTGGTTTTTAGAACCGGAGACAAGACCACTATGGAACAACGCCCAAGACGAGGTTTTTGGAATGGACAGCAGCTGGCACACTGGCAACAAAGAAACCATTTGGAGATGGAGAGAAGCCTACCAGAATGATTTTGAGGCACGTATGGACTGGTCCATCAAACCTTTTGCTGAAGCAAACCACCCTCCTGTGGTAAAACTTCAAACCGAAACATATAGTAAGGCAAAGCCAGCCGATAAAATAACCTTGAGTGCAGAAGGCTCAACCGACCCAGACGGAAATTCACTTTCTTACAAATGGTTTTACTATCGCGAAGTGGGCACGTTTACACTTTCAACTGCACGGACTGGTGACCCTCTAAAAATTGAAAATGCAGATAAGGCAATTGCCACTTTCGAGGTTCCTAAAAAATATGGTCGTCTTGGAACAATGCACTTTATTGTGGCGGTTACAGATAATGGAGAACCGGCTTTAACAAGATACAAGAGGGTGATAGTAGAAGTGGAAGATTAGAATGAAATAATTTACGTTAAATTTACAATATTATCAAAGAAGAAACTATGAAATATCTTTACCTGTTTTTTTCGGCATTATTTTTAAATGGTTGTTCAAATCAGCTCGAAAATGTCAAAAAAGCTGAAACTAAACCCAGAACAATTATTACTACCGATGGCGAGATAGACGATGTAGATTCTTTTATTCGTATGTTGCTGTATTCCAATGAATTTGAAATAGAAGGACTCATTTATAGCAGTTCTATGTGGCATTATAAAGGCGATGCAAAAGGTACCTTATTTACATCAGAAATGCCCATGACACAGATGATTTATAACAAACCCAGACCAGAACTCCGTTGGCCGGGAGTAAACTGGATGCAGGATTTATTAAAAGCTTATGAAGAAGTGCATCCTAATCTTATAAAGCACGAATCTGCTTTCCCGACTGCCGATCGGCTAAGAAATTTGATAAAAGTGGGTAATATTGATTTCGAGGGCGAAATGGATAAGATTACAGAGGGTTCTGAATGGATAAAAGTAAAACTATTGGATGGAAATCCGGCACAAATATACCTGCAAGCCTGGGGTGGTACCAATACCATTGCCCGTGCTTTGAAATCGATTCAGGAAGAATACGAAAATTCGGATGAATGGAAGGAAGTGCAAAAAAGAGTTTCTTCCAAAGCAATTATTTATACAATTATGGATCAGGATGCCACTTTGAAGAATTTCGTAAGCAAAAACTGGCCGGATATTACCGTGCTTTACAATGCACGTCAGTTCGGTGTTTTAGCCTATAATTGGAAAAAAGCCGTTCCGCCAGCACTGCAGACTTATTTCGATGGAAAGTTTATGGATGAAAAAATCATCAATAATCATGGGCCGCTTACTAAAATGTATTACAGCTATGGCGATGGCCAAAAACAAGCAGGAGATGAAGAGCATATTCATGGAGACCCTTCAAAAATGAAGAATGGCCAGTGGGGTAGTTTTGAAAAATACGATTTTCTTTCTGAAGGTGACTCACCGGCATTTTTACACCTGATAGATGTGGGTCTGGATAATTTGAAAAATCCAAATTACGGAGGGTGGGGAGGTAGACTCAAAGAATCTAAAACCATACCGGCACGCTGGGATGATTCACACGTTGCTGAATTTAATACCTATACCGATACATTAGATGCTTCATTCGCCCAGGTTCGCTGGTTGGCAGCTTTACAAAATGATTTTGCTTCACGGGCAGATTGGTGCGTTAAATCATTCGAAAAGGCAAATCATCCACCTGTGATTGTTGCTAAAGTAGAAAGATACCAAACCGTTTTGCCGGGAGAATCGGTTCGTTTGGAAGTTTTGGCGAGTGATCCGGATAAAAATGAATTAACTACAAGTTTTTGGCAATACAAAGAAGTGGGTACTTGTAAAGCGGATGTTAAGTTAAGTCAGAATAAAAATCAGGTTTTAGTTGAAATCCCAAAAGATGCTCAATCTGGCTCAACCATCCATATTATAGCTCAGGCAGATGATAATGGAAGCCCTTCGTTAACACGTTATCAACGATTTGTGTTGACTCTGAAATAAAGTATTTCCATGTTTAATGGGTTAGAAATTATCTCTGTGACCATCTCTGGAGATAGAGAGAGCGAATTATGTATTGTTGAATAAGCAGAATCTTCTTTGTTAAACACCGTTAACATCTTATTATCAAATAAAAACTGGTAAATAAGTGATTACTAATTTAATTGGGTTACCTTTGTATCGACATCGGGTATTTTTGTTTTAACAAGCTCTCCAAATTTTTCTACACGAAACGTTTTTATAGCCCACCGAATAGTTTTATCCGTCATTTTTTTTACAAATTATTTTTTTTATTCAATGAACATTTTTGTTGCAAAATTAAGCTTCAACACTGAAGACGCCGATCTACAGGAAGCTTTTGAAGAATTCGGATCAGTAGATTCAGCTAAAATTATTATGGACAACTACACAGGCAAATCTAAAGGATTTGGTTTTGTAGAAATGCCCAATGACGAACAAGCAAAGAAAGCGATAGACGCTTTAAACGAGACTGAACTTGACGGACGTACTATCGTTGTTAAGAAAGCAGAACCAAGAGAAAATAGAGAACGCAGCACAGGTGGCGGCGGTGGTGGATATAATAAGAGATATTAATCTTCACTTTTGGAATTTAAAAAAGGCCGTTGCAGAGATGTAACGGCCTTTTTTGTATAAAATAATCCAGCATTACTTACTTGATCTTCAATTTGCTATTTCATTGGTATAATCAAGCCCAAATTTGATTGCCTTACTTAATTCGAGCGAAGTTTTACTTTCCTTTATACGGTTTTTTACCTGATCAATATTTATGGATTGTTCGATCTGAGAGCAGTATTTTATTTCATATTCCTGAATAGCTTCTAAAAGCTCATTTTGAATACTATACATGTAAGTAAGTGCGGTATTTTTGTTAATATACTCGTACTTATGTAGTTTTTGAAAATAAGAATATCTACATGCAATACTTACATTTTTATAATTGGTGCCTTGTAATCGATTAATAAAAAGCTCATAAATGATGTCTTCCATTGGTTTATTAAGGGTATTGGTTCAGGTGATAAAATGAAAACAGCCTGGCAAAAGTTGGATAACCTAGTAGTGGAAGAAATAATAGTCTACTTATAATAGGAAAGGAAATAAGGTGA
Organism: Jiulongibacter sp.; assembly: GCA_024645245.1. Classification (GTDB taxonomy): domain Bacteria; phylum Bacteroidota; class Bacteroidia; order Cytophagales; family Spirosomataceae; genus JAHEBN01. Next base: position 18,715 of record JAHEBN010000063.1, on the reverse strand, counting down.
TTCCTTGAAGCGGAAGAATATTATATCTTCCTTAATCGCAAATCGTGCCCGAATATATAAGAGCAAACCGTTAAATCAAAATATTTGGACAGTTAAATATTTATGTATCCGCTTAATCACATTCCAAGCATGGATTTTCGAACTTTTTATGCCGACATTCTATTTTATACGGCTGCCTAGCTACATTTTAATGCATAAAGAATCCCCGCTCTTAATTAGAACGGGGATTACCTGATCAAACCACTATAAAATAACCCTAAACACTAAATTATTAATTGAAATATACCTGATATTGCACTAAAAGGCCTCCTTTGCGATCTGTTTTATCACCTGCAAGATTATAAATCGGTCGACTTTGGTAAGCGGCCGTAAGTTTCGAAATATGACCTGATAACAACCAGTTTACACCTGCATCAATAAAGTTTACCGGATCATTCAATCGCTCATAATTAGCATGTTGAATAGAGGCGTATGGCATTAAGGTAGTTTTTCCAATCAGATTGTCTTTTAACTTATAGCCCATTTGTGCATACAAAACAGTACCTGTGCCATAGGCCGGGTAATTGTTTCCGGCTCCGTTAAGAATATCTGGATTACTATTGCCGTTTGTTGGATTCATCGCTCCCAGATTTCGGATATAATTCGGACCAAAATCAAAATGCGTAGCATTTCCATAAAAACTAATAGCTTCTCCATTATCATTAACCGGAGTATCATAAAATATATCAGCCGCGAGTTGTAGCATATTTGTTGAAATTGTATCGGTAGCAGAGGCACCCTGATGCCACATGGCTTGAGGTTGATAAACCAAGCCGGCTCCTATATTAAAAACTTTTTTCTTACCCAGATAGGTGCCAGCCATGTAAGGAGTCAGGTTGGACTCCTGGTCTTTAATTTGATACATGAAATAGGCATTCCATTGTTTTTTTGCGGGCATTGATGAGAAATTAGATTGCTTCGTAATATTAGCGGTATATCCGCTTCCTTTTTGAAATGCCATTGGATCTGCCATAGTAATGCGATAATCTAATTTACCCAATTTACCTTTTGCATAAATAGATAGTTTTCGTAAAAACTGATCGGTTACATCATTGGTGCTTTGTAAAAATAAAGGGGCATCCACACCTAAAATAGAACCTACAGAAGGGGAGGAGAAACGAGAAAGCCCACCCCAAGCCGTAAGACCAGCTCCCAAACTTAATTTCTTTTTATCCAATGCATATTCACCTATGGCATCGTGCACAAAGAAACCTGCCTTACGATCGCCTATGTGGTTGAAGTTATTCTCACCAAACTGGCTGTAAACAAATACCCGGTCTGTCAATTGACCGTAAAACTGAACGCGATACCTGCGTATTCCAATATCTGTTCCTTTGGCTTTAGCATATCCAAAGACCGTTGTTCCCGGGTTATAATCCATTCCTCTCACCCAAATTTGATTGAGAAGTGTAAACTTCATATAATGAGAGCCATCTTCATTAAGACTCAATTTACCATCTTTTAAAACCTGAGCTTTTATTTTTCCCACAAGTAGAGTTAATGAAAAAAAGAGTAGGCCAACAGTTATATTCTTAGTATTTTTCATTGATTTAATTTTTTAATTGAAATATCTAATTGGTTTATTGATACTACGAAATTCATGATTTTTATCATAGATAAACGTAATTTTTACCCTGCAAAAAGCCTAAAAGGAATTTGTGATTTAAGAGAATAACAAGTAATAAATAACAAAGTTATTAGCAGTAAAAGTATGGGGCCGGAAGCTCCAGCCCCTACTATTATCCACTAAACTGTTATGAGAAACTTTTTCAGTCCTTTGAAGGACTCATATTTTTTCGTGCAGCCAAACCGTGGCTTGAAACAGGTTTGTGATTTTCTAAACCAACGATTTTTACATGACCACCAGTTGCTTCGTAATCATGTTCGAAATGATGCAGGTTTTCCATTACGGAGTGATCAACCAATTTGGTGTTTTTCAAGTCAATGGTTACATTAAATCCCGGAGGAATAGAATCAAGTTTATTCTTAATTCCCAGATAATTGGTAAAAATAGCCGACTTGTCAATTTCTACTAAATATTCATCTCCAACAAAAGAAACCTGAGTAGGTGCTTTAAAAAGAGAAGAAACTGGTGTGCCATTGAACAGGTGAATAATTATTTTAAGCAGAACACCAGCAGCTATACCAACTAATAAATCTTCAAATAGCGTAAAGAAAATTGTTACTAAAAATATAGCTAATTGTTCTTTGCCAATCTTGAAAGTTTGTATAAACTCCTTAGGGTGAGCTAGTTTAATGCCTACTGTAATGAGCATTGCTGCCAGAGCAGTATTCGGAATAAGTTCAATAAGATGAGATGCTAATAAAACGAAAGCCAGAATAAAAAAGCCATGGAAGAAATTAGCCCAACGTGTTTTGGCTCCATTATTCACGTTTGCAGATGAACGGGCCACTTCCGAAATCATAGGAAGGCCACCCAAAACCGCTGCAAATGTATTACCTATGCCCAAAGCAATCATATCTTTATTTGCATCAGATTTTCTTTTAAAAGGATCTAACAGGTCTATCGCCTTTACGGTTAAAAGTGATTCCAGAGAACCTACCAGCGTAAACATAATCACATATTTGATAAACATTCCTGTTTGTGCCATTCCGGAGAAATCTACATTGATTTTTATATTTTCAGCCAGGTTTCCAATATGCACCAAGGCATAAGCAGGTTCTGTATGTTGAAAGTCCATATAAAGCTCGGCAGGAATAGCAATAATTAGAACTACTAGAGGTGCGGGAATCATTTTGATAGTTTTGTTCTTAATATAGGGCCAGCCTAACATTATTAATAAACTTATCACTCCGATCATAGTGGCCTTTGGATCTAAATTGAGAATGAATTTAGGCACAGCTGCTAATAAACCAAATGGCCCAAGGCCTTTTGTAAGGCTTGGCTCAACATCCAGTAAGACTGGAATTTGCTTGGCAATAATAATCAAACCAATAGCTGCCAACATGCCATGAATTGCAGATAGTGGGAAAAAATCAACCATTTTCCCCATTTTAAAAACACCAAATAGAATTTGTATAAGTCCGGCAAATACCATGGCACCCAATGCAAGATGCCAACCTGTTTCCCCTCCACCAAACTCAGCGACCGCACCTGCGACTATCACAATTAAACCAGCTGCCGGACCTTTTATACTCAATCGAGAGCCCATAAAAAAGCTCACGAGTAAACCGCCTATTATTGCTGAAACTAATCCCATTATGGGCGGAAATTCCGAGGCTTTAGCAATACCTAAAGATAGCGGCAACGCCAAAAGAAATACAATAAATCCGGAAATGGCATCTGTCGAAAAATTTTCTTTTAAACCTGCCAGTCCGTCGAGAGGCATTTTTAGTCTTTTATTTTCAGTATTCATAATTTTAGTATTCGTTATTTTATTTTGATAAATTAAAACAATTGCTTTATTGATAATTTTTTAAGAAGACCTGTGGGCAACCTCATGGTAAGTTTTGTGATGTGGCCCTAAAAAGATCCTGGCATAAATTCTGATAGCGGTGTATTCCAGAATAATGAAGGTAGCAGAGCTAAAAAGTAAAAGAAGCTTGTGATTGTTTTCGATATCTGAAAAGAGTAAATCAAATCCCAAAAAAGTAGGAGAGATAGGGAAACCAATAATAGTTAAGGCACAAATCAAAAAGAAAAGAGCTAAACGGGGATGTTCATAGATATGGCCATGAAACTCATTCAAATTGATTCCGTTTTCTTTTGAAATTATTCTTTTTAAGGAGATCATTCCACCGATAAACGCCCCAACGCTGCCACTTAAGTAAAGCGTTATTTGATCGATATCGAAAGTATGCTGTTGCATAATCGAAAACACGAAAAAAAGCTGACTTAATCCAATAAAATACCAGGCCCTTAAGGCCGATCTACGCTCCGTCCAGGCAACCATGATAGTTATAAGTGCCAAAAGGGAAGTAAATCCTGAATTAAAGAGCAAGGTATAATCTTCAGGAATTGGAAAAATGAAAAAGTGGGCAATGTTTATGAGCAAAACCAGTAACAACACCACGACTAAAGCGGGATGACGGAAGAAATGCAATGACTTGCCCAGCTTTTTCATCGGACTCCATAGGTAGGTGTACCATAGTTTATCCAAGTCCCATTCCTTTACAGATAAGAGATAAAGAGCGTTTCTCATATTATCAGGTAGAAACGCAAATCTTTTAGGTTTGCCTGGGTCATATTCAAAGAATTGCAGGTGAATCAGATAGCTCATTGCTGATGGAGAATTTAGCAATTGATACGTCCTGAGAAATGCGTTTGCAGCGAAATGAACCAATGCCAAAACGTGCCATCCTAATGCAATTTCAATCATGATAAGGCCAATATTGGCGATAGAAGAATAAGCGATCTGTGTTTTGGCCGTTGGTTGAACCATTCCTATAAGTGTACCTAAAATGGCACTTATTAATCCCATGGCAATAATGGCATATTTTGGAAATATGAGCATATACCACAAGGGATAGGTTCTAAGCAATAGAAAAACACCAACATGAACAGCAATGGCTCCATAAAAGATAGCCGAAGAAACCGTGGGCCCTTCGAAAGCTCTTGGGAGCCACGTTGAAAATGGAAATTGAGCAGATTTAACGGCAGCTGCCAGGATAAACAACATTGCTATCATCAAACCTTGCAATGGATGAATATGAGTCGCAGCGTTAAAAACCAGGCTTTTGTTAATGAAATTAGAAAAAATCACATTTTCCTGAAATAAATGGTGACTAAACCAAATTCCGCCTATTAAAGCTGCATCACCAATTCGGTAAAAGGACAATACTTTCATTCCATTTTTAATTGGTAGATAGCGGTCCCTGTAAAATGCTATCAGTAAAAAAGAGGTGATTCCTATTATCTCCCATCCAAGAAAAAAGGTCTCGAAATTTCCCGAAAATATCAAAAGATTAAGGCCAACATTGAAAAATAGAAAGTGATTGTAAAATCGCTGAAACCCACTTTCTCTGTGCATGTAAGTTTTGCTAAAAACACTTACTAAAAACATCAATAATGATGCAACTACACTAAAAACAGCAGTAACTTTATCATAATAAAGAATGAGACCGAAATCAAATTCTTTATGGCTGTAGATTGAAAAAACGAATTGCTCCAGATTTCCAAAACCTGTAAAAGCCCAATATCCGAAAAGTGCAAGACTAAGTATGCTTTGTAAAAACAAACCGCTGTTTGAAATTCCGGCAATAATTTTTTCCTGATGATTTTTGAATGGTAGACTACCTAGAAAAGTAAGAAATGGGATAAGAAGAAAACTGATTAATATTATTGACATGATACGTTACTTTCGATTTGGTAAATAGGTAAATTTTCAAAAGTGGCGTCTGTGATATGATTAGTAATCATTTCAGGAGCTTTTTCAAAAAGACTTTGCAGGTCACTTATAGTTTCCAGTTCCACTACATCGGCATGATAATGATTAAAATGACCATCTTGATAATAATAAAACTCGCCGGTTTCCGGATGAAGTGCGGTGATGTGGACCCACTCATTTTTGTACCATTCATACATGGCTTCCGAAGATTGAATAACTTTCAAAACCACTTCCGGGAAATGTTCAACAATCACCATTAATCGAATCGGATCGTGCGGTTCAATCATTTGCCAGGGTAGCCCGGGACGAAGATCGCCATCCGAACTGTTTGAAACTCCAATTAACCCCATTACATTATGCGGTAATTTGGTTCCACACCCCAATTTTACATTATCTACCCTCGAGAAGTAATATTCCAGATTAATTCCACCGCAAACCACCCCGATAGGTGCCATTACGTTGGCCAGAAAGGTGCCGTCTAAATCTGTTCGATAATCATAAGAATTTAGAAAAGCTCGTCTGTCAAGCATTAAATTCTTTGTGACAGACCGCCTGCCAACGATACAGAGACTATTTGTTCCATGGCCTAACTCCGGACGTGGCTCAAAAATAGAAACAGACCTATCAAGAATATCTTTTCTTACTTTATTAATCGCTTGATTCGTATCTATTGAGGCAAAACGTCTGGAACGTTCTTTGGCGTTTAAATCCAGTGCATCTTCAAATTTATTGACGAAATCTTCATGTAAACTTTTGAATTTTCCTGTCAAGTCGTTTTCGAAATAATATTCAATTGTATCCGCAGCTGTATCGTGCATAGAACCAATGAATAAAGTAGAATCAGGAATTTGAATTCCTCTCTTACTTAATTCCGATCTTACTTCCGGCATATTAGCGGCATAAGCAAAAACCCTTGCATTAGTCAAACCGGGTCTACCACTACAAGCTCCGCAGTCATGTGCTCCATGATGAGGGTTATTGGCACTACTACTTCCATGAGCCACCATATAGACCAATGGAGCGAAGTTTTTAGTGAGTCCAATTCCTTGAAGAAATTTTTCAACTCTATCGGTTAATTCTGCAATTGTGTAACCTATTTGAAGACCATCTTCTATATCATCTAAGCTTTTGTTTACAATTGTAAGTTTACTTCGATGTGTCATATGTGCAAAAGCATCTGAAATAGAAGGCTTCATCTTGGGTTTAAATAAAGACAGGGCTAATTCTGGCAATGCCCAAAATCCCAGACCGAGGTTTTTTAAAAAATTTAGACTGTGGGTGCCCTCATCATACATTTTATCTGTATGAGCATGATATTCTACATCATATTCTTTAATCAGGTATTTGGGTGTAACTGGAGCAGGACAAAGTTTATCGCCGAATTTGGCTCCAATTTGCTTAAAGTAGAATTCCACCCCAAAAAAACCTGGAGCCCCTAAAGTTTCGCATTCCGGGGCCACAAATTCCAGATTTCTTCGAATAGAGCATTCACGCTCATCAATGCAAAAGATAGCCTGAAAAAAAGTTTCCGTTTCAGTTTTAGACCTTTGTCTATTGGCTTTAATTCCTTTTAATACATCATCATAGTAACTCCATTCAAATGCATCTTGCCAAAGTCTTAAAATCTCCTGAAGTTCTGTTGAGTGTGTAGGGCTTAGAATTTCTATCGCCGGAGTATTACAATTTACGGCTAAAGGCTCCCAATGATTTCCAAGCTGCAAATACAACTGATCTAGTTCCATCAGTAATTCAAAACGAATAACTTCTGCTAAAGTGATTTTCTTACGAATCAAGAGAGCTTGAGGATTTTCATCGATAACTGCCACAATACCACTCCAACCTCTATGGCTGAAAGACATGTCAAAAAGATATTGTTCAAAATATGCCTCATCTCCAACTAACATTTTTAGGAGATCGGCAATGCTCTTATTCTCATCATGAAATAGTTTTTTGACCTTTTTTGTTTCAAAAAAACTAAAGCCGCTTTCTTTTTCTAATTGTTTTACACTCTCATAAAATCCACCTTCATGCTCTGGGAAATTCCATAATGATATACCTTGGTCCAGATAAGCACATAGGATTCTGAAAAACAAGGGATGAACCAATGAATCAAGGTCTATTTTATATTGCTTTTTCCATTGTTTACGAAATTGTCCGGTACGGGCTACAATTTGCTCATCGTAAGACTTAAACAGCATCTTTTCGACAATCTCTTTCGAGTTATGAGGGCCTTTTCTATCAATTACTATTCTATCTATTACCTCTTCTTTTATTCGACCTAATGCATAGAGCTTTCTAAAGTCATTTATTTGGAGAGTGACCTTGTAGCCAAAAAGTTCTGAGGCACGAAAAATGCCATCATAGAATTTTTGACTTTGAAAAGGATGAAGTGTATTGTGATGTACAAAGTCTTTGAGAGTCATTTGACTTGGCAAGTAATGCTTAAGCCTATGAATGGTCTTATCCAAGTCAAAAACTTTGGAGTTTTCTATTAATTCCATTGATAAAATAAATATTTAAAAGAAACTAATTCTTTGATTACAAAGAATTTAATCGGTTTATAACAGAAGTAGAATGAAGGGTGTGTCTAATTCCTGAGATTAAGGAATCTTATATAAAGTGGGTTTGCTGCAACTAATTCAAACGTTGTTAATATTTTGGCAAAGTATAGGTGGAAGTGGTATTTAGAATTACGAAATAAAGAAGGAATAATATCCGGATTACCGTCAAAATGAACATTTTCAGAATCATCGTGTTCTTCTTCTGACTCTTCGGTTTCTGTTATTCTAAATATTAATTTGTCCTTTAATTCATCGTCTTCGAGGCCCTTAAATTCATAGAAATCGGAAGGAGTGATCGAATTGAAAGAAAACCCATAAGATTGGCCAAAATTGCAGGCCATCAATATGAAAAGTAATTGGGCTATGTATTTCTTAAAATTCAATTATATTTTCGTAATTAAAAGAACAAATGAAAGTTAAATATGCAAATCAAATAAAAAAAAATATTAAAATATTTTATTATCTCAAAAAATGCGTATAAAAAATTAGTAAAATACAAAAAATAAAAACAAGGGATTATCCTTATTAAAAACACCTGATAAATTTCATCTTTTAAAAAAAAGGTCAGGAAATATTTTTACTATTTGCCTGACCAAGGTATTAAGCTCAATTAAAAGAAATCTGTAATTGAAATTAAAATTCCATTAAAGTGATCTATTTTAAAGTGCTCGGACAAACATAATCCGTGACTTTAAACAATCCGGATTTATTTATGGCCGCAAATCCTCCATTCACATCAATTACATCAAAACCTCTTGATTTCAAGATAGAAGCAGCAATCATAGATCGGTATCCACCGGCACAATGTACGGTGTATGTTTTACTGCGATCCAATTCTGCCATATGATCGTTCAGGAAATCCAACGGAAAATTGGTAACACCATCAATGTGTTCCGAAATATATTCCGAAGGTCGACGAACATCCAATAAATTCACATTTCCTTTCTCCATATTCTCAGCCAATTGACTTGCTTCGATTGATACAATAGATTCAACTTCTGCACCAGAGTTTTTCCATGCTTCAAATCCTCCTTTCAAATATCCCAGTGTATTATCATATCCAACTCTGGCTAATCGAATAACGGTTTCTTCTTCTTTTCCGGCTTCTGTAATTAGCAATATTTCTTGTTTCAAGTCAGGTATTAAAGCACCAACCCATGGTGCAAATTGACCATTCAAGCCAATATTGATTGAGTTCGGAACAAATCCTTTAGTAAAATCCTGTGGGTTTCGGGTGTCTAAAACTACTGCACCTGTTTCATTCGCTGCGGCTTCAAAAGCAATAGGGGACAAAGCCTGAGCACCACGTGTCAAAACTGTATCAATACTTTCGTAACCCTCTTTATTCATTTTTACATTCTGAGGGAAGTATTGAGGTGGTGGAGCCAAACCATCAGTTACCTCTTTGATAAATTCTTCTTTGGTCATATCCGCTCTAAGAGCATAGTTGAACTTTTTCTGGTTGCCCAGTAAATCAGTCGTTTCTTTACTCATGTTTTTGCCACAGGCAGAACCAGCTCCGTGAGCCGGGTAAACCACTACGTCGTCTGGTAAAGTCATTACCTTTTTCCTAAGTGAATCAAATAGAAATCCTGCAAGATCATCCACTGTTAAATCCGATTTCTGAGCAAGATCGGGTCTTCCCACATCTCCAATAAATAGCGTATCTCCACTAAATAAAGCCTTTTCCTGTCCTTTTTCATCAATCAACAGAAAACAAGTGCTTTCCATTGTATGTCCTGGGGTATGAAGAACACGAATGGTGACATCTCCAAGTTTAAATTCCTGATTATCAGTAGCAATTATGGCATCAAAACCAGTTTTAGCATTCGGACCGTAAATTATTGGTGCCCCGGTTTTTTGAGACAGATCAATGTGACCTGAAACAAAATCGGCATGAAAATGCGTTTCAAAAACATATTTTATTTTTGAGCCTTCTTTTTCTGCTTTCAAGATATATGGCTCAACCTCTCGAAGAGGGTCAATTATCGCCACCTCATTATTACTTTCAATGTAATAAGCACCTTGAGCCAGACAACCAGTATAAATTTGTTCGATTTTCATATTTTGATTACGTTTAATTTAAGACAGTGAATAATTATAAAAAGTTTATTTCAATACAAGTTCTTTTAAAATAATATAAATGGCCATTGCCAATACAAACCAGCCAAATGATTTTTTCAATTTATCTCCAGGAATGTATTTTGTTAAAAATGAGCCAATGAAAATTCCAACTATAGATAGTGCAGTGAAGGTTAGTAAGAATTTCCAATCGATGACCTGATTTGATAAATCACCCAAAAATCCTACTAAAGACTTGGCTGCAATAATCAAAAGAGAAGTACCTACAGCCATTTTCATGGGTAAGCGAACCAGCAAAACCAGAGCAGGTATTATAAGAAACCCACCTCCGGCACCCACTATACCCGTTAATGTTCCTACTACAGCCCCTTCCAGAGCGATTAAAGGAATATTATATTTTAGCTCTTTTTCTTCTTCAACTTCCGGTTTTTTATCGGTAATCATCGAATAAGATGCCATCAGCATAACAAAGCCAAAAAATAGCATTATGGCAATATTCTTTGTAATCTCCATACCTGCGATTGTGAAAAAAGTATCGGGCAGGGCAGGCATAAGAAATTTACGTGTAAGGTATACAGCAATAAACGATGGGATTGCAAAAATCAAGGCCGTTTTATAGCTAACCAGGTTTTTTCTCATATAAGTGAAAGATCCTACCAGTGAAGTACTTCCCACAATAAATAAGGAATAAGCGGTACTTAGCATAGGACTTATCCCCAATAAATATACGAGTACAGGCAAGGTAAGTATACTTCCTCCTCCACCTATCAAGCCAAGACTTACACCAATTAAGATTGCAAATGCAAAACCAAGAATTTCTATCATATTTTGTTTTATTCTGTTACAAAACTAATATGATTTTCGGGCTGTAATTGTGATAGTTGTTACATTAGCGTTTCAGGAAAGCCAATAATATATTAGAAGAGTAATAAGGCATAGAATCAGCCCATATATTTTTACATTTTTCCACGGTAGACTTTCATTTTCAATGCTATCAACAACAACTTTATCGGATGGTAAAAGTTTTGATATGGAAAGCATAATGATAAAATCAAGAACAAATTCTATACCCCAAATATGAACGAAATGAATGCCTGTATCAAATACAAATGTTGTTAATAAATAAAAAATCAAACCAAATGCAAGACCAGCTTTTGCCCCATTAGCATTAATACTTTTAACAAATAAACCTGCAAATAAAATGGAAGCAATTGGTATAAAAAATATGCCGTTTAACTGCTGTAAAAGTTGGTAAAGACCTTCCGGAGCATTGGCTACCAAAGGTGCGGCAATGATAGCAAATACCGCAAGAAATACGGCAACCCATTTTCCTGTTTTTACCATTTTTCCCTCCCCGGCATTTTTATTTATATGCTTTTTATATAAATCAAAACAAAATATAGTGCTGGCTGAATTTAATACTGAATTAAAAGTACTTAAAACAGCACCCAATATTACAGCAGCGAAAAAGCCTGTTAAAGTTGCAGGCAAAACTTTCTTGACCAGCTTTGGGTATATTAAGTCCTGATTTGTATAAAACTCATCGCCATAATAGTAATAGGCAATTAAACCTGGTAAAACAATTATCAGGGGGACTAAGAGTTTTAAAACACCTGTATATATTAGACCTTTTTGTGCTTCTTTAAGGTTTTTTGCCCCAAATGCCCTTTGAATTATTGTTTGATTCATTCCCCAGAAATAAAGTTGATTGATCATTAATCCGGTAAACAGCACAGAAAAGGGTAAAACCGAATCAGGCTTGCCAATTATATTAAATTTTTCCGGCGAGTGATTGTATACCTTGCTTAATCCATCCAATATATGTCCATCACCAATTTGATATAATGCTATAGCAGGTATTAGTAAACCACCGGCAAACAGACCAATACCATTTAATGTATCTGAATACGCAACAGCTTTTAGTCCACCAAAAATGGCGTAGACAGAGCCAATGACACCAATAATTATTACGGTAATCCAAAGTCCTTCAATTTTAGTCAAATTGAAATTTTGAGATATGTCGAAGATACTTTCAATATTAATAGCACCGGTATAAAGCACAATGGGCAATAATGTAACAACAAAAGAAACCATTAAAAAAAGAGCCACAAGGGTTCTTGTAAGGCTATCAAAGCGATTTTCCAGGTATTCAGGGATAGTGGTTAAACCCATTCGAATATATTTAGGAATAAAATAGATAGCTGCAATTACTAAGGCAATGGCAGAGGTCACCTCCCAGGCAATTACTATTATCCCGTTTTTGTATGCATTTCCATTCATTCCTATCAAATGTTCTGTAGAAATATTGGTAAGTAACATAGAAGCCGCTATTATAGGTCCGGTTAGACTTTTTCCAGCCAGGAAATAACCTTTTTCAGAACTCAGGTTTTCATTTTTTAATTTGTACCAGGAATAAAAAATAACAAATAAAGTAAAGGCCAGAAAACCAAAAGCAGTGGTCAGCATATCTAAATAGATTATAGGGTTTATTAGGCCTCAAATTATGCATGTGTTTTTTATTAAACAAATAATTCATTGTACTTTTTTGAGGCCTTGAAAATAATAAAATTAAAAAGCCGGTGATTTTAAACCGGCTTTCAAATATCTATCCTATTTCTGACAATTTTAATGCGGTAATTTGTGTCGGAATCGTCCATATATCCAAACCCCTAAAATGGCAGAAAAAAGGGTTATGATCGTAGTTGTGAATCCAGCACCAATTTGAGCATATATAGGACCCGGGCAAGCTCCCGTTATGGCCCAACCTAAGCCAAACATAAATCCACCTATAATCTGTCCTTTTTGAAATTCCTTCGGTCGAATGCTAATCAATTCGCCATTTAAGGCTTTTACATTTAATTTTTTAAGGATTTGAATGGATATTATACCGGTAATTACGGCACTACCTATTACTCCATACATATGAAAACTCTGTAAACGAAACATTTCCTGAATTCTAAACCAGGAAATCACTTCACTTTTTATAAGTACCGTACCGAATAGTACACCTGCTGCAATGTATTTAAAGTTTGCTTTGAAGTCTTCATATCTCGTAAATTCATGAGGTAATTTGTTGCCGGGGATATTTTCATATTCCCATTTGGCTGTTTCTTTAACTGTTATATTTTCATGTTTCATATTCAGAATAATTTAAAAATAAAGGGAAAAATTAGGTGGGTCATAAAAAAACCTCCTGCCATAAATGCTAAAGTTGCGACCAAAGATGGCCATTGCAGATTAGATAAGCCCATAATAGCATGGCCGGAAGTACATCCCCCTGCGTATCTCGTACCGAAACCTACCAGAAAACCACCGAGGATAAAAAATATCAATCCACGTACGTTTAGAATATTACTCATGTCAAAAATTTCGGAAGGCAGTAAACCGTTGAAATTCGTAATTCCCAGAGCTGTAAGATCTGAAATTGTTTTTGGATTTAGATCTACAGGTTGATGGTTGCTCATATAATTACTTGCCATGAAAGCTCCAGCCATAATTCCAGCTATGAAGAAAAATATCCATTGTTCTTTTTTCCAGTCGTAATGGAAAAATGGAATTTTAGCCGGTAAAACTGCGGCACATATATGACGCATGGAATTACTGATACCAAATGATTTATTTCCTAAAATTAGTAGAAATGGGACAGTTAGGCCTATTAGTGGACCAGCTACATACCAGGGCCAGGGCTGTTTTATTAAATCTATCATATCTATATACTAAGTGGTTTTTATAAAAACCAAAAATAATATTTTATCGTTCACTAACATCAACTTACCCATACTTTTGAAAAATATGAATTTAAGCCTGATAATTACATGGCTTGAGAAAATTAATGTAAGAATTTTAGGAATTATTAAAGAATACCAAAGGGAAAAATGAAATGAAGACCTGTTTTAGGTTACATCCTTTAGGTTTATTACCGATTTAATACTGACATGACGGTTTTGTTTTCATAATTTTTCAAAAAAAAAGCATGCCTTTTGGGCATGCTTGATTCATTATATCTAAAATTAATCAATTTGGTAGTTTTTCCTTAAAATAACCGTAAAGCCAAGTACCGGCAATAGCACTAACTAAGGTTATAGTTATAGCGTAAAATCCAGAGCCAATTTGTGCATACAAGGGGCCAGGGCATGCTCCAGTAAGGGCCCAGCCTAATCCAAAAATTAAACCTCCATAAACCTGACCCATGTTGAATTCTTTCGGTTTCAAAATGACTGATTCTCCTGAAAGTGTTTTTATGCTGAATCTTTTGATTAAGTAAACTGAAATTGCACCGGTGAGAACTGCACTTCCAATCACTCCGTACATATGGAAACTATGTAAACGAAACATTTCCTGAATCCTGAACCAGGAAATGATCTCGGCTTTTACAAAAATTAACCCGAATAAAAAGCCCAATATGGCATATTTTATATTTTCTACCGGTTTTTCTTTTTGAGTGAGGAGGTTTGGAGCTTCACATGCATCTGGCAGTTGCATTATTTTATCTTTTTCTGCGATTGTTGATTCGAAATTCATGATCTATGTAATTAAAATAATTTAAAAATTAAGGGAAATAATAAGTGTGTCATGAAAAATCCACCTGCCATAAAACAGCAGGTTGCTACCAAAGAAGGCCATTGAAGGTTTGATAGACCCATAATTGTGTGTCCACTTGTACAGCCTCCGGCGTAACGTGTACCAAAACCAACCAGCAAACCACCAAAAATAAGGAATACCAGCCCCTTTAAAGAAAAAATACTACTGTACCCGAACAAATCTTCAGGAAGCAAGCCATTAAAATCCTGTATTCCAAGCGTTTTAAGATCTTCTATTGTTTTTGGGGAAATAACCAAAGCATTGGTATTATTTAAAAATGTTGTTGCAAAATATCCACCCAGAAAAATACCCGCTACAAAAAAGAAATTCCAGATCTCCTTTCTCCAGTCATAATTGAAGAACTTAATATTTGCCGGCATACATACCGCACAAACATGTCGTAAAGACGATGAAATCCCCAGAGATTTATTTCCAACCAATAATAATGCAGGTACAATTAGACCAATCAAGGGTCCGGCCACATACCAGGGCCATGGTTTACTTATTATTTCCAACATATAGTTTGATATTTAAAATGAATAATTAAGAATTAGATTATAGAGGTTAAGATTAACTTTATTAAAAATTAGTTTTGGGTTTTCGATTTGTCTATCTAAAGCATTTTTTCTCACATACAAGGCCTTTATATTCAAGCCTTTTAAAAAGCCCGTAAATGCATGTGCTATCTCCAGATTATATTGTGCATATGACGGCATAGCATATTTATTTAATGTAAAATTTTTGGTCGATGGTAAATAATATCTTCCTGCCGAGGCTTTTAAGCTAAGGTTTTGTTTTGGAGTAAATGTTAGATTACTACTAAAAGCATTTACATCACCGAGTCCCTCATTTCTTTCTCTTGGTAAAAAAGTATAAAAGGGGTCTCGTCCCCATTCCCGAGGCATCAGGTATCGGCCATTTTTACCTATTCTGGTATAATTAAGATCTAAGTTGTATTTTTCTATTTTTCGCGAAACACGGGTAGAAAAAACATTGGCCTTATTATTTTGAGTGATATAAAATTCATTATTACTTTTTAAGGAATACTGTCTGATCAATAGTACTTCAGAACTCCAATTACCTTTTTTGAAATTAATGTTTCCATACCAGTTTTGAAAAAGTTGGGCGACGGTCATCGAGCCAAGTTTGCCTGAAAGCATTTTTTTATCAATTGGTAGGCTAACTTCTGCAAGTAAAACTCCTTTTGTATTGATATTTCCAGCATATTTAGATGGATTGCCATTAACATCTAGTCCAGAAGAATATATACCAATAGATTCGGATGATTTATACCATTTCACTGTAGATCTGGGTGAAAAAGCCGTTAACCAGGAAAGTCGGAAATCAAATCTACTTGTTTTAAACCGAGTATCTAACCCCCTGACAAGTGTTGGGCTCATTCGGCCATCCTGAGCATTAATGAATAAAAAATCAGGAGTAAATTGGCCGTAAAGTATTTTTGACTTTTTATATACGTATTTGACCCATAGATCTTCCAATCGATATAAATTCGACTTGTTTGTTGGGTCAGTTACATCAAAAAGGCCCAATTCGTATCGGTTTGGATTGCGAGTGATCGAATCAGGTTCTGAAAAATCAGAAGAATAGGCATTTATAATAAAATAACCACTCATGCCGGCAGAAAGGCCCTTGAAGGTAGGTGTTTTATATCCTATACCCGCACCAATGCCTAAACCGTGATAGTCGGTTAAAGGATTTTCATTGTCAGTATTCATATAATAAATTCTCGACTTGCCATTTGCCTTACCATTTCTGAAAAAATCTCCAATTGTATTCACACTATCCTGTTTTTGGGCAGAAAGTGTATTAATAAAAAAAAACAAGATGAATATTTTTAAATAGTACTTTTTCAATGTAATTAAATTCAGAGAATCACAAAATTCGCTATCCGATAGATAAATAATTGTGATGTATGTTACATTGAATTAAAAAGACTTTTTAATTATTAGATTTAAGAGAAACTATAATCCACACCCCATACCTGAGATAACATTTTTTGGTCGCCATCCAATACTTTAATATTTCCTTCGGGAGTAGGCGTTACAGGCGAATGTTGAGCCAAATAATCCCTAACGGCATCATGAAGGTTGTAAGATAAGGTATGAGCTTCTTCCACACCTTTTAAACGGCATAAAACATCTTCAGGATCTCCTTCTCTTTCGCAAGCACATATAGTATAGTATTTTTCAACATCAATTTCTTCGCCATTTGCAGTTAATAATTTTAATTTCTCTTCTTTCGGTACATAAGCCTCAAATTCTATTTCCAAGCCTTTCACTTTTATAATCCAACCTCCAAATCGTTTCGAAGCATCTTTAGCAAATACATTTTCCAATTCTCTTTCTATCCAGGGTCTGATAAGGCTTCCTTTTATTTTCCCAACCCGTATGGGAGCATTAATGGGCAACATGTCGTAAAGAAAACTTTCGGTTATTTTCACGGTACCATCTTCATCTGGTACCCGTGGAGGACAAAAACGGAATCCATTAGAAGTAGCTAAATCAACTCCGGTTTTCCATTTTAAGGCATTGATAATCAGAGTGTCCATGGTGTTTTCTACAACGAAATTTCGGTATAGGGGTAAGGTACTTTCACCAATAACTTTATTTAAATCTGCCAGAAAAGGTTTTTCCAGTCTTTTCGTTAATTCTACCATTTCAGGATCAGCTTTGTATTTTTTAGGATCAACTTCGATCAATTCATAAGATTCCGACTCAATTTTGCCATTTGAGACTTTCAAATCTAGTTTTCCCACAAATGAGCCGAAGGCTCCCGGTTCCACCACTTTGGCATGTTTACAAATGATTGGTTTTCTTACCCTCTCGTGAGTATCTCCGCCAAAAATATAATCTACACCCTCGCAATCAGGGTGGTTGGCTAGTGCAATTTGTTGAGAAAGCCCCAGATGCGATAAAATAATTATAAAATCACATTGCTCCTGATCCTTCAGGATTTTGACGAATTCTGCCAGATTTTCTTCTGGCTTTTTATAAACTATCCCTTTACTAAGAGCAGGTGGCTGACGATTGGGAACCAAATGATCGGTATAGCCTAAAAATCCTATTTTTATACCCAATCTATAGAGTATCTGATAGGGCTGGAAAATTAATTCGCCCGCTTTTCCATCACCCGCATCATGAAACATATTTGCACATACTTTGGGGGCATGCAAAGCACCCAACAATTTTTGCATTTTTGATTTATAAAAAACCACTTCCCAGTTGCCTGGTGTATATAAATCGTAGTTGAGTTTATTTAAAATAGGAGTGAGGGCTTCACCACGCGTATGATCCGATAGTTCACTTCCCTGAAACATATCCCCAGTGTCAATAATAATCGTGTTCGGGTTTTCCGTTCTGAATTTTTTAAAAAGTGTTGACATATGTGCATACCCGCCAGCTTTTCTAAATGTTAATTTCTGATTTTCAAAGAAAAGTTCATCATGTGGATGTATTTGACAGTGAACATCTGTGCTTTGCAAAAGGGTAATTACTCCATTTACTTTTTCTTTTTCTGCATTATCGATAGGAGTCGCGGGAAGTTCAAGGGGAACTGTACCTGCTATACCTGCCAAAACACTATTTTTTAGAAAATTTCTTCTTGAATTCATATTTTTAAGGGTTGATGAAAATTTGAACTTAATAACCTGCCTTTATATATCTATAACCATTCTCTTGTCTTTCTACTATTTCTGCAATACCTACAGGAACAAATTCCCCACCGGAAATTATTTGATCTTCGCTTACATTTTTACGTTTCATGGTGTTTCTGCAGACTTCAAACTTGACACCTTGGGTCATCAATTTTTCAATCTCATCTTTGGCAATGCTTTTATCTTTCATCATAAATTCAAGAGCAGCACTATGCACCACCACTACAATTTCGGCTTTGGGCCAATATTCCAAAAGATTATTAATTTGTCGAGGTAGTGAGCCTTGCTCTTTTTCATCCTGAGTGGCAAGTTGAAAAACAATTTTATGTTTTTTTTTGGATTGGGCATTAGTATTGAAACCTCCCAAAGTCAAAATAACTACCAGTAGAAGAAACAGATTTTTCATTTGAATAAAATTTAAATTATTTACT
>JAHEBN010000218.1 GCA_024645245.1 Jiulongibacter sp. | reverse complement strand
CCGCAGAATTAACAGGACATGGCTGGGAATTAATGATACAAAACAAGGTCGAAATCGAATTAAAAGGCTTTGGTTTTAGTCTTCCCATAGTTTACCTTATTTGGATAAGTATAATTCTTATTTTGTACCCGGCTTGCAAATGGTATGATAATTATAAAAGCAGCCACCGGGAAAAATGGTGGTTAAGTTATTTGTAAACAGCTCTTATTTGAATCATTTCCAAAGTATGGCATTACCAAATTTAATGGCAATCTGGTAATAAACCGGAATAGAAACCTTTATATCAAATAGTAAAAGTTACCATTTTAGTTTTCACTACTCCACAATTCCAGCTTTACGCACCAATAAATGAAGTTATTATAAGGTAATTACTTTGTAGCCATTCTCCTGTAAACCAAACATATACAGAAAACCACTGGAGGTTGTTTCTATATACGGATGAAGCTCAGATTTCGTAACGTTCAAAGCCTTCATGGCATTCTGACAAATTACTATTTGTATTCCGGCAGTTTTGCAGTCTTCTACCAAAGCCAGCAGATGTTCGTCAGTGGTTATTTCTTTCACCACCATTCCTATCAACACTATTTGAAACTGAAGATCCGGATTCCCGTTTCGCATTCTCAGGCCTGTTCTTACCGACCCTTCAAAATGTTTGTAATTGCCGGCCAAAATAGCATATTTCCCATCGGCTTTTATTGATTTTTCTATACCAACAATGGCAGCAGTGGTCTGTGCGGATGATAAGTGGTTTCCAAATAATAAAAGTGCAAAAATTAATAAAAAACCGTTTTTCATTTTACTCCTATTTTATCTGATTCTTAAAAAATATAACTTAAAAAGACTGAAAAACCGAAATTATGAAAACTAAAGTACAGATTATCCTAAATCATCCTTTATTTGAAATTCGAATCAAAATTTGTTAAAAAAAGCTCTTAATCTATTAGTAAGTCAAGGGCCTACCGACTTTGCTTAGTTCCGCTAGCAGAAAATCATTCATATTCAATATAAGGATTGGTAAAATACTGGTTGCCATATGATAAATATCTTTTTTAACAAAAAGCCCGATAGGTAAAGCAATCAACTCAAGAAATGTTACTTGAGCGATTTGTAAATACTCTTAAATTTCAGCAAAATTTAAATTTCACACACAAATAATAAATGTATCTACACGGAATTATTCCGTGAGATAAGTTGTATAAATAGAGTATTCTTTAACAGTTGAATAATGCATTTTCAAGCAAATGCATTCTCACTCAGAAAACTCAATTACAATGGAAATAGGAATAGACAGTTTTGCGGCCGCAATGGGAAATGGCGATAGCTCCAAGTCAATAAATGAACTTTTAGATAGAATAGAGCATGCCGATAAATCCGGTCTGGATGTATTTGGCATTGGTGAGCATCACCGCAAAGAATTTCTGGATTCTGCACCTTCGATGATTCTGGCAGCTGCAGCTTCACGCACAAAAAAAATAAAGCTTACCAGTGCGGTAACTGTGCTGAGTGTGGCTGATCCGGTACGGATTTTTCAACAATACGCTACACTCGATCTGATCACTGGTGGTCGGGCAGAAATGGTAGTGGGTCGGGGCTCTTTTGTAGATGCCTATCCCCTGTTTGGTATGCGACTGGAAGATTACGACGAGCTGTTTATCGAAAAACTGGAACTCTTGCTCAAAATAAGAGCCAATGAAACGGTGAACTGGAAAGGTCGTTTTCGTCCTGAATTAAAGAATCAGGCTATATATCCCAGACCTTTACAAGAAAAATTACCTGTATGGTTAGGTGTTGGTGGTACTCCTCAGTCGTTTGCTCGGGCAGGTAGCTTAGGCTTGCCTTTAATGGTGGCCGTGATTGGAGGAGAAACGCACCGTTTCCGCCCATTGATTGATCATTATCGGGAAGCAGGCCGACGGGCCGGATTTAAGCCGGAAGACTTGAAAGTTGGTCTTCACTCCTTAGGCTATGTGGCAGAAACGACCGAACAAGCGGTGGAAGAATATTACCCAGGCTACGCCGAAATGTTTACCAAAATAGGGAAAGAAAGAGGCTGGCCGCCAGTAAGAAGGGAGCAATTCGACGCCCAAAGGGGCCAGAAAGGGGCCTTCCTAATTGGCAATCCGCAAACGGTCGCTGAAAAAATAATTCGCCACAGTGAAGCTTTAGGAGGAATTTCCCGACTTACTTTTCAAATGGATAATGCTGGCATGAGCCATGAAAAGCTGATGAAAGCCATTGAATTAATAGGTACGCAGGTGAAACCTTTGGTATTGGCAGGCTCGAAAGCTTAAGCTCTTCCTCAACTCATCACTTTTTTGATAATATCTTTTCCTGTCATTGCCGATGTGGTTAATACCCCGGCAAACAAAGCTGCACCCACTCCGGCAGTTACTATATCCTGGCCGGTAAGATAAAAGTTTTTAATTGGAGTACGTGGCTTTAAAAAACCCTGACGGAAACGAGACGGCGAATGATCCAAACCATAAATTTCACCTTTATCGTAATTGACAAAATGTTTGGTACTAAGCGGTGACGATAATTCGTAATAATCCACTTTGCCCTCCAGGTGGGGTAATTGTTTATATAATTCCCGAAACAAGCGTTGGGTAATTTTTTCCTTGAGTTCATTGTATTCATCTCCTCGTTTCATCCACTTGGTACCATCCCATTTTTCAAATGTTTCATACGGCACCAGCGTGATGATGTCAATCGTGCTTTTATCCGGATACCGGTTTGGCCAATCCGGGTCTTTGGCAGCCGGAAAAGAAACATACACCACAGGAAACGGCTGATCAATATCGGCCAAATACCGCTCTACACACGCATCGTGATCCAGATCGCCCGGGTAAATCCAGTAATTGGTTTTGGGCAGGTGCAACTCCCCCGGCGTACCCTTCAGTCCAATATACAAACAAGCATGTGCAACCGATCTTTCAATTTTTTGTAATTGGTTTTCAAGAGCATGCTTTTCCACGATGGCTTCTGGCAATAGCTTTTGGTAGCTTGCAAAAATACCTGCACCACTCACTATATTTTTTGCGTAAAATCGCTTCCCGTCTTTCATCCTTACCCCAAGAGCCTTATTGTTTTCAACAATAATTTCATCCACCTCCGCACTTATCAATATAGTACCACCAGCCTTTTCAATTACAGAATCCACTGTATCGGCAATACGCGATGATCCACCTACAGGAAAACTACCTCCACTAAAATAGTGCTTAACAAGAGAAGCATGCATAGCAAAACTACTCTTCCTGGGGCTCAAACCGTAGTCGCCATACTGCCCGGAAAGTACCTTTATTAAGTCCTGATTTTGGGTCAATGAGCTCAGCACTTCGTAAGTTGTTTTGTCCGAAAATGCAAAGTATGGATTACGCATAGATGGCCCTATAACTTTGCTCAACAGAGGTGGCAAGGCTTTGTCTGCATAAAATTTACGGGATGTTTTCGATGCCTCAAATATCAGGTTAACATACTTGTCTATAGCACTGGCTTCATCCGGAAAATACGCTTTTAGTTTCGTTTTAAAATTTTCAACACCTTTCACTAAATCATAGGCCTTTTCTCCGATTATGATTTTGTCGTATACTTCACCCATATCCGCCCATTTCAGCTCCCCATCGGTGATATAATCAAAAAGCCTTTTAATGATAGAGTTTGGCCTTTGTACTTCGCCAATGTAATGAATACCCACATCCCATTCATAACCCCTGCGTTTAAAAACATGAGTAAAGCCACCTGCCGTATAATGGCGTTCTAAAACCAAAACTTTTTGACCTTCTTTAGCCAGAATCGCACCTGTAGTTAGGCTACCCATACCCGAACCAATTATTATGGTGTCGTATTTTTCTGCCAAAACAGGGCTTTGTTTATAAGATTGAATCATGTATTACCTTTTAAAAATAAAGTTTATTTAGCCTGAAATGTAAAATCAGATTTTAATATAAATTTCAAGGTAAATTTAAAAAATTAAACTTCCTTCATAAAATTTAACAACTGGATATAAGTACTTAGGGTTCAGAGCCAATATTACCTATAACAAAATCTTAAATTTCTATTTCTTTCATAAATTATTCACATGACAATGAACAGAGTAAGCAATCTACCCAAAATAAATATTTTTTTGTGAAATAAGCTGCTCATTTATTGGCAAAATCTGGTTGTACATCTACAAATAGTTTAAATATTTCTTAGAATTATTATTTTGCATAAAATTCAACCCGATGCAGAAAATATTCAGTTCAATTTACAATTTCTTTGACCGTATTTTCAATGGTATTGATCTGGCCGTCAGGAAGTTTATACTTCGCCCTTTTAGTTGGTTTCTGGAAAAAATGGACCCGCTTAGTTATAAACTGGAAGGTACCAAACTTAAGAAAATTCTTCAATACAGTATCTATCCCATTTTTATGGCTGCTACTCTACCCATTGGCTTTAAGCTGATTGAACACGGCTATAACAGCCGTACTTTTATTGCGACCATTATCATGTTTATGGTAATGGGCTTTATCTGGGCACCGCTGGAGCGTCTTATACCTTTCAGTCGGAAATGGCTGGGTGATAAAGATACCGCCACCGATTTTATGCTTTTTACCGGTTCCAAATATTGGGGCGATTTCATCAATCAACCTATCAGACTGGCCACAATTACGCTGATAGTTCAGGAAATTTCGCCCGAAATTGGCTATCAGATTTGGCCCGTAAACCTGCACCCCTACTTACAGGTATTTTTACTATTGTCTATCAATGATTTTTTCAGGTATTGGTACCACCGCTGGATGCACGAAAATGAGTTTATGTGGCGTTGGCATGCGGTGCATCACTCCTCCGAAAGGCTCTATTGGTTCAACGGCACCCGCAGCCATCCGATTGAGGGTCTTGTACAATCCATGCTTTGGGCCATTCCTTTGGCATTTGTAAAAGCACCGGTGGAGATAGTATTTGTAACCAATTTACTGGGTCGGGTAATTGGCCGTTTTCAACATACGAACATGGATTTGAAAGTCGGAATTTTCGATTATATTTTTTCCACCCCAAAAAACCACCGTTATCACCATTCCAAAATTGCCAAAATCGGTCATACCAATTACGGAGGCGATGTGATATTCTGGGATTTACTTTTTGGTACTTTTTACCTACCAAAAGGAGAAGAACCCAGTGATGAAATTGGAATTGAGGAAATGCCTTTTTACCCCAAAAATTTCCTCGGACTAATGATGGCTCCATTTACTTATGGGCGGATGAAGAAAAAAGCGATAGAATTGGGTTATTTGCCAAACGAACAGGAAAAGTCCTTAAAAACATAACAGGAAATGAATTTTACAGAAGCCATTAGCCAACTTCAGCAGGATAAATTACTCATTTTTGCGATTCCTTTATTTCTGGTTTCAGCAGGAATAGAATACTGGTTTTCGAAAGAAAAATTTCCGGATTTGTACGAAGGTAAAGACTTTTGGGTTTCTATTTCCATGGGTCTTTTGTCTTCGATAGTCGAGTTTTTACCAAAAGCCCTTGCCTTTGTGGCGTTCTATTATTTGCATGAAATAAGTCCATTAAGCGACATAATTCAGCGACAGTGGTGGGCCTGGCTTATTCTGTTTTTTGCCGATGATTTCAGCTATTACTGGTTTCATAGGCTCAACCACGAGGTTCGGCTTTTTTGGGCGGGCCATGTACCGCACCATTCGTCAGTACATATGAATCTCGGTACAGCCTTAAGGCAAGGTGTGGGTGAGCGTATTCACAAGTTTATTTTCTGGCTCTGGATTCCGTTTTTGGGATTAGACCCATTGATGATTTTCACCATGATTTCTCTCAACCTGCTCTTTCAGTTTTTTGTACATACCGAACTGGTGCACAAACTACCCAAATGGTACGAGGCTATTTTCAATACACCTTCTCACCATCGGGTGCATCA
>JAHEBN010000062.1 GCA_024645245.1 Jiulongibacter sp. | reverse complement strand
TCAGAGGTAATTAAGGTATCTCGGTAGGTCGTGCGAAACTCGTGATTCACCACCCATTTCCCCCTGCTGCTCAGCGTGTCCTGACGGATAACATTCGCCGAAATGCCATTGATGCTTTCTACCCGCATGGTTACAATCGGTATGTCGTCGATTACTTCAAGTCCTTTGTTTTCAATTGTTCGCAATACATCTGTATGCTGCTTACTCTGAATATCCAATAAGATAATGTTTGGGTTGCCGGCACTGTCTTCCAGATTAGCTTTGGCGAGTAAAATGTCTTTGGTAAAATACAAAGTACTGATCAGAAAACTTCCGATACCAATGGCGAGAATAAGAACCATAGTCTGGTTATTTGGCCGGAACAGATTCAATAAACTCAGGCGTGTGGTAAAGCCCCAGGAATGCGGAAAATACCGTTTAATTAATCGCATGAAAAGGTAGGCTAAGCCAGCCAGAATGCTAAAAGTAAGCAAAATAGCGAATACAAAACCCAATGCATATTTCCAGCTTTCCAACAACCACAGGGAGAAAACAAAGATAAAAAGCATAATAATCAGTATCACCAATGTACTGGTTTTTTGGCTGTTGGTGTCGCTTTCTTCTGTCACACGCAATACCTGTAAGGGCGATACAAACCAGGTACTAAGTAATGGCAAAAGGGCAAACAGTACCGACATAATAACACCAGACAATAAACCCATAAGTATTGGGGTGTATTTCAGGGAAATTTGTACTTCGAAAGGCAGTAAATCCTGTATAAAAAGAGGGAATAAGGCCTGAAGTCCTAATCCAAGAAGCGTACCCACCAAACCTCCCAAAAGACCTAAAGCAGCAATCTGAATCAGGTAGATCAGGAATGTCTGTCTTCTGGTAGCTCCCAGACATTTCAATACTGCAACTGCCCTTAATTTTTCTTTTATATAAATGGAAACAGAACTGGCAATGCCCACACAGCCCAAAAGAAGAGCAATAAAGGCCACCAGATTCAGGAATTTGGCAAAATTGTCGTAGCGGCTGCCGAGTCTTTCGCTCACCGAATTGTGGGAGTCAAAATCTGCATTTTCGTCATCCAGCCTCGGGTCCACGGCTTTATCAATGGCATCAATATCGACGCCGGGATCAGCCTTGAAATAGTAATTATACGTTAAGCGACTCCCTACTTGCAAAAGACCGGTACCTTCAATAGAACGGAAAGGCAAAATAACAGGAGGTGCCATGGTGGTGGAAAAGGCATTAGAACCGGGTGCAGATTTCAGCGAACCGGCGATCGGAAAAGTGGAATTGCCAATTTTTATACTATCGCCCAATTTTAAATCAAATTGAAGCAGGAGCGTGGCATCTACCAATGCAGCGTTTTGGTTTTGATATTCTTTTGCCGACGAAACCGGGGTGGTTTCAAAAAATCCGTACAGCGGATAGTTGCCCCCGATACCCCGTACATTCACCAATTTACTATTTCCTTTTTGGGGAAAAGCAGCCATCGAAGCAAAGCTCACCTCATTGCCGTCTGGCCCGAGCGAATCAATAATCGCCTGAACTTTTTCGCTGGGCAAATGAGGCGTATCAATCAGGTAATCGGCACCCATCAATGCTTTGGACTGCAGGCTTATGTTGTCTTCTAAATTAATGCTAAAAGACTGTATAGAAACCACCGCTGCAATACCCAGAATAATAGAAGCCATGAATAGAAGCAAACGCTTTCCACTGGCTTTACCATCTCTCCAGGCCATATTCAACAGCCATTTAAAATTTGCTTTTGATTTTTGCATCAGTTTTGAATAGTGGATTCGTTTGATAAAATTTTCCCACCTTTCAACCGCAGAATCTGTTGTGTTCTTTTGGCCAATTCCAGATCGTGTGTAACAATTACCAAGGTAGTTCCTGCCTCTTTGTTAAGTTCAAAAAGCAGTTGGATTACTTTTTCTCCTGTCTCTTCGTCCAGGTTTCCGGTGGGCTCATCGGCAAACAAGATAGATGGTTTCGAAGAAAAAGCCCTGGCCAGAGCCACCCGCTGTTGCTCACCGCCCGATAATTGCGAGGGGTAATGGTTTACCCGATCTCCTAATCCAACTTTACCAAGCAATTCTTTGGCAGTAGTAATGGCATGGGTAGAGCCCTGTAATTCCAAGGGTACCGCCACATTTTCGAGGGCAGTTAGAGTTGGCAACAATTGAAAATCCTGAAATATAAATCCGACTTCCTTATTTCTTAAAAGTGCCCGTTGGTCTTCATCCAGACTTTCCAGTGCTGTTCCGCATAATTCCACACTGCCGGTGTCTGCCTTATCCAATCCGGCACAAAGTCCTAAAAGCGTGGTTTTACCGCTACCGGAAGGGCCCACAATGGAAAAGGTGGCACCGGTAGAAACTTCAAACGAAATGTCGTTTAAAACTGTTAAGTTTTTTGAGCCGCTGCTGTAGGATTTTCCTAGGTGGCTTACTTTTAATATTTTTGTCATAATTTGTGTTAATAAAAAACCAGCCGGGCCGGTGCTAATTACTTATGAATAAGCTTATTTATTGCTTTTTTGTTTTAATCCTTTACGCCTGCACATCCAATTCGGACAGTGAAAAAGCAGATCAGAAGGATCAAAACCTACAGAAAGAGAACATTAGCCAAGCAGAGAATAATTCCAAAACGATCTTGTTTTTTGGAAACAGCCTTACCGCAGGATACGGAGTAGGGGTGGAAGAGGCTTTTCCGGCGAAAATACAAGGGATACTGGATTCGTTGAATTTGCCCTATAAAGTGGTCAATGCCGGTCTGAGCGGGGAAACAACCTCGGGTGGTTTGAGCAGACTTGGCTGGGTGCTTAATCAGCAAGTGGATGTGTTTGTGCTGGAACTTGGGGCCAATGATGGCCTGCGGGGAATACCTTTAAAAGAAACCCGAGCCAATCTGCAAGCCATAATTGATTTAGTATGGGAGAAAAACCCCGATACAAAAATCGTGCTGGCAGGTATGCAAATTCCGCCAAACATGGGTCAGGATTATACCAAAGAATTCCGGTCAATATGGACCGATCTTGCCGGCAAATATAAGGTGGAGCTTATTCCCTTTTTATTGGATGGTGTAGGCGGAATTCCTTCTTTAAATCAATCGGATGGCATTCACCCAACTACGGAAGGCCATAAAATTGTAGCCCGAAATGTTTGGAAAGTTTTGGATAAGGTGATTCAGGAAAAAAAATAATTTACCTGTAATGAGAAATATTTGAGAATAATAAACCTTTATTAATGGATAAAACCGGTCGGTTCTTACCAGGCAGGAAAAAATCAGTCAGCCAATTCTCATAATTTTATACGCGACTAATTCGGAATGTCTAATTGTATGGTAAATTCCGTACCTTCACCCAAAGTGGAATGCACAAAAATTTCGCCATTATTGGCATGAATGATATCATAAGCCAGGCTCAGGCCCAAACCCGTACCTTTTCCGGGAGCTTTGGTTGTGAAAAAAGGTTGAAATATCTTGTCTTTTATCTCCTCCTTAATGCCTGGCCCGTTGTCTCTTATTGAAATACGTATTTTGTTCTCAATTTTTTCTGTTTTAATAAATAGTTCCGGATGAAATCCGATTCCCTGTTTTTCTGCCTTTTCTTGCAGTGCCTGAAGTCCATTAGTGATTAAATTGAGAAGCACCCTGGCAATATCCTGGCTTACAATTTCTATTTTTGGTATATCTGTACTCAGTTCTGTTTTTAATTTGATATCAATCTTTTTTCCTTGAGATTTGAAACCCGTCGAAGCCAGAGTCAGATTTTCCTTTACCAAAGTATTAAGATCTGTCAATTGTTTAATCCCGGTACTTGATCGCGAATGTTCGAGCATTCCGGTTACAATATTACTTGCCCGAATTCCATGCTCCTTAATTTTTTCAAGATTTGTCTTTAAATAACCCGAATCTTCCTTTACCTGATCCCAGTTTTTTTTGTCTATTTGTTCATATAACTCATCTAAAATTTCAGAGCTCAGTTCGCTGAAATTATTGACAAAGTTCAAGGGGTTTTGAATCTCATGAGCAATACCTGCTGTTAGTTCGCCCAGGCTGGCCATTTTTTCTGCCTGGATTAATTGTTTTTGGGTGCTTTTTAGCTGACTAAGTGCTTTTTCTGCAATGCCCTTTTGCTGTTCGAGCTCTAAATTGTTCTTATTTAATTTTTTGTTCAAAAGTTGAGCTCTTTGTCTGTTGCGGTTAACAATCAGAACGATAATTAAAAGCATTATAAGGGCAATAATCGCTGAAAAAATTATCCATTTTTGTTGTAAAACATTTCGCTGATATTCCAATTCTTTTTTGTCAAAGTCATATTCAGCTTTAAGTCTGGCAGCTGTTTTTTCACTTTCGTTATTTTTAAGGCTATCCGAGTAATTTTTAAATTCTTTGAAATAATTTAACGCAAGTATTCCATTACCTTTTTTGGCGTATATGGCCGAAACAATTTCGTTAGCATCTCTTAAAAGCTGTGGATGCCCCATTTCTTTTGCTTGGTTTAGGGCATCAATTCCTTTGTCCAATGCTTGATCCGGTTTGTCCATCTGCAGAAGCACAGTTGCCAGGCCAATTAATGCCTTGCAGGAAGAAAGTTTTGTTTTTGCCTTGGTGGCCAGCTCGTACGCAATTTCAAAATAGTCTTTAGCTTTTGCCAGATTACCTGTTTTTAAATAGGCATATCCAACGTTTTTAGTAACTGCAGTCTGCAGACCAAAGTTGAATGTGGCCTTGGCTTGTTCATAAGCCAGATTGAAGTTTTCAAGGGCCTTTTCAATATCATTTTTCTCCAGGTAAATTTCTCCGATGTTGTTGTATGAATAGCCCGCTCCCTCTTTATTATTCAACTGCAGATCAACTGCTAAAGATTTTTTGTAATCACCTAAGGCTTCATCCATTTTTCCCTGAAAGAAGTGAATGGTTCCAATGTTATTCCATATAATGCCTGTTTGATTAGCATCTTTATTTTTATCAGAAATCTTAAGTGCGTGGTAATAAATCTTTAAGGCTTCGGTATAGTTTCCCTGATTTGCCAGTATCACTCCTTTGTTGGTTTCTATTGCAGGTATTTTATTTTCCTGGTCGTATTTATCGGCAAGATTGGAGGCTATGTCGTAATAAACCATTGCCTTTTCAAAATCCCCCTTAATATTATAAGCTATACCGCTTGTTTTGTAGGCTTCTATTTCGCCACTGTAATATTTTATTTTTCTGGCCTGTTCAGGAATATCTTGCAATATCAATAGCGTACTATCAGGAAAATTGAGTGTGTAGTAAAGAGCTAATTGGTTGAGGTAATAGTAATAAAGTGTATCTGATTGGTAAGCGTCTTTTTTCTTTACAGATTCCAGTTCTGATTTAAGCTCTTTTCTATCCAATTGCTGAGCTACGGAAACACCGGAACTTAAAAGTAAGGCTATGCAAAAACATATTCTAATTAGATTTTGAATCATTTTATGACAACTCTAAATAACTCGAAAAATCAAAATTCCACCTCCATGGTGCTCTTTTATTTTTTAAATGTAACCGAAAGATAACTCAAGATAGCCAAAAAATTTCAACCAGAAGTTTATTCCTTAAAATTTGTAATTAGCGAAATTACTCGCTAATTTTAATTCAATCATAACCAATAATCGTTAAACATGAAAAAACTAATTAGTTCTGCTAAAGGCATTTTAACTCTGTTTATAGCTTCCGTTATTTTTGTAGCCTGTAGCCAGGCGGCTAAAGAATCAAGTGATGAACAAGAAACCACTACCGCAACTGAGACAGTTGATTCACTTGCAAGTGGGAATGGTGTTGACTCGACGACTGTTGATTCATCTGCCATAGTAAAACCAGAAGACAGAGTAAAATAGGGTTGGCTATGAATTTTCAAAAAATTGGCTCTTTTTTCCGGGGAGCCATTTTTCTTATTTTATTTTCTATTTGCGGGGGTGAGGTCAGTGCACAACATTACTATTATTTTGACCTCAATTATACTTCACCAGATTCTGTAACTACCGTAAATTATCAGTATTTTTTGGGCCTGAATTCCGATGGTTCTACCTTGTGCCGCGTTCGGTATCTGGATCCGCTTAGTCAGGAAGACCGACTGGTAAAAATTGAATTATTGGATACTTTAGGTTCGATCCGGAATGATAGTATCAGATTTCTGGTATCTGATCAAAAACCGGGATTTATTATAGGCTCGGTTGATGGAAAATTCTTCATTCCCGGAGTAAGCTTTTTGAAAATAAAAGACAGTTTGGAGACGTACTACGAACCAGCAGCTATCTTAAGTAAAAATAATAACGGAACCTGGGATTCAGTGAGCATTCAGAGTCGTATTAGCTTTTCGAGTGATGATATTCTGATGCATTTAGACGTGGTAAATGCATTTTTTGATAAAAATGATCCATTTTTAAACTACCTTTTATTCACCAATGGTAAAGGTTTAAATTCCAAACAATTAAAAACGAAATTGTATCTTATAGCTGTTGCTAACACCAAAGATGCCTCGATTGGAGTTTCTACAAAAAAGGATTTAGATAAAATTACTTCCAACTTTGACTTGATAAGCAGAAAAGCCGGTATCCAATATATTCCTAAGGTATTTGCCGGAAATAATTTTTTTAAAATTGATATAGAAAAATATATTAAGTCTTTAAGGCCGGGTTCTAATGATATCGTTATCTTCTATTATTCCGGTCACGGTTTTCGATTTTCAGATGATTTAAGTCCTTACCCCAGAATTTCGCTCAGAACTACCTTCATTCAAGATCTGGCAATTAATAATCTGGTTTTAGAAGATATCTATAATTCATTACTGAAGAAAAAAGCGAAAGTCACTATGGTTTTAGGTGATTGCTGCAACGAAAATATCGGTAGAATCAATCCGGTTGGTTTTAGCCTTTTACGGCCAAGATCAACTAATGAAGGAGGCATTCGATTTAATACAGATAATTTCATCAAACTTTTTATGCCGGATAAGCGGCTATCAATTTTGGTTGGCTCAGCTGAAAAAAATCAACTATCCGTAGGAAATCCTGAATTAGGCGGTTTTTATACTAATTTTTTTCTTGCCGAATTGATGAAAAATCTATTCGATAACAATGAGTCCCCATCATGGATAAATATGCTTTCTATTGCCAGAAACAATACTCTGAATCAAGCCAGAACAGCTATTTGTGGGTCGGGTAGGTGTGTTCAACGTGCAGTTATGAGTGTTGTTCCCCCGTTTTGATGAATTAGCAAATTTGATCTCTATCCTTTTACTTTAAGTCTTTAATTAATATTCTGGAGCTGATTTTTTCAATTCTGTCATTCCTGTTCGATAGCTTTCATTAAGATATTTTGAGATTTTCTTGTAAGCTCCTCCCAAGCTTCGGAATTTCTGTATTTATCCCAAACCTTATCGTTTTTTAGAATATTTTTTACATCCAAGCTATTATCCATGGCATTTTCGAGATATTCTTTGGCCTTTTCGAATTTCTTTTTCTTCGCGTAAATCCGTGCTAAATTGTAGAGTTCTGCTTCGCTTTTTATCACATCCGACAAATAAGTCATTTCCAGATCACCTTGACTTTTTTTCTGTTGAGCTAATAATAGTTTTAGTGCCTTATTGGGTTTTCCACGCAAGTTATTCATCAAAACATATTGACTCCTAATTTCTTTTTTTTCAGTTATAGTTTGGGGTTCTATAGACCTTAGCAATTGGCTGGCTAATGCATATTTTTTTGATAAAATCAGGTATTTTATTAATTCAAAATTTTGTGTTTTGGTAATTTGATTTTGATCTCTTAAAGTTTCCAATTCCACAAGTACTTGCGGAAATTTGGAACTTGCTTTTAAAACTCGGATTAATTGATTTCGAATCAATGAATCATCTGGATAGCGATCAAGTAGATCATAATAAATGTTTATGGCCGGATCAAAATTTCCTTGCCAAATGTAGAGGTCGGGAATGGCTTTTTGGACGTTTTTCGGACTTGCTAAATCCGGAGATAATTTAACGGATTCTTCTAACAATTCTAGGATGAGATTAAACTTCTTTACCGTACTGTCGATTACCGTGAACGATTCATTGGTGCCTGGAATAGTAATTTGATAGGCCGGTTTAAAATCGATAATATGCTGAGAATTATTTCGAATATATCGGGAAATTTCTTCGTAATTTCTTGCGTCTTTTTTATCAAAAAAGGGTAGTAAGATATTGTGTTCAAATAACCCTGCTTTTTGTTTCCAATAATAGTTTCTTGGATACAAAGTCGTCATTTGGTGATAAAATTTTCGGATTACAGTTTCGAAAATATTGGCAAATGGATTACTTATATTTGTTTCATCGGGATCATCCGGCAGAAAATCATCTTTGGTTTCAAATGCATATCGATCCAAAAGAATATTTTCAGCTTGTTCATACTTATTTAGCTTTTTATAAAATGACGAAAGTTTATAGGCGATTTCGATATTGTCAGATCGCTTCCTTTCTCTGAATTCAATATTGGAGTTTTTGTTATTTTGAATCAAATTTAAAATTTCATCATAAAGTACAAAAGCAGAAGTTGTGTCTTTTTCTTCGTAAATGGCAAGGAGTAGATAATAATCTTCTATTATATCGTATTGGAAAGGTAATAATGAATTGGTGAAGGTAGAATCGAATATTAAGTCTGTTGCAATGTCCTTATTATCAACTAACTGAAATAAGAAATCTCCTTTCCATTTACCTTCATTAATTAATGTTTTATATATATTTTCCGCTTCTTTCCAATTGCCATTTTTAAAATATTCTTTTCCCAGATAATGCAAACTCAGGGGTAAATGAGGGAAATCCTGAATGGTTTGTTTTAATAATTTTACACCTTCAGTTCTTTTCAATTCACTGGAATCTAATAAACGTAATGCCTTTATCAATTCGAACTCAGGAAAGGTTTTAATTTTGATTTCTATAATCGAGTCAGGACAAATATAGTTTTTGCGAGTGTGAGCTAAAGTCGCAGGAAATGTTCGGGCAATCTCTTTTTTAAAGTAATTGGGGTTAACATTAAATCCAACGCTTAGTAATTCAGCATTTTTAAAATATTCTTCTGCTTCCTGGTATCTACCGGTTTTTAAATATAAATAGGCCAGTTTTTCATAAGGCAGGTAATGCTCTTTATTATTTTCCAGGGCCTGCAGATATTGAGATTCGGCGGCTAATAAGTTACCTTCTTTTTCGTACAGCATACCGGTGGCGAATTGTTGAAACTTCCATTCCGGCTGAAGTGAATCTGCCATTTGGATAGCTTCTTTAGCCGCTTTTAAATCATTGATCTGCAGGTTTAGCCTTGTACTGTTTATCCAGGGAATCGCCCACTTAGGAGCCAGCTCAATCGCTAATTTAAAATAGTAATCGGCTTGTTTTTCCTGATCTTTAAATAGATAAAGATTTCCAAGTTCATTGCTTATATAAGCGGCATAAGGCTCTTTTTCTGCTGCTTTTTTCTGGTATAAAAATGCCTCATCTAATAACTGATTCATATCATATGAAACGGCCATATTTAATCGGCTGGTTAAGCCTTTCAGGTAATAATAATTCACCTCTAACACCTGTGCCAGTTTATTATCAGGACTAATTAACTTTTGAGCCAGATTAAGCATTGCTAATAAGTTGGTGTACTTTCCACCCCCTTCATTATAATAATCCCTGCTTTTTAATTCCGCGATATCGCCCCTGAGGTAGGCATTGATCATATCCTGTATTTTTCGGTGCGTAAATTCTATAAATTCCAGGATAAACCGTTTCTGCAGGTAGTCGTTTTTTATCAATTGGGCTCTTAATGTGTCTGCATCTTCAATTTTATAATTAAAACTTAAGTCATCTATGAATTCCAATGCAAAATCTTGAGGTGAAAGATTATGGTAAGAATCAAAGTTTATATTCTTTTCCAAATCCAATTTCGATAAATGCTGAAAAAATAGATTAATCGCTTGGGGCTTTAATTCTCCGAATGCCTGAAGTCCTTTTGGAGTATTGGCAATTTGTGATCTTGGGTTTATATCCCTTATTATTTCGGTTTTGTAAAGCGGTAATTCAAAATCGGGGTGACCGTCAATGACCGGATTTTGTTCAGATTCAGGATCCTGTTTTTTTAGATTATCCAATAATTCATCTTGATCGAAGCTAATGTTCAGGAAGTTACGTATTTCTTTTATTTGAACGGCACCACTGCTGTCGGAATCGGCAGCTCCTTTTAATCCATTTAATAAATAATACGAAAAAACACCACGACCCTGTCCCCAGTGAACACCTTCATTGGCCAGTTGATCTGTTTTACAGGATGCCAACCTTACCTGATCATTCAGCACCTTTTGAAGCTGTTCATTGGCCCATTGTTTTCCCTTGTAAAAATCACCGGCCAGTTTGCCCGAGTGGCAGGCATCGGTGATTAATACCACGTAGGCGTGTTTTTCAAGGGTTAAAATATTGGCTATTTCATTGAGGTCGTCAATGCTGATGGCATTGTTCTGGTAATTATTGGGCGGGCTGTTATAAGCCAGCAAGAATCCCTGACTTTTTTTTGCTTTGGTTTCAATATCGCCATGTCCGGAGAAATAAATATAGGCCGTATCATTTTCCGAGCATACATTTTTTAACCAGTCCAAAGCATTGTACACAGCGGCAATGCTGGCATCCTGATTGACAAGTAGTTTAATCCTTTCTGACCGTAAACTATCGGCAATGTTTGAAGCTATGTAATCGGCAAAAAGACTTGCGTCTTTGTCGGCAAATTGAAGTTGAGGTATAGATGTATTTTGATAAGAAGATATACCGATTACAAGGGCATAAGTTTTTCCGGGAGATTTGATTTCACTTTTCGATATTGTATTGCTTTGTCCAATGGCCGGATGTAATAGGATGGTAATTAAAATCAGGTTAAGTCTCCAGAACATCTTATTTAGTTTTTTATGCGATCCATATTTTTCCTAATAGTACTCTTTTCCTAATCACCTTGAAAATTTATTTTGGAATAGTAAATGATGTTGGATTTGCCCAGTTTTGGTTCTGTATATCGTGGTACTCGTATTCGGGTATCCGGGAAATAGTATCCTGCCAAAACGGTTTGAATATCCATTTTTGCCATGCCGGATCATTGTCCAAAAGATAGCCGTAATTAAAACCGCTGTTTATGGCTTTATTCAAATAATCCAGTGCTTTAACTTCTTTATTACTTAGGGCAAATAAGCGGGCCAAGGCATAATATTTATAGGTTTCATTACTGAATGAATCATAATTTTCATAATATAATCTCTCTGGCTCTGGCTTATCTGTTTTCTGTTCCAAAAGTGGCTTTAATAGTATCTCAATGGCTGCATTCGGTTTGTTGGAAATTAATTTGTCCATTATTTTCAATTTCTCAATTTCTTGTTTCTTTTCTAAATCATCTGTGGGCAATTCTTTTTCGAGAGCTTTAAATGAAATTTTCTTTTTCGAGAGAATCTCTATTCGGCTTAATAAAATATTTTGATCAAGATTTATGGAACCTTCTGTTCTTAAATTTTCCAGTAAAGCTTTTAATTTTAGTAATTGGGAGTCAATTTTATAAATCTCTATTAATTTATTGACAACTTTGGGACTTCTGTCTTTAGAGATGCTGTTTTGGTATTGTTCGGCAGCTTTTTTGAAATTCCCCGACCAATGATATAAATCGCCCAGGTTTTTCGAGATCTTTGAGTCAGGTATGAGTTCGCCGGAAAGCCGTATGGCGTTTTCTAAATTTGTAATGGCTTCATATACAGGATGATATACTTTTTTGTGTATGGTTATTATTTCCCGACTAACAGGGATGATATAATCTTCTGTCCATTCCGACATTGAACCTTCTCCACTAATCCAGGGATATTGAAAATTTAAGAATTGATCTGTAAAATCTTGGTAAGAGCCGGCAGGTAATTGCTGATAGGTCAGTTCTAATCTATCGTGAAGGAATATACCGGCATTTTGATACCAGTAAAAATTTCTTGGAAAACGTGCTATCATCCTTTGATAGAAGCTATATGTTTCCGCCTCAAAATCGCGGTTGATATTCAGCCAATAATAATTTGAGGGCGAACCGAAAAAAGCCCCTTTATTCCCATGTAAATAGCCTGCTTTCCTATTCTGGGCAACCTGTTCTAATAGTACTCTTTCAGCTTTATCAAAGGTCTCCATTTCTTCATAAAGTCGAGCTAATTTTAAGGAACCGCCCATTTGAATTGGTAATTCAAACTTATTAAGTATAAAGGAATAATTAGCTTCCACATTTAAACCCGAAAATAGATCCAGGTTTTTATATTTGGCCTGGTCAGTTTGCGATTTATTTTCAATTGCGATTATCTTTTGATACGCTTCAATTGCCAAATTAATCTGTCCTTTTTTCAGATAATAATCGGCCATTAAATAATAATTGTCGGCCTTGTCGTATTGATTTAATAATAAGAAATTTATCAAACAACTGATGTTGCTATTGTAAGTGTTTAGTAGATTTAATCTATAAAGTAATTCATCATCTTCCATATAATTCTTGATGGCCTCCTGTATAAAAACTATAGAATTATCAGCTTGCCCAAGTTCATATAGTTTCAATCCAATATAGTGACTCAAAAGGGGTAAATTGTTTTTTTTGTCCAAAATTTGGCCATAATTTAAAATATCCTTTACGAGCAGATCATCTCTGTTTTTTAGTTCATAAATCGCACGGGCCAATTGTAAATGAATGTCAATCGTTGAATCTTTGGTAGTGTTCTGGTAAATGCATTCTGTATCGAATTCTGGGATGAAATCTGAAATGTTGAGACCGCCAAGTTCAAGGCCAAACTTAAAATAGTCTTCGTTTAACTGAAAGTTTATTTTTCTTTCTGTAGCCATGGAAAAGAAATAATTTGCCTTTTCAAATTCGCCGGTTTCCAGATAAATATTTGCTAATTTTTCGTAGGGTAGATAATGTACCTTATTCAGCGAAGTGGCTTGTAAATAATAGTATTCAGCTTCAAGCAGATTATTTTCTTTTTCCTTCAATAGCCCGGCATTTATGAGCAAATAAGGCAAGTCGGGTTGTAGCGAATCGGCCGTTGCAAATGCCTGTTTAGCCTTTTTTAACTTATTGTTTTGCAGGTATAATTTTACTTTATTATTCCATGGAATTGCCCAGGAAGGAGCAAGTAATGCGGCATAATTATAATGATATTCCGCGGAATCTTTTTGATTTAGATTCAGGTACAAATTCCCTAGCTCGTTTTGAATGTAGGCTGCATAAGGTTCCAAGTCAAAAGCTTTCCTTTGAAATGCAAAAGATGCCCTGAGCAAGCTGTCGGTATTTGGCTGGTTTGCAAGTCCAATTCTTGCGATTACACCTGCCAGATACGCCTGGTTAACCGACAAAATGTTTTTCAGGTAATTATTTTCCGGGAGTATATGATTTGCAAACTCTAATGCATTTAGAAAATTGGTATAATTCCTTTCTCCCGAATAATAATATTGTCGTTTTTCCAGCTCCGCTAAATCACCGGCCAAATAGGCGTTAATCATATCCTGACCCCGATTATGAATCAATAATACGAACTTGTCGATAAATTTTTGGGTCAGTGTAGGATTCTGTTCCACTTGAGATTTAAATAATTTCAAAAGATAGAGTTTCCAATGTTCCTGAAAATCAATTTCCAGATTTTCCAAAGAATCAGGTACTATATTGGCCAATTCAAACTTTTGCCACGTATCGTTTATTTCATCATAAATTTCGCAACAATAGGGGTATTCATTCAGGCAAAGGGTATCTTGGAAGTAAATCAGATCATCAAGAATACCAAGTACCATTTCTGTTTTTTTCAAATCCATTAAGGCAGAAAAATTGATTTTATTTTCAAAAGATAAAGTGTCAAGATAGCGAAAAACAAGATCAATATTTTGAGTAGCCAAAGGCTTAAATAAAGATAATCCCGGTGGTAATGTGGAAGAAACATGCTGCCTGCCATAGTTGGAGATAAAGTTTTTGTACTTCTTGTCTTTTTCTATTCCAAGTGTAAAAATTGGATTTCCATCCAGAACCGGTTCCTGTTGTTTTTTTTGATCTTTTAAAAAAACATCTTGTTCAAAACTAGTTTGAAGATACGCCTGAAGTTCTTTTAATTGAATATTGCCATTTTGGTCTGAATCTGCAAAACCATTTAAACCTTTTAATAGATAATAGGAAAATATACCTCTTCCGCCTCCCCAGTAGTTTCCTTCATTAGCCAGTTGATCTGGTTTACAGGATGCCAACCTTACCTGATCATTCAGCACCTTTTGAAGCTGTTCATTGGCCCATTGTTTTCCCTTATAGAAATCACCGGCCAGTTTGCCCGAGTGGCAGGCATCTGTGATTAATACCACGTAGGAGTGTTTTTCAAGGGTTAAAATATTGGCTATTTCATTGAGGTCGTCAATGCTGATGGCATTGTTCTGGTAATTATTGGGCGGGCTGTTATAAGCCAGCAAGAATCCCTGACTTTTTTTTGCTTTGGTTTCAATATCGCCATGTCCGGAGAAATAAATATAGGCCGTATCATTTTCCGAGCATACATTTTTTAACCAGTCCAAAGCATTGTACACAGCGGCAATGCTGGCATCCTGATTGACAAGTAGTTTAATCCTTTCTGACCGTAAACTATCGGCAATGTTTGAAGCTATGTAATCGGCAAAAAGACTTGCGTCTTTGTCGGCAAATTGAAGTTGAGGTACAGATGTATTTTGATACGAAGAAATACCGATTACCAAGGCATATGTTTTTCCTTGTTTTTCATTTATTTCTTCCATTTTCGATTTTGCAAAACCTAAAAAGGGGATGCACAAAAACAAAGTAATAATCTTACACATTAATGGCTACATTACGATGCAATAAGATAAGGAAGTAAATACTAAAAAACAAGGTTTCAGGAATTTAGAGCCAAGTAATTAGCGGGATGGTGCATTTTAATTGCGAAACAAAATAATCAGGCTTTTCTTACAAATTCCGACTTCAAAGCCATAGATCCAAAGCCATCAATTTTGCAATCGATATTATGATCACCATCGGTTAGGCGTATATTTTTAACTTTGGTGCCGGCCTTTAAATCTTTAGGAGCTCCTTTTACGGGTAAATCTTTCAGAATCACGATAGTATCCCCATTTTGCAGCACATTGCCGTTGGCATCTTTAACCTGAGCTTCCAATTCTTCTTCACTCAGGTCTGCCGGATTCCATTCATGAAAACACTCCGGACAAATCATCAGATTATCGCTTGGATAGGTATATTCACAATTGCATTTAGGACACGGAGGATACTCGCTCATTCAGATATAGTTTTGTTTTACTGACCGCAAATATAGCTTTTATTATGCGTAGACTTTTGCAAAAATGTGATTTTGCAAGCTATCAAGATACCTATTGAATTAATTCCCAATCGGTCTCATATCACAATCCACATCGCCAACTACAAATTGCAAACCATCGAGCAGGAAGTTTATCAATCGTGGATCGTTGTAACTCTGAGCATTGTGCGACGGCGAGGAATAAAATACATGGCCTTTGCGGTATTTTTTGATCCAGGATACGTAACGAATTGCATCGCCGTCGCTTTCTTTTATTCCTTCAATTTCGGAGGCGTTGAAATATAACAGCGGCTTAAAATTCTTTTTGGTGTAAGCCTTATTAAATAGATAGGGCTCATCTGTATGTACAAAATTTTCACCACCAAATGCACGCACCATTGGGTGTTCTTTATCTACCATTCGCACCGTAATTTCTTGCTGCTTAGGGTGATAGTCGAAACTTCCGCCGGTCATTTCGCTGAATGCTAAAGATTTATTTTGCATCACAATTCCACCGTGCAAAATCATCAATCCACCGCCCTTTTTTATGTATGCCAGCAGATTCTTTTCCAATTGTTGGGCTTTTTTTAAGGCTGCGACGGTATCGTTTGCCATTTGAACTTTAAGCACATCCCAGAATAAATCCCGCTTATCGCCAATACTGCAATTATTATTAAAGACAATGGCATCAAACTGCTTTAAAGCCTCTTTCTCAAAATAAGCGATATCCTTAGTCGTAGTCACTTCAAACACTCCGGATTTGGTGGCAATTGTTTTGATAACGGCTTCCGTATGCGGCACTACCCAGTGATTAAAACCTGTAAATAGCGAAAATATCAGTATTTTATGGGTTTTAGAGCTTGGAAAATTAGTTTTGGCAGGAGCCATTTTTTCGATACCCTCCAACCACTCAGATGTAAATGGTATTTGGGGTAAACATTGAGCCCCAGCTCTTAACGAAAATAATAAAACAAAAATCAGGATGAATTTATATAACTTCATAATCGGTATTTCATTTGGGTTAGTATTTTTACAAAAGTATCAAGGAAATAGACATGTTAAGCTTTTTATTAATTTTTCACAAATAATGAAATCCTTTTTTATGTCAAAATCCGCACCATGCATCTCTATCAGTATTATAATATTCCACGCAATAGCCATTTGGATCCAGATCAGGCTTTTGCAGTAGTTTTTGAAAAGTATTACCTATAGCACTTATATTTTCCATGAAGTCAATTATATCTACAGCGACATAAGTTCCGCATGGTAATGTTATATCTGTAAATTCCGATTTACTTTCCGGATTAACGGATTCTTTTTCTGCCGCCGCATAATAGACAATTTGCCCCTTTTCCGGCCTGGATCGGCCATAGATTTTTGGTTTTTCAATTTCGCCCAGAAGCATTTTTAATTTGTTATGTGCAGCCATAACTCCAGTCGGAAATGAGTGAGCCCGAATACAGACCACCTTTAAGTCTTTTTAAAATTTAATGGGAATCAAATTTTCTTTTTTTAGTAAAATTACGAATGGAAGTCTTTCTAAGAAGTGTAAAATTCGGCCAATTTATGGGGTATTTGCGTCAGATACCTTGGGAATAGCCGTTCCCTTTTCGGATTCCTTTTATTAAAAATAGCATTTCATTGCTAATTCCCATTTTAAAATCTATTTTCACAGAACCAAAGATCAGGTTATTTTCTCTACATTAAAAAGACGAGATACCTGGTTTATTCAACCCTGAAATCAATGAAACCAATCGTTCAGATCTCCCTCGACCTGACCAATATCGACGAGGCACTCGAAACAGCCGCAATGGCCATGCGTGCTGGTGTGGATTGGCTGGAAGCCGGCACACCTTTAATTCTCGCGGAAGGCCTGCATGGTGTACGAAAACTCAGAGAAGCTTTCCCCAAAACACCCATCGTGGCCGACCTTAAAACCATGGATGGCGGATACCTGGAAGCCGAAATGATGGCTAAAGCAGGTGCCACACACGTAGTGGTAATGGCTCGGGCACATGAAGAAACCATAAAAGTGGTGGTGCAAGCGGGCAAAGACTACGGCATAAAAGTAATGGGAGATAACCTGGGCTGCCCGGATATGGTGGCTGGTGCCAAATGGCTCGAAGAGCTGGGCTGCGATTTTGTGATTCACCACATCGGTTACGACGAAAGAAGAGGAATATCCGCGGCGGGTAAAAGTATGCCCAGCCCACTAGACCAACTACGAGAAGTGGTAAATGCTGTAAAAGTGCCTGTGCAGGCCGTAGGTGGACTATCGCTCGAGCAAGCCATTCAATGTCCTGCTTATGGAGCTCCACTGGTGGTTTTGGGTGCACCTTTAACCATTGATGCCGATTCTTTCAAAACTGCCGACGGCGACCTGGAAAGTTCATTGAGAATGATCTGTGAAAAAATACATGCGTACGGAAATATTCGATAACAAAAAAAGCAATTTCCTTCCCGAGGGACAAAGCGTGGGATTTGCCACGCCATTAAAACAAAAACAATGAAATCAATAGCAGTAGTAAATTATTCCGCCGAAAAAGGTAGTGTGGAATTACGGGAAATAGATAAACCGGAAATTGGCGAAGACGACGTGTTGCTCGAAGTGGCCAATGTAGGCGTTTGTGGTAGTGACCTGCACCAATGGACCTCCGATCATAGTTGGGCGGTGAATTACCCAGTGGTTTTGGGCCATGAGTTTGGTGGCAATGTAGCTCAGTTAGGTAAAAACGTAAAATCCTGGAAAGAAGGCGATCGGGTGGTCAGCGAAACGGCCGCAATTATAAATCAGAACGGAGCACTCTCCCGACAGGGATTTTATAACCTGGACCCCGACCGGAAAGGTTTTGGCTACGGAGTGGATGGAGCCATGACCCGCTTCGTGAAAGTTCCGGCCAGGCTACTTCATCAGGTGCCCGATCAGGTGCCTTTTGAGCAAGCTTGTCTTACCGAGCCGTGTTCCGTTGCTTATAATGCGGTTATTATGAATTCCCGGATAAAACCCGGTGATCGGGTAGTGGTAATTGGTCCCGGTACAATTGGTATTTTGTCGGCCGTAATGGCTCAATTGGCAGGCGGAGATGTTGCCATAATCGGTTTATCCCAAGATCAGAAAAGATTAGCCATTGCTGCGTCTTATGGTTTAAAAACCATTGTTGGTGATGCATCGACATGGGCCTATGAAATGGATGGTTTGGGTGCCGATTGTGTAATAGATGCTGCCGGAGTAAGCGAAACTTTAAAGATCGCTTTGGATCTGGTGCGGCCACGTGGACAAATAACCAAAGTAGGATGGGGGCCAAAGCCTTTTAATTTTTCCATGGATCCTTTGGTACAAAAAAATGTGACTTTGCAAGGTAGTTTTAGCCACAATTGGCCGGTTTGGGAAAAGGTAATTGGCTTAATGGCAAGCGGAAAACTGGACGTGAAACCAATTATTGGTGGAGTATGGAAAACGTCGGAATGGCACGAGGCATTTGAAAAAATGCATTCGGGCGATGTGGTGAAAAGTGTTTTAAAACCCGATTGATGATGCGTTTAAAAAATAAAGTGATACTGATAACCGGCAGTTATACCGGGATCGGAAAAGCTATCGCACGTGCTTGTGTAAAAGAAGGTGCAAAAGTTATCTTAAATGGTTTGGATGAGGAAGCCGGGGAAGCTCTGGTACAAGAATTGGGAATCGAAAATGCGGATAAACTGACGATTGATATTACTAAAAATGATGCTCCGCAATTATTACTGGAAAAAGCCATACAAAAATTCGGCAAACTGGTTGCTCTGGTGAATAATGCAGCTATGATAGCCTCGTCTAATATCACCAATACGGAATCTGATTTTTTCCATGAGGTATTGGGAGTCAATGCAGTAGCACCTTTAGCTTTGATAAAGGCCTGTTTGCCGCAACTTTCTAACAACAAAGGAAATGTGTTAAATATTGGCTCCATAAATGCCTGGGGTGGGGAACCCGATTTATTGGCTTACAGTATTTCCAAAGGAGCTTTGATGACCTTGACACGAAATCTGGGCGATAGCCTTTTCAGGGATTATAGAGTGCGGGTAAATCAGATAAATCCGGGGTGGGTCTTAACCGAAAAGGAAATTCTTATTAAGAAAAATCAGGGAATGAAAGCAGATTGGTATACGGATATCCCGGACATTTTTGCACCATCCAAAAGGATCTTTGCACCCGAAGAAATTGCGGCCGCAGCCCTATTCCTGTTATCCGACGAGTGCGGACCAGTAAGCTCTCAGGTAATGGACTTAGAGCAATTTCCATTAATAGGGAGAAACCTACCCAAGTCATGGGATGGATCACATCTGTAATTTCAAAAAAGTTATTAAGTAAAAAAACACTTCCATTGAAAAAAAATAAAAAGCCTGAGTTAAGTGAACGGCAGTCGATCCGGCGATCCGGAAAAATGTAAAGCCGTCCGCATAGAACAACGAAGAATAAGCAGTTCTATCATATAAACTTTTAGCTATACTTTTTTCAAATGGTCTTTCGATCGAGAAAAAGTTGAACCATCCACTCAAGAATAAAAAGAGCAATTAATTCGAATTAGAAAATTATGCCAAAACTAGCTGTTTTCCCAAAAGCCTACATGAACGCCTTATGCAAAGACGGCACCATGACCGTTTCTCAATGGATAGAAATAGCCGTAAAACTAGACATAGATGGCATCGAATGGTACGCTGGTTTCCTGGAAATGGCTGATGAAACCAACTGGTCCAAATTCAGGAACCAGGTAGAAAATCACGGCAAAGTAATACCCATGTTATGTTGCTCTCCTGATTTTACGCACCCTGATTTAAGCTTTCGGGAGAATGAAATAAAAAAGCAAAAACATTGGATTCGCATGGCACATGCTTTGGGAGCGAGTTATTGCCGGGTCTTATCAGGTCAAAGAAGACCGGAACTAAGCCTGGATGAAGGCATTGAGCTGGCTGCGGAAT
The DNA here is from genome assembly GCA_024645245.1 of Jiulongibacter sp. GTDB lineage: Bacteria > Bacteroidota > Bacteroidia > Cytophagales > Spirosomataceae > JAHEBN01. The sequence continues at coordinate 2,888 of JAHEBN010000062.1, read as the reverse complement.
GCATTGAGGCCTGTCTTCCTTTGGCGAAGAGCTTGGGAATTACCTTGATTCTAGAAAATCATTACAAAGACGATTTTTGGGAATACCCGGAATTTGCTCAGCAAATGGATGTATTTTGTAAATTGGTTGACCGTATTCAACATCCGAATTTTGGGGTGAATTACGATCCGAGCAATACCTTTCTGGCTGGAGAAAATCCATTGGATTTGCTATATCGGGTTTCTAAAAGAGTAGTGACCATGCATGCCAGCGATCGATACCTGAAAGAAGGCACAATTGAAGATTTGAGAAAAGAAGAAGGCGGTGCACTGGGCTACGCCAAAAGACTCAGTCACGGCGAAATTGGAAAAGGCCTTAACGATTACGACGCCATTTTCAGCGAACTCAAAAGAGTGGGTTTCAACAGTTGGATAAGTATAGAAGATGGCGTGGATGGAATTGAACAATTAGAGAGAAGTGTTGTATTTGTCCGCAAAAAGATGCGGGAGTATTGGGCGGAATGATTAATTAATGATAAATGATGAATGATAAATTAGGGATAGATTTTATCAAGTCAAGCATTCGAGCATTTCAACATTCAAGCATTCAAGCATTTATGTATTTTAACATTCAAGCATTTACGCATTCAAGCATTTAATCATTTCAACATTAAAGCATTCAACTAACGAATTTTAAATAACCAATGACTAATAATCAATAACTAATAACCATTAACCATTAACCAATAACCAATAACCAATAACCATTAACCAATCAACCAACAAACCAATGGATCCATTTCTCCTCTTGTTTTTTGGCATTATCATCGTCGTCGGTGGAATAATTGGATTGAAATTACATCCATTTTTGGCTTTGGTTTTGGCTGCTTTTGTGGTAGCTACCCTTACTCCAGCCAGTTATGTGGAGCAGTTTGGTATTGCAAAAGGATTGACTGCCGGTGATGCTTTGGCATTATCTAAAAAGAATGTAGGAGAACGAATCGCCACCGAATTTGGAAATACATGCGGTAAAATAGGGATATTGATTGCCATGGCAGCTATCATCGGAAAATGCCTGCTTGAAAGTGGTGCTGCCGAGCGAATCATCCGTTCCATTTTATCACTGACAGGCATGGAGAAAGCACCCATTGCTTTTTTGGTAAGTAGTTTTTTTGTGGGTATTCCGGTATTTTTCGACACGGTTATTTTCCTGATGATGCCTCTGGTAAAATCCATGGCCATGCGGCTGGGTAAGAATTATTTATTACTGGTATTGTGTATTATGGCGGGTGCTGCCATGGCCAATTCGCTTGTGCCGCCAGCTCCCGGACCATTATTTCTAATTGCCGAAATGCAAATTCCGATCGGCTTGATGATGATGGGCGGTATCACAGTCGGCCTTTTTACCATTTCCTCTGGTTACCTGTTTGCAGTTTGGTTGAACAAGAAATGGCCGGTAAATTTAAGAGATTCGGTAGATGCCAAAATCGAAGAAATTAAAACGATTTCTGAAAGAAAAGAAAGTGATCTGCCTGGATTAGGAATTTCACTTTTACCAATACTCATTCCCCTGATTTGTATTTGTGCCGATACTGTTTTAAGTCTTAAACTCAAAAGCATAGACCTGAATACGAGCACTGAGTTTTTTAAGTTTTTAGTAATGATTATCAAATTTTTAGGAAATAAAAATACGGCTATAGTTTTGGGAGCTATAGCGGCCTTATTGGTTTTGTCAGCTCAGAAAAAGCAGAATCTGGCAGAATTTATTCAATCGGCCCTATTGAGTGCAGGTGGTATAATTTTGATTACGGCCGCCGGTGGGGCTTTCGGAGGTATGTTACAACAGACCGGTATTAGTGCACGTATAGCAACAGCCACCAGTGACTATCAAATGGCACTTATTCCTCTGGCTTTTCTGATATCAGCAGTGATTCGTACGGCTCAGGGCTCGGCAACTGTTGCTTTGATAACGGCTTCGGGTATTTTATCGGGATTAGCTTTACACGGCGGATTAACTTTTAATCCTCTTTATTTGGGATTGGCCATTGGTTGCGGTTCCAAACTTGTTCCATGGATGAATGATTCCGGTTTCTGGATAATTTGTAAATTGAGTAATCTAACGGAAAAAGAAGCTTTAAAAACCATCACTCCCATGTTTGCCGTTATGGGATTTACTGGTTTGATAATCATTATGTTAGGGGCTAAACTGTTTCCTTTAATTTAATAGAATTAATATGAAAAGAAGTCATTTTGTAAAAAGTCTGGCCGCAGGAACTCTGGGTTCTGCAGTTGTGAATCCATTAACTGCGAATGCGGAATCCAAACCGATGCTTCCACCGAAAGTTTTGATGAAGGTAGGCTGCCAGTCGGGTGGTACTTCAGAGGAAAACCTGATGTTTAAAAGCCGCTGTGGGGTGTATAATATCGATGGCGATATGCCCAAAATGATTCCTGGAAAAGGATGGAGTTTAGAAGATTCTTTGCAAAAAAGAGAAGCCTGTGAAAAGTATGGAATCAGTCTGGATGCTTATCATTGGCCTTTGACATCCTCTGGAATCGACAAAGTGGCTTTTCCCAATGTAATGCTAGGCAAAAGCCCGGAGCGTGACCGCGAAATCGAAATGCTGCAACAAATGATTGAAGTAGCTGCTAAAACAGGTGTAAAAGTCCTGAACTACAATACGACTATTTTACCCGTTTTACGTACAAGTAGAACAATTGATATTAAACGCGGAAATGCCGAATACAATACCTGGAATTATGCCGAAGCTTTGAAAAAGGAAGGGGCAAAAACAATAGCCGGTGATGTGAGTGTGGAGCAGATTTTCGAACGGATTTCATATTTACTGGAACGTGTACTGCCGGTTGCCGAAGAGTTTAAGGTAAAACTGGCCAATCACATTGCCGATC
>JAHEBN010000061.1:18743-23172 GCA_024645245.1 Jiulongibacter sp. | reverse complement strand
AAGGACAAAATTCCGGGATTGAACTTATGCAATTTAAACAAAACCAGAGAGCAAAAAGTAAGATGCCGGTTAAGGGGCCGGGTATTACCCACATTTGCTACCAATCGCCCGATGATAAGCCACTTTATTTTAAAGCACTGGAGCAAGGTGCTGAAAAGTTGAGCAAGGGCGATAAACCGATAGATCGAGGATTTGGAGTTAAATATGCTTATTCCAGAGACTTTGATGGTAATATTTTCGAAATGGAACAGCTGCGGAAGCCTAATTTTGAAAATGAGGTATGGATGGGTCACGTGGCCATAGCCACCCCAAATATTGACAGTCTTGTTCAGTTTTATACCCAATTATTTGGTGAGGATCCGGTAAGCCGTAGAAATAATATCCATAATGATGCGGGCCTTGATTCAATAGGTAATATAAATGGTTTGGTTCTTAATGGGGCATGGTTTCGGATTGGTAATATGGGACTTGAGATATGGCAATTTGTAAATCCCGTAACACCTCAGGCGAATGGTCTGATTCCTTATACTGAAACGGGCTACAATAAAATTACCTTTGAAATAAGAAATTTTGAAAGTGAAATGGAAAATATTAAAAAAAGAGGTCTTTTTCCTTCCATAGATTTTAAAGCCAAAAGGGCACTAATAAGAGACTCAGACGGAAATTTACTTGAATTATCCGGACTTTAATATGAATAATTTGAATAATAGAAATATGTTTGATCTGGAGAATAAAGTTGCAATAGTAACCGGAGGAAACGGTGGTTTGGGCTTGGCTATGGCAAAAGGCTTAATTGCAGCCGGAGCAAGGGTGGCAATTTGGGGTAGAAATCATGTAAAAAATAAAAATGCCCTTGAAATACTCGGTGATAAAGCCGCCGCTTTTGTGTGTGATGTCAGTAAAGAAGAAGAATGTATAAATGCTTTTAAAAGTACCATCAGCACTTTTGGACAAGTGGATTTTTGTTTTGCAAATGCGGGAGGTTCAGGTAGACAAGGCCACTTTACTTCCAATACCCTTAATGATTGGAAAGATATACTTGACCTGAATCTGATTAGCGTAATTAACACTTTTAAACCGGTAATAGCTCATTTGTTGGAGCGAAAAGTTCCGGGTAAACTGGTTGTCACTTCTTCCGTGGCAGGTCTGATGGGTATGGCGTACGCTGCAGGCTATGGCACTACTAAGGCTGCAGTACTAGGTTTGGTAAGATCTCTCGCCATAGAGCTGGGCCGAAATAACATACAGGTTAATGCTATTTTACCGGGATACATAGAAACTGAAATGTCTATCGAAACGCCCCAAACATTTAAAGATGCAGTAATCCGTCGTTCGGCCACAGGAAAAACAGGAAATCTGGAACAAATGGAAGGCGTAGCCGTTTTTCTGGCTTCAAAATACAGTGATTTTATGACCGGACAAGCCATGATTTTAGATGGCGGTCATACGATTCATCCTATGTGATAATTTTAAGCTTAACTATCTATCCCAACAAGCTATTTAATATGCCGGATTCAAAAAAACAGGAGAAGGAATTAAGAGAAAATCTCAAGGAATTTTACGAAAGAAAGTCCTGGTTAAAAGATGAAAACAGGTCGGAAGCTGTTCAAAAAAGAAAATCGAATGGGTTCCGAACCGCCCGGGAAAATATTGCAGATATCTGCGATAAGGATTCTTTCTTAGAAATTGGGTCACTTATTGTAGCAGCTCAGAGAAGCCGGAACGACATAGAGACTTTAATAAGGGAAACTCCGGCCGATGGACTAATTTGCGGTATTGGCAATATCAATAGTGATCATTTTGGAATGGAAGATAGTAAATGCAATGTGCTCAGCTACGATTATACAGTTATGGCGGGTACTCAGGGAGCATTTAATCATAAGAAGACAGACAGGATTCTTCAAATGGCCTCAAGCAATAAGAGGCCCGTTATTTTCTTTCTGGAGGGGGGCGGGGGTCGCCCGGGCGATGTCGACTTTGATCTGATTTCTATTGGTGGCCTTGATATCAAAACATTTGTTTCCTATGCAGGATTGAGCGGTCTGCAACCCCGTGTGGCCATAGTATCTGGTTATTGTTTTGCGGGAAATGCGGCTTTAGCCGGTTGTTCAGATGTAATAATTGCCACTGAAAACTCAGCAATTGGAATGGGTGGGCCGGCCATGATAGAAGGCGGCGGTCTTGGAGTTTTTCATCCCAAAGAAATAGGCCCGTCAACAATACAATATAAAAACGGAGTTATAGATATTCTGGTAAAAGATGAGTCAGAAGCAGTTTTAAAAGCGAAACAATACCTGAGTTATTTTCAGGGAGATTTAAAAAATTGGAAATGTGGCCCTCAGGAAAAGTTAAGGGAGCTGATACCGGAAGACCGACGATATGCCTACGATATTTATAAAATTATCCGTTTGTTGGCAGATGAGGATTCATTTCTGGAGCTGCGTGCAGGTTTTGCACAAAATATGGTCATCGGTTTTGTACGAATTGAGGGTAAGGCTTTTGGTCTGATAGCAAATAGTACCCGTGTTTTAGGTGGTGCTATAGACAGTGATGCATCGGATAAAGCTGCCCGGTTTATGCAATTATGCAATTCTTTTGGTATTCCCATGCTTTCTCTTTGCGATGCTCCGGGTTTTATGGTGGGGCCTAAATGCGAAGAAACCGCCATGGTGCGTCATTCATCGAGGTTGTTTATTACAGGAGCTTCGCTAAAGGTTCCTTTGTTCACAGTGGTATTAAGAAAAGCCTATGGTTTAGGGGCTATGGCAATGGCGGGAGGTGGATTGCACGAATCATTTTTTACGATTTCCTGGCCCACAGGTGAATTTGGTGCCATGGGCCTGGAGGGAGCTGTAAAACTTGGATATAAAAAGCAATTGGAGGCTTTGAACGATCCGGCGGAAAGACAAAAACTAAATGATGACCTGGTAAAAAAAGCTTATAGTAAAGGTAAGGCCATTCAAGCCGCTTCATTTCTTGAATTTGATGAAGTGATAGATCCCAAGGACACTCGCTTATGGTTAGCAAATGGCTTGTTAGCTATTCCAAAGGAAAATTATTGGAATGGCACCAAACAAGCTATTGACAGTTGGTAAACAGAAAATTAAAATTTACATGCGGAGGCATCATTTTCCACAAAATAGCTTTTGTAATTCTTTGCTTTTGGGTTCATACAGCCTTTCAGATTCAATAATTCCACTTTACGGAATTCGATTGGATGGCTCTCACTTTGCAGAGAAATGGTGCCTTCGGTAAGTGGCTGCCCGTCCGGTTTATCTTTCGGGTCAAAACCGCTAACAACACCACCGCCGATACTAGGCTTTGTATATTCCATGGCAAGTTCACCATTTTGGTAATGACGAATCAGGGAATCACCGTAAACTTCCACTTCTGCTCGTACCCATTCGCCCACCGGAGGAGCTTGTACACTGGAATTTATGCAATGGCTGGTGTTAAATTTACCTTCATACCAAACATTGGTACCGGGTGTACATAAATTGCAATTGGTGCGAGGTTTTTTATCGTCAAAACCACCCAGTAATTGCACTTCAATCGAAATTGGGAAATCCTGATTAAGCCCCATGCTTTCGGCGGATTGACCATGAATCATGATTCCGCTGTTTCTGAAAGCCCAATCTTCGCCTTTTGGTGCCTGCGGGTCTAAAAAACGGTATTCGGTGATTATTTTGTAATAACTGAATTTGTCCTTATAAAACAGGTGTCCGTATTGAAATTTAAAGTCGTCATATTCATCGTAGTTAACCACAATATTGCCATCTTTTACCTGAAAAGTATGCTTGTAATTATCGTTGAGTTCATGCCCGCGGATTTTTATATTCCAGCCATTCAGCGATTTTCCATCAAATAATTGCTGCCATTCTTCTTTGGAGGCCTTTTTATTTTGAGCAAATGAGACTGTTTGAACCAATAAGAGTAAAATAATTATTTTCTTCATTTTTCAGGGTTGAAATTAATAATCAAAGAAAGCTTTTATTCGAAACAAAACAAAATGCCTTCAGTGCTATAAATGTGTAAATCAAAGAGTTTGTAGGAAAAAAGCAGCTGACCCGGACTAAAAAATACCTCTGCGTTTTGAAAGCAGAGACTTCTTGTTAATTTTAGCTTTATTCCCTTTTTACCGTTATTGTAAAAAATGAAAGCGAAAAAAGCATTTGAATCCGAAAGTAAAAATGATGTAGCCTGGAGATTAAAAGCAATAATCGGTGGCTCGGCAGGGAATTTAGTGGAATGGTACGATTGGTATGCCTACGCCGCTTTTTCTCTTTATTTTGCCGGTGTGTTTTTCCCAAAAAGTAATCTGACCGTTCAATTGCTCAATACAGCCGGAATTTTTGCGGTGGGTTTTCTCATGCGACCTATCGGCGGGTATTTTTTCGGGATTCTGGCCGATAAGCAAGGGCGGAAAAAA
>JAHEBN010000061.1:0-18733 GCA_024645245.1 Jiulongibacter sp. | reverse complement strand
TTACCTGGTCTGTTTTACTCATGTCTTTTGGCTCTTTTATTATTGCTGTTTTGCCGGGTTATAATAGCATCGGTATGGCAGCACCCATTATTTTACTGTTAGCCCGATTGCTTCAGGGCTTTAGCGTGGGTGGTGAATACGGCACTTCGGCTACTTATTTAAGTGAGGTGGCCTTGCCAAATCGGCGGGGTTTTTTCTCCAGTTTTCAATATGTCACCCTTATTGGCGGGCAGTTGATTGCATTGGGTTTGCAGCTTGTTTTACAACGTATTTTTCTAAGCGAATCTCAATTACACGCCTGGGGTTGGCGAATTCCGTTTTTTATTGGAGCGGCTTTGTCTTTATATGTACTTTATTTACGCAGTAATTTGTATGAAACCGAGCATTTTCAGAAACAAAACAAACCGGATAAAGGTACTTTACAGGAGCTTTTGAAACATCCACGGGCTATTTTAACCGTGGTTGGTTTGACTTTGGGCGGTACTATTGCATTTTATACCTATACTACCTACATGCAAAAGTTTCTGGTAAATACGGTGGGATTATCAAAAGGAGAATCTACATTGCTGACCTTTTGTTCACTCTTTATTTTTGCTGCTATTCAGCCGCTTTTTGGGGCTTTAAGCGATAAAATAGGTCGTAGGCCCTTACTTATTTCCTTTGGTGTATTGGGCACTATTCTCACTTATCCCATACTTACTTCCTTGAGCCATACCCATAATCAATGGTTTGCTTTTATGCACCTGATGCTGGCATTGCTAATTGTAAGTGGTTATACCTCAATCAATGCGGTGGTGAAAGCAGAGATTTTTCCTGTGGAGGTAAGGGCACTCGGGGTGGGGCTTCCGTATTCACTTACTGTGGCGATTTTTGGCGGAACAGCCGAATACCTCGCTCTTTACACCAAAAATGCCGGTCATGAAAATTACTTTTATGTTTATGTCAGCCTCTGTATTTTTATTTCATTTCTGGTATATGTAGGCATGAAAGACACCAAAAAGACTTCGCTGATTGATGATTGATCAATTACATCATCAGATTGTCGTTTTCGTCGAAAGTCACAAACGGATTATGTGCTACTTCAAAAAGATGTCCGTCTAAATCTTTGAAATAGCCGCTGTAACCTCCCCAAAACACCTTTTCTGCTGGTTTAATTATTTCGGCACCCAGAGCTGCAACTTCCAGCAAAACGGCGTCCACTTCGGCCTCCGATTTAGCATTATAAGCCAGGGTAATTCCGCTAAAGCCACTACTTTCAGGAGATACTTTGGCATCTGCTGCCAATTCGTTTTTGGGATAAAGAGCCAGAATAATACCGCCCATATTGAAAAAGGCAATATCTCCCTGGCTGGCCTCCAATTTTTTCCATTTCAGTCCTTTTTCGTAGAAATCGAGTGCCTTTTCTAAATCGGCTACACCAAGCGTAATGATATTAAGTTTTTGTCTCATGATCTGTTTTTTTCAAAAGTTTAATCGTAAGTTCAGCGGAGGCTTATTTGGTGTAGGACTTATTCCAATCCATTACGGCATTAAATATTTCCTCCCGAATGGAATTCGGGTTGTAGTAAGCCTGACTCGGCTGCAGGCCCACATTTTGACGGTTGATTAATAAAATGATGGAAATATTGGTTTCGGGTATCACAGCTATGCTGGTGCCTGTAAAGCCTGTATGTCCGAATGTTCTTGCCGGTGCGTTTTTCATAAATGAATTAGTAGGATCCATCATCCAGCCAAGACCGTTTTTGTATTTATCCCGGGTCAGGAATAAATCGACTGTCTTTTCCGAAATAAATTGTTTCCCATTTGCCATGCCTTTATTTCGAAGCATATCTACCAGTTTTTGTGCATCATCAATAGTAGAAAACAAACCGGCCGCACCGGATATTCCTTCGTTGGCATACCAGGCATTCCCGTCATTTACTTCACCTTTCAGCGTATAATTTCGCCAGCCATTCCAAGAGTTTGGGTCAATTTCGGGTCGGGTAAAACCTAAAGTAGAATCTCTTACCATGCGATGTTCATACGGGTTTCCATGCGAAGTAGCGGCAATTTTATACTTTTCACTTTTATCCAAAGGCCGGAACATCGTATTTTCCATCGAGAGCGGTTTGAAAATCCGGCTTTCCAAAAAAGCTTCAAAAGATAGTCCGGAAATTTTTTCGACGATTTCAGCTAAAAGAATAAATCCCAGATCGGAATAATTCCTTGATTCACCCACCCCGGTAGCCAAGGGCAACTCATCAATTAATTGGTAGGTTTCTTGTTTGTTTTTGCACTTATAATACAAAGGATACCAGGTGATTAATCCGGCCGTATGGGTAAGCAAATGGCGAATCCGGATGTCTTTTTTTTCTCCGGTATTAAATGCCTCCAGGTATTTGCCAACAGGATCATCCACAGATAGCTGATTGTTATCTACTAGTAACATAATGGCCGTAGTGGTGCCAATAACCTTGGTAAGAGATGCCATATCATACAGATGTTCGGTCGAAGTTTTTTCGGGTTGTGCCATCCAATGAGTTTCCGAATCTTTCACCTGTGCATATCCAAATGCTTTTTTCATAAGCCATTTGTCTCCTTTTTTTATGGCAATTACGGCACCGGGAATTTTCTTTTCGGCTATCTGCTTTTCCAAAATGCGGCTTACTTCTTTTTGAAGAGAAGCGACCTTTTTCTTTTGTGAAAAACCAAAAGAAAGTGATAAAAATAATAAGGAAAGACTAAGAAATATTTTCATGTATAAAAGATTTTTCACGTGCTAAAGTAATTTTATTTCAAAACCTCGCCCCAGCTTTTCCTGAGCAATATTTCAGTGAAACCCGGTTTAACAAAGTCTTCCAAATCGCCAATTTTAATGAAACCGAACTTTTCATATAGCTTAATGGCTCCGGTATTAAATGATGATACGCAAATAAACAGATTCGCTGAATATTCCCTTATTTTTTGCTCACTAAACTCCAAAAGTTTTAAACCAAACCCTTGTCCGCGGAGATTTTCGGAAACGCAGATTGTTTGAATGTAGCCTTTAAAAGTGCCACACGTCTGATGAATTACAAATCCTGAAATTCCGGAATCGGTTTCCAAAATATAGACTTCTTTTCCCGTACCTTCAAATGCTTTCAAGCAGGCATTGAAATCAAACCCTAGGCTAATCCAGGGGTCTGTTTGTGTCATCATTTGGGCACATCGCTGAAAATCCGATCTTTCCGAACTCAATCTTATCGTGGTTTTCATTTTTTTATTATCACTAAAAATAAAACGGTTAGTAAAGCATTTACCAGAATATTCATAAACCCAAAATCAAACTCAAAGGCTTTAATAAAATAATTATTGAGCAAATAGGTAATCAATGCAGCCAAAACGCAAACCAAAGGTACCCACTTTTCTTTTAACAGAATATTGGAAAACAGGCCTGTCAAAAACAAACCAAGCAGCGGACCATAGGTATAACCGGCAATTTTAAAAATGATTGATATTATGGCACCTTTGGAACTCCAGAAAGCCATTACAATAAAAAACATTACCAGATTGACACCAATCAGAACCCCGTTTTTGATTCGTATTTTTTGGGCATGCGTTCTTTTTTCAAAATCCAGAAAATCATAACTAAAAGAAGTGGTAAGTGCCGCAATACAGCTGTCGATACTGGCAAAAGTGGACGAAATCACTCCGATAAAAAAGGCGATTGCACCAATCTGGCCAAAATAGTTAAGTGTGAGTTTAGGATATAAGCCATCCGTATTCAGGAATTCTCCATTGACTTTTACCAGCGGAATGTTGTTTTTTTCGGCAAAAAGATAGAGCAGGACACCTAGGATCAGAAATAGAGATTGTGCAAAACCGATGAAAAAGCTAAAGGTTAATACATTTTTTGTGGCTTCTGTCTGCTTATTGATGGTAAGTGTTTTTTGCATCATACTTTGATCGAGCCCTACCAAAGCTATGGTAATTAGTAAACCGGAAATAAATTGTTTAAAAAAATTAGAGCCCGAGTTGATTTCCCAATCGAATAACTTCGAATAAGGATGCGAAACAACTGTTTCGGAAATTTCGGTTAAGCTGAGACCCAGGGAGTTCTTAATGGTGAAAATGGAAATAAAAATAACCAAAATCAAGGAAAAGGACTGCAGGGCATCGGTCCAAACGATGGTTTTTACGCCGGCTTTGTTGGTATAAAGCCAGATTAAAATCAGCACTACAGCGATGGTGACATAATATGGAATCTGAAGCTTATCAAAAAAAGCGAACTGCAGAATTTTTATGGATAAGAGCAGTCGCAATGCCGCCCCGAAAGACTGGGAAACCATAAAAAACAAAGATCCGGTTTTGTAAGAAACAGGACCGAAGCGGCGATCGAGATAGGTATATATGGAAACAAGCTTAAGCTTATAATATACCGGCACTAATACCAAAGCAATAAAAATATAGCCCACAATAGATCCCAGTACAAACTGAAAGTAGTATAGGTTTTCATTACCTACATTGCCGGGAATAGACACCAGCGAAACGGCGGAAATGCCAGAACCTATCATGCCAAAAGCGACCAAAAACCAGGGCGATTTTTTATCTCCGTCGAAAAAAGTATTGTCGTGATTTTGTCGGGAAGTAATACGGGAAATCAGCATCAAAACACCAAAATAGCCAAGAATGATGGTGAGAATAAGACTGGTATTCATCTATTTTGAGGTTTTTTTTGATTTCGGGGTTCACTTGCAATATTAGCGAATTGTTTACTGATAGCTGTTTTTGATATTTATTATTTATGCTTCTTGCTATATATTCAACACAAGAATTTTAACTTTAATAGCTAATGAGTTACTGAGGTTTATCAATCAGGCGTTTTTGATTTTCTTGAATGCCCGGAATTATACCCATTTTATTCTTTCCGAAATTTATCGAGGTCTAAATAAATAATACTCCAGGTATGGCCATCTAAATCTTCAAGTGTCCTAACCTGCATATGGCCTTCATCGAGCATCGGGTTCGGTTCTTTACCAGCTGCATTTAAACCACTTTCCATGATCTTATTTAGGCTGTCCAGACTTTCCACAGGTAGCGTGAATGTGGCGGCAATTTGGTTTTTTAAATCAGGTATTGGTTTTTTATTATAAGATTTGAAAAGCTCTTTTGCCTGAAGCATCACAAAAATCTCTTCGCTCCAAACCATGCATTTTTGGCTTTCATCGGTGAACAGGGGATTGTTCTTAAATCCCAATTGTGCATAAAAATTCATCGACTTTTCCGGATCTTCAACGGGTAGATTGATAAATATTTGTTTCATTTTTCGAATTAGAAATAGAGCTTTTTATACGTTTTGTACCTAAAACTTTGAGCATGCTTATTAAGCTATTTGTTCAAAAATGGAATGAATAAGCCATGTCACCAAATGTATTCAATTTTACGAATGGGATAAACTTAAATCAGGCAAAAATCAACAAATCGGATTGGTTTTGGCCTTTAGAAAGTGAGGGTTTTTAATTTGCCCAATTATTCCTCTTTTACGTATTTCTGCCAATTATGTTGTTCTTTAAAACCCAGCACTTCCCGTATTTTGCGATTGGAAAACAGGGCTTCCTGCTCACCCATTTCCCGGGTAAGCGGTACATTTGGGAAAAACCTTTCTGCCAATTCTTTGGTGGGTAGGATAGCACCGTTATGATCGTTTCCGGCATTGAAAACCTGGTAACCTAAACCGTCTTTTTGCAAACATAAATCAACAATCTGACCCAAATCTCGGGCATCAATATAGCAGAAGGCGTTTCTGCGTCTCACTTCGGGGTGCTTAAAATAATGAGGAAACAGTTCGGCGTATTCGTGGGGTTCTATCACATTTCCGATACGTAGAGCGTAAATATCAAAGCCCGAGCGTCGTTGAAAACTGCGTGCTGTTTTTTCATTAACCACCTTAGATAAGCCGTAGCTATCCATAGGGTCTACGTCGTAATCTTCCTCCAGTGGCAGGCACTTCGGGTCGGTAATGCCATCAGAAAAACAAATGCCGTAGGTGGTTTCTGAGGAAGCAATAATTATCTTTTTAATGCCCAGTTTAACAGCCGCCTCTATTACATTGTAGGTGCCAATGGTGTTTACCCGAAACGTTTCATTATCGGGTTTAATCAAGATACGGGGCACGGCCGCAAAATGAACCACAGCTTCAAATTTGGGTACGCCATTGCCCGGCTCCAATTCATCCAGACCGGTATAGGAACTCATGGCATTAAACATTTGTCCGGAATCGGTAATATCGGCGAGCAGATTGTCTACTCCGGGGTGATCCAGTGGTTTCAGGTCCACATTCATCACTTTATACCCTTGGTCGATCAGGTAAGGAATTACGTGTTTGCCGGCCTTTCCGGAGCCTCCTGTAAAAAGTATACGTTTTTTGGTCATCAGTTTTTTTGAGGTTTATTGCAAAAGAAAGCTTGAGGTCATTATTGTTTCAAAAGTAATAAATGTGCGACATTTGGCTATTGGATATGAGTATAAATCTCATTTTTAATTAGCCGAAAAATCAACATTCTTCAAATTGTTTATTTATGTGGTGAAACTAACTATGCAATTTTTAAATTTCAGGTTAAATTATCAAAAAAGTGACTTGAGAAAATTTTATTTGCAATTAGTCGTGTCCGAAAAAAAAATGAACTCCCTAATTGAAAGTGAGCCAAGAATAAATTAGGGATCATTTTATGTTTCGAGGGAAAAAGCCATTTGAGATCACTAGTGGCTACTTTTGATGCATTTTTGAAGCTTCAAGGATGCCAGTAATTTGTAATTAACTTCCATGGCGGAAAAAAATAATCGGGGGTAGATCAACAAAAACAAATTGAGTATTCACCAGCTTAAGTCGGTTTGGCCAGAAAGTGTCCGGTACGAAAGGGCTTGAAATCCTTAAACACGGGTAAGTACTTAAGACTATTGTTACTTTTTTGGTAGCTTCTCCTTCATTTTTAGGCTTTTGGCTTTTGAAAATAGCAATACCCGAACATATTCTTTAGGTATAAGAAGAATTAGGGCAGAAACTATCCATTCGCTGAATTATGACTACGGCCAGGGGGTTTTTAAATTATAGTTATGAACTAAAAGCGTTTCTTATGAAAAAATACATCAAACTGATTCTCAGCGGCGGACTCTTAATTATACTTCTCTTTCTCGGTTATTCTCAGTGGCTTAGTAAACATGGAGTCACCTTAAATGAATGGGTGAATCCCACTTTAAAAAATATACTGGTGATCGGGCTGGGAACCTGGGTGGCGGTGGAGCTGATGCGACTGTTTACTAAACAGCTGCTTAAGCAATATGACATGAGCACCGCAGATAACCTAAACTCCAGAAAAGCTTATACGCAGATACGGCTGCTGGAAAAAGTGGCTTTGTTTATTATTATACTGGTGGGAGTAGGTATGATGGCTTTGAACATAGAAAGTATCAGAAAAGTAGGTGTCGGTATTTTCACCTCCGTGGGTGTGGTGGGTATTATCATTGGTCTTTCTGCCCAAAAGATAGTTGGTGCCCTCTTGGCCGGAATTCAGATCGCTGTCACGCAACCCTTCCGGATAGATGACGCCGTGGTGGTGGAAAATGAATTTGGCTGGATCGAGGAGATTAACCTCACATTTATAGTGGTGAGGCTGTGGGACAAGCGTAGGCTGGTGTTACCTACTATTTATTTTTTAGAGAAACCGTTTCAAAACTGGACCCGTACCACAGCAGATATCATCGGCACGGTGTTTTTGTATACCGACTACCGGGTGCCACTTGATGAGCTACGTAAAGAACTCACCAAACAGCTGGAAAATACACCGCTATGGGATGGGCAGGTGAATGTGTTGCAAGTGACCGACTCCAAGGAAACCACCATGGAAACCAGGATTTTGGTAAGTGCCCGGAACTCACCCAAAGCCTGGGATTTGCGGGTACATATCCGGGAAAAAATGATCGCATTTATTCAGGAAAACTACCCGGAAAGCCTACCAAAAACAAGAGTGTTGATGGGAAAAGAGGGTGTACCGGGGAAAGGGGAGTAAGGAGATGCAGGAGGTAAAGTTTAATGCTAGGGTAATGCGATAAGGCGAAGGAGATGTCATCGTTATTGATATCGGAATTTGAAAGAGCTATCCCTCTTTAAAATTTAGGATTAAGTGGCCGAGGTTCGAAATAAGTAGATTCCATGAGCGTTTAAAGACGGGCTCTTCTATTGTTGTTCGTGCTGTGGTTTGAGAACCCAAACCATGGTGTTCTAATGATGTGTGGGTCACTTGAACAACCACGGTAATTTATTAGCTCATCCAAGTTTGATGTCGATCTTTAAGAATCCATTTATTTTCATCTAATTCAAAAACAATTATTTCTCCATGTCCATTAAGGGCTCCACAAGCTAGTGCATATTCAATATAGACTCTTTTGCAATCCTTTGTAAACAGTGGAATCGAAATAGAACAAATACAACCCTTTCCATATTTTTCCCTAAATAACTCCCAACCTCTCCGAGCTCCTTTATTGAATAAGGTATCCATTTCACTCTCACTAATTATATTTACCTTGGTAGTCAGTTTTTTCCAACCTATTGATTCAAATTTATCCATCTGTTCTTTGAAAAAACCTTGGTCTTGTTTGAAACACCTGCAAATCCGCGTGCTTTTTCTATCAGTTCTCCTTGTGGAATTGGTTTACTCTCAAAATAGAAATCACCAATTAATGAATCAAGTACGTTATTATAAAAAATCGTAATTACTTGTTCATTAATATCTTCTATTCCTTTAATTTTTGAATAGTTAATCTGTCTCTGATTGTTACAAGAAAACAGGATAAATATGGTAGATATAAATATTATTAGTTTCATTCTTTGAGTTTTTTGGAGACTAACGATTGGGCTTTAAGTAGTACGATATAATAGCTGTCCCGCTCGCATTGCTTAGTAGCCAAACCTTTGATTTGGTTCCTTTTGTTCTATAAATATGCCATACCAGGGCAAGCTCAGTACGGGCTTGAAAGTTTTGACGGTGTTTCAAAAAGCGATAAACTTTCAAATTGCTGATATGTATGCATTGATTCAAGCATCGTGTTGAGTGATGGCTTTCATCTTTTGGTTTAACGCCTCAATCAATTGCCATTTTTTGATTTAATAGCTCTATATTAAAATTTATTTTCGCATTTAAAGCCTTGAATACCTTTAAAATAGTATCAAATCTGGCGTCTGTAAAACTGTTTTCAATTTTGGAAATCTGGGCTTTTTTCACACCAACTAGTGCTCCAAGTTGCTCTTGAGTTAAGTTTCTTTCTTGTCTTATTTCCTTTATGGTTTGTCCAAGGATTTCAAGTCTTAGTTCGTTTTCATAAGCTTCTCTCTTAGGTGTTCCTTGTTTACCTATGTGCTTATCTTTCATCTCTTCTAAACTGTAAGTTTTCATTTTTTTCTTTGTTTGAATTTGAAATAATCTACTCTCTGTTGCTTTGCTTTTTCTATCTCTTTCTTAGGAGTTTTTTGAGTTTTCTTAATCATTCCGTGTGTTGAGATAACCAAGGTATCTGATTTGTCGTCTTTGTCCCAGAAAGCAAAACGTCAGATAGCTTGCCGTTGATAGAGCGTTCTGAACTCCCATATGTCGTCTTCCATCTTTTTGAATATTTCCGGGTCGTTTACGAAAGTTGCTTTGTCGTTGTTGAAGAAAACTTTATTTCTTGCTTTTTCAGATAAAGAGTCAAGAAAATTTGCTGCTTCCTCAGTAAAAACAACTTTAAATTTGGGATTCACTAGCTTTTTTATTTCAAATTTAATAGTTTCTTTTTCAGGAAACAATTTATTTTCTATGTGACCTTAGTGTTAGAGGAGTTTGTCTAAATTTTCATCCTCTTTTGTATTAAAATACCTCGTTCTCGAACATTGACTAGTCCAATACATATTTCTGTCTTTTTTGCGTTTTGGGAGACTAAATAATACCCTAAGGTTATTGTCTTTTTCAGCATAAATAATATAATCAAAACCTTCAGAGAATAACTGGTAGCCACAGGATTGATTATATTTTGAAGTGTAAATTATTACTCTATTTTTTTTCGATTTCCCTTTATAGGTTTTAATTACCTCAATTTCTACTTTGGTATCTTCAAATTTCTCAATTTCATTGATTTTATTTTTCCATTTTAAAGAATTCTTTAGTTGTTTAAGGTCTTTCTTGCTTATTGTATTAAAAAAAGAAACCGACTCTTTTTTTAATACTCTTCCATGAATTATGAAATCATGATACTTGTAAGAATCTTTTAGAGATAAAGAAGTATCATCGCAACTACAGGCAGAAGCAAATGCTTGATATAGAAGTAGTAGAAATAAAAGGTGGAGAAATTTGTTCATATTTTCCTATTATATAACAATAGCGTAGATCTAAATTTAATTCCAATTGCGTCTCCCTCTAGCTCTATCGGGAGTATTATTATCAGATGCATCAAAAGATTCTGCGAACGTACTCTCTATCAAAAATATCTAAATTTTCCAGAAAGTCAAGCGGCGTATTGATGGTTATGATGTTTGTCTCTAAAGTCTGCGTATTATTTTCTTTAACTTTTTTGCCACCAAGGTCCGGAGTCACTAAGAAACACGGAGAAAAACCTTGGTGAAACTTGGTGCCTCTGTGCCCCCGTGGCTATAATTAGAAACAGTCTGTTTTTTAGCCACCAAGTCCCGGAGTCACTAAGAAACACGGAGAAAAACCTTGGTGAAACTTGGTGTCTTTGTGCCCCTGTGGCTATAAACAGAAACAGCTTGATTTTTTTGCCACCAAGACCCGAAGTCACTAAGAAACACGGAGAAAATCCTTGGTGAAACTTCGTAGCTTGGTGCCTTTGTGGCAATAGAAAGCACTCTTCAGGTACAGGAACTTATCTCTTTAATAGGGCTTATTCGGCCGGTTTAAAACTTAAGATTTCTTTATTATCCTTATCGGAAATTACCAATTTGTGGTTCTCAATTTTGTAGAAATTTATCCTGCTAAGCAGTGGGTTGAATTCGTTTGCCAGGGTCATGTCTTCGCATAGTTTCTTGGTTCCCACCACATTGCCCAGGAAAATCTTATTGTCGATTACCGACTTTATTTCGCTCACAAAAATGTTGCAACCATCATTGGCCGACATTTTTTTTAAATCCAGATTAAACTCTATACCCGGAGGATTTGGAGAGGAAACTGTTCTGGTATTTATTTTTTCTAAAACCCATTTGTCGTTAAGTAGAAGCTTGGGTTCGTATGCCTTTTCAATTACCCGTACCAGCTTGTATTTTTTGGCTTCGGCATTGGTAATTGTCCGGTTTCCGGCGGTTTGTTCTTCATTAATAAGGAGTTTGTAAACATAACCTTCTTCGTAATTAAAGCCCTCTATAGGCTCAGTGAATGCCTGCCAATTCTGCGGATTTTTAATTTCGCCTTTCTGCATTTCCAAGCATCCTTTTTTGCCTATGCCAGCACAGTCTGTTTTTTTTCCGTTTACCCAATACACCGACTCTTTATAAACTGGCTTTGCTGAATTAGTGGCAGTGCTTGTAGACGTTGTGGCACAGGCACTTAATAGGAATAGAAAGACTATGATTATGTTATTTTTGTGATTCATGATTTTATAAGAAATAATTTTACCTATGTAATTTTGTTAAAAATGAGCTGCATATTAGAAGCCTAATTAATTTACTAAAAATATCGTTCCACAAAGATCGTGATTTATCTTTTTGCCATTTAACTTAAAATGATATGTGCATTAATCCGATTTTAAGCCACCAAGACCCGGAGTCACTAAGAAACACAGAGAGTATTCTTGGTGAAGCTTCGTGCCTTGGTGCCCCCGTGGCTATAAAATCACTTTGTTCAAATAAAGGATTATTTTGCTAATGTTTTGATTATAGCCTCATCTGCCATTTTTTCCATGATTTTGTAACAGGCAAGAGTTGGGTGTACGCCGTCGCCAGCCATTTCTTTGCTCAGTCCGTTGCGTTCGTCTTTCAGGGCATTGAAATAGTCGAGGTACACCAGTCCGTTTTCTTCGGCCAGTTTTTTAATTCCCACATTTAAGCTGATTACCTTGGCTGGCACATCTTTGATGGCCTTATTCCACGGGAACTCGTAAGCAGGCATTACTGAAGCCAAAACTACCTTGATGCCGCTGGCTTTTGCTGTGGCAATCATTGACTTATAATTACCCAAAGTATAGCTTTCAATGTAATCGCCCGTATTTTCGGCGATGTCGTTTATACCGATATTGATCACCACCACTTCGGGTTGCAGGTCTACCACATCGGGCTGAAATCGCAGCAGGGTTTGTGGTGAGGTCTGCCCGCTGATACCGCGGTCGGCGTAATTGTTTTTCTCCCAATATTCCGGATCGGCGTTTATCCAGCCGTCGGTTATGCTGTCACCCGTAAACACCACTTTGGGCCTTTTACCCGATTTGTGAATCTTAGCATTCGCTTCGGCATAGCGAGCCAGATTGGCGAAATCACGTCGGGCACGTTCCGCATTTTTCTTTTGCAAAGCTTCCAACTCTTCTTCCGTATATTGCTTTTCCCAATTATTCGGGTGGCGTTTTTTCAAATAACCCTGCATTTTCATCCAATCACCGAATCGCTCGTACCAGGTGTCGGTCGGTATTTTTTGTTTATTCATCCCGAATCCGTGACCGCCTTTTTCGTAAATGTGCAGCTCGGCGGGTTGCTTGGCTGCTTGCCAATCGAGGTATAATTGGGCATCTGCCGGTGCAAATCCCAGTTGATCATCCGAGGCGAGAGCTATAAAAATAGGCGTGCGTTCGGCGGGTATCTTTTTTAAATAATCTACTGCGGGAGTGTATGGGTAAATAGGTGCTACAAAATCGGGTCGGGAGCCAGCACCATCTGCGTAAACAGTGCCCAAGGTAAGTGTACCACCAGCCGAAAAGCCAATCATGCCCACTTTAGAAGGATCGATATCGTATTTATCGGCGTTTTCGCGAATATGCTTCATGGCAGCCTGTGCATCGGCAATTGCCAATGGAATTACGGAGGCATTTACAGAATCCAGTTTTTTGAAATCCTGCATGAGTCCGCCCAATTCCTGAAAGGGATTGTCGCTCATTAAATGGCCTACCCGGTATTTTAAAACAAAAGCCGCCACACCTTTCGACTGCAGGTATTCGGCCACCTGCGTGCCCTCACTATCCATCGACAAGATATGAAATGCACCACCGGGAGCAATAAGTACGGCCGTACCTGTAGCACGATTGTGTTCCGGTAAATAAATGCTTAATGTCGGTTTACTTACGTTATAGGCTATGCGGTTTTCAGATCCCGGTGTCTTTACTTCGGCTTCTTTCCAATTCCATTTTTCTGATCCGGGAGCTGTGCCCGGGTATAAATTAATAGTTTGCTGAGCAATTGCCATTTGGCAGATACTGCCAATAAAGAAGGTTATAAATGCTTTTTTCATCATTAGGGTTGAGTTTTCAAAAAGCTAATGTAATGGATTTTCCGTTTATTTCTTAAACCAAATACCTCTTTCAGGTTTTTCCAGAAACGTCCATGCCACAAAACGACTGATTTTATTTCCCTGAGCCATGTCAATGGTTTTTACATCCTGGGCTTCTACTTTTTTCAAAGTTTTGTAGATCGATTTCAAATGGTTTCTGTCGGCGATCAGGCTGGTAAACCAAAGTACTTTCTTTTTGAATTTCGTGCTTTCGTATATCATTTCCCGCACAAATTTTTCTTCGCCACCGGCACACCATATTTCACTGGCTTTTCCTCCAAAATTTAAGGTTATGTCTTTTACTTTCTTACTTCTCAGGTTATTTAGCTTTCGCAATGAGCCTGATTCGGCCTCTTCTGCCGATGCATGAAATGGTGGATTGCAAATCGTAAAATCAAATCTGTCATCCGGTTTTATGATGCCGATAAAAGTATTTCGCAATTCATTTTGCTTGCGAATACTGATCAGGTTTTTCAGTCCGGGGTTTTGAATGCTATTTTTCTCGGCAGCTTTAATGGCTTTTTCGTCGGTTTCGGTACCCACAAAGCTCCAGCCATACTCTTGCGAACCAATAATAGGATAGATAAGGTTTGCACCGGTTCCGATATCTAAACCTTTAATTTGGGCTCCGGTTGGTATCAGACCCTTATTTTCTTCGGCCAATAGGTCGGCTAGGAAATGAATGTAATCGGCTCTGCCGGGTACTGGTGGACAAAGGTACCCTTCCGGGATATTCCAATCGCTTAAGCCATAATTGGCAATTAATATGGCCTTATTGAGGGCCTTTACTGCTTTTGGATTAAAAAAATCAATAGTTGCGGTTTGAAATTCATTTACAAAAACATATTCAGAAAGTGGAGGTAAAACATTTGTCAAAAGTTTGAAATCGTATTTCCCTTTATTTCTGTTTCTAGGATGCTCTTTTTGTTTCATTTTCAAAGGTAAATTCTATTGCTTGGTATTTAAGATATTCCACTGAAATCCTTTACTTATTTTGACAGTAATTTGTTTCCCGGCTAAAAGAGAATTTTAACTATTTGGTTTTTGAAAACGAAAAAAAGCATAGGTGCAAAAACTACTGAATCCAGTGAGCAAATGCCAAAGTGCATGGCCTTGCCAGATAGAAAGTGGGTCACAATCTACTTTTTGTACATCTAATGTTCTGATTTTAAGTGCAAATATTATCAAAATGAAACTCAGGATTGCCAAGGAAATATATTTGTTTTTTGGCTTTTGAAAGTAATGAATAATAGAGAGAACCAAGTTACCTAAAATGAGTAAAGGCAACAAAATACTACTGGATACCAACAATGCGATTTGATAAAAGGAAAGAATCAGCAGTAGTGAAAAAGTAAAAATTAAAGCTTGATTTCTTTTACTTAAATTGTTTTTTAGAAATACGGCATTTAGCCCAATGGCTAGCAAACTTAAAGTGAGCCCATAGGTGCCGTTCATATCCACCCGCTGCCCGGGCCAGGTGAGCGAAGCATGAAAAAAAGCGGAACCAATACTCAGATACATGAAGCATATTCCCGTAAGGATCGACAAATGAGGAAATTCAATTACCGAATTCAGGGATTGATCTTGCTTGTGTTTCAGGTCAAAAAGCCCCATTTGAAAAACCACCATACCCAGGAAAAAGTAAACCAGATTGGAATAGGTATTTATCGGTTGATGAAAAAGCCTGTCGGGATGATTGAATTCGCAATACTCCACGGTGATTGCCGAGCGGCTGATGGTCATGCCTTCCCAGATACGGGCATCCAGAAAATAGTCCAAGGCTATCCAGATAAGGAGCATGATGGCTGAAGCCAGAAAAGAATTTAGTACAATTTTTCGTATGTTCAAAAGTTTGATGTTTGGCAAAGTAAATATAAGCCCTGTCTGCCAAATAAAATCTCACCTCAAAACGGAAATTAAAAAATCAATTAATCCGGCTTTAAAGGCGGACCTACCATACGCATGTCGTGATCAACAAATATTTTTTCCATTTCTACTTTCGAAGGTGGAGAGGTCCATTTATCAGTTGCTTCGAAAAAGGCTTCCATTTTACCCGCCGGAAAATAAGAAACAATCATACTGGCCTGATCGGTAAGCTGAACAAAGGCATGAGGAACATCTCTTGGTAAGAAAATGGTATCACCTTTCTCCAGTGAATAAAATTCGGTACCTACCAGAAACTTGTATTTACCTTCCAGAACAAAGAAATACTCATCCTGAAACGGATGTATATGAAGAGGCGGACCTCCAAAAGGGGTATGGCCTGTTTGTACAAATACAGCGAGATCCCCATCGGTATCTTTTCCGGATATTTTTATGTCAAGTGTATTTAAGGTAATACCTTTCATATTGAAGTGTTTTCCAAAACGGGCTTCACCTGCTTCTACCTTAAAACCGGTGCGGGTTCTTAATGCAGGAGTTGCAGTCAGTGTTAACGGAAATGCAGCAATCATTTGGCCAAGTGATTCTCTTCTATTTATTTTCATGTTTTTTTAAAATAAATGTAGTTAAAATAAAGATTGGAAGACCAGAATTTTATTTTAAGGAAATTTCAGGTGAATATAAAAAAAATACAGCCGGTAAAAGGTGCCGGCTGTATTATGTTTTCAAAAACAATTAAAAACCTCAAAAAGGCAAAACCCAGAAGAGATTTCGAGCTGCTAAAGTATTTGTTTATTCTTGTCAACAGGCATCAATCTTCTAAATCAGATTGAGCAATTTGTAAATAAATAGGAAAATTGACCTATACCTAAGTACCAGCTACATTAAGTCGGCAACAGGTATTTTACGGAGTTAAAGTAGTTTAAAAACTTCGAATACTTTGTTTTAAAACTTAGTGATCTTAGTGACCAAAAATTTTCAGAAGACCAGTATGACTAAGTTCCCGGAGGCAACTCTGCAATTCAGAATAAGTAAATGAACTAAAAATTATTAATAAAAAGCTCAGTTTATTTTCCCCCGAAAATCGGACGGTGTTTTACCCGTAATTTTTTTAAAAGCCAGATTAAAAGAGGAAAGAGAATTAAAACCGCAGTCGGCAGCGATACTGGAAATTTTTATGGATTGATCATGCAACAGAATTATAGCTTCCTTAATCCGGTATGAATTGATGAAATCAGGGAAAGATTGCTCAAAATGCTGATTAATGATGTGAGAAAGTAAATAAGGCTGTATTTGCATTTTTTCAGCCAACTTGGGAATAGTAAGATTAGGGTCAAGATAAATCTTTTGTTCGAGAGTCAACTTATCCAGTTTTTCGAGATAAAATCGGGTGTTTTCAGGTAATTCTGTTTTGGATTGATTGTTTTTAGGCTCTCTAGGGCCGGTTATTAATTGATATGTGCGATACTTAAAATAATAAATATTAAGTAAAATGGCCATCGAAATGCTGCAAATGACATAAATCTGTTGGATTTTCTGCCCATAAATAAAATAAGCAGAATGGATCAGCCAAAATAGGGTATTCGTAAGGTAAAATAACAGAATCCATTTTTTTTCGAAATTTTTTAGATGACCGTATTCAGTTTTATTGATAAAAAGCCAAATTCCACTATAAATAATAAATAATGCCCAATGCAAAACCACAATCATCCACAATAAAGGCGGGAAATCAATCAGGAAAAAACCAGGTATTATTTCTAATGTAAGTACCAACAGAAATGGTGCAAAGTGCAAATAGTCAATTAGTTCGAACTTATTCCCAACTTTTATATATTGTTGAATATAGAGCAGCATTATTGGGCCGAATAACATAGGTAATCCAGTGAGAAAACTGGTGATGTTTTCGTCCAGATAATTATTCAGAAAAAGGTAAAAGTTTTGAACGGAGAACAGTATTGTTAAAGCAAAAAGTAAAATCCTTAGCGTATTATTTTTTCGTATTTCGCTTAAAATAAATATCGCCAAAAAAAGAATTAGGGCACTCGCTAACAATCCCGTACCCTTGTACAGGTTATGGGTAAAAACAGGATACATAATTTGTTTTATTTATTTCAACAATCAAATTTGAGACACTTGTATTTGAATATTACAAGGTGATTTTGAATTGAAATTAAGATCCAAATGATCAAAGGGTTTATCCACTTTAAATTCAGAATTACAACCGTCTGCGTTAATACTTATTTCCAGATTATGCAGCTCATTATTTTCAAATTGAGCCTTAACGAATTTTAGTTGATATCCTTTTTGTTCAGCTTTTTGTTGAAGCTTTATTAAATCATCCCAAACATAATTTTTTTGTATCCGTAAATGGAAATCTTTCCTTGAAGAAAAGGATAACATGGATAGAAAAACGGCAATAAAAGCCAATGTGAGTTTAAGTGAGGTTTTCATAATAGTAATTTTAATTAATAGCTTTTTCACAATCTACTTGACTGTTTTGTTAATTCATAAGTAACATATTTCAGTACTAATGTTGCAGGGAAGTTAAATTTTCTTTCATTTTTTTCATTTTTGGCATAAAGAAACATGAAATTTTTTATTTAATCCCGGTGTTTTGGCATGGCTCTTTTGGCTTTCCTAAGTCGTATAAATTTCACATTCTTTATTTTTGAGTTTTTCCTTACTTATTGAATCTTGAATAAGGAATTTATAAATAACTCATATCAATCTACAAATTCACAAAGCTTTTCAATCCTGCTCTGGTTTCTTTTGTTTTTTAAGCACGCAGAATTAATAGCCGATTTTCGGAATGTAATGAAATTTACGATAACGAATATTAATATACGTGTTTATTCATCGAATAAATTTTAAACCTTAAAAACAAACTGTATGAAGAAATTTTTATTGACAATGTCAATGGTTTGTCTGTGTGTTTTCACATACGCTCAATCCATGCAGATTTCAGGAAAAGTTACTGCCGCCGATGATGGTATGGGCCTTCCGGGTGTTTCAGTAACTATTTTAGGAACCACAAGGGGAACCACAACCGACGCCGAGGGTGATTACAAAATTGAGGCATCTAAAGGGAGCAACCTGGTTTATTCTTTTGTAGGAATGAATAGCCAAACGGTATTAGTGGGTAGTCAAAGAGTGATTAATGTGGCTCTTGCTTCTGATCTTAATCAACTTTCGGAAGTAGTGGTAACGGCTTTGGGTGTTTCTCGAGAGAAAAAATCACTGGGTTACGCTGTTCAGGAGGTAGGAGGCGATCAGGTTTCTACTGTAAAGCAACAAAACTTTGTCAACTCGCTATCTGGTAAAGTTGCAGGTTTGCAAATTCGTCAAAACCAAACAATGGGGGGCTCTACGAATGTTTTAAT
>JAHEBN010000217.1 GCA_024645245.1 Jiulongibacter sp. | reverse complement strand
AATGTCTTTTCTTCCATCTCCATCCATATCTATAAAACCCGGCGACTCATTAGCTATTCCAACTGAATCGGCAATAATGTGTTTGGGCCATTGACCTGTCTTGTTTTTCGGATTTTCAAACCAAAAGGCGGGTTTTCCGGGATAATCAATGATAATTACATCATCCCAACCATCCAGGTTAACATCCATTCCAAAAGTGAGGAATGACTCGCTGTATTCTTTTCGAGGATTAAAAGATCGGGAAGGAGCCATTTCATGTTTTTTCCATTCGGGTGCCTCAAACCAATAATAGCCTGCGGCAATATCTTTTTTGCCATCCTTGTTAAAATCTCCTGTGGTAACTCCCTCCGAAATAAAATCACGGGTAATTATTGTTTTCTTAAATTCCGGTGAGGTTTCTGACTGACCGAAGCAAGCAATGTTTACAAAAAGAATTAGTATTAAATATTTCATTATTAGTTTATTAATGGTGTTGCTGATGATTTTCTTCTGCTGGTTTTTCCGTTAATACTTTATCGATTAAATCGCGAATGGCTTGTTGCCCACTGTCATTGGGATTGTTCATTTTTGCCTTTAAGCCTGTCAGCAGTGAAATGGATTCTGATGTTTTTAAGGCGGCAATTCTTTGAATCATATACGTAAGATGGATTGGGTTTACAGAATTTTCTGCCAAACTCAAGGCACTTTTTGCATCCAATTCTGCCAAAGGCTCCATGGCATACCAATACATCAGAGGTAAATTATGGTCATCCAGATCTTCGGCATGTTTTACCAAACGCGATACCACTTCCCATCTTTCTGATGACTTTAGCCGAATCATCGCAGAACATAAATAGAGCCTCACCAAAGCGGATTTTTCATAGGTAGCCATTTCCCGCAGATGCGATTTTGTGAATTCCGATAAATGTTTGGATTCGCACAATAATTGTATCGCCCAACTCCGGATATTTTCTTCTGAGTTATTTAGTAAATTATCTAAATAAGCCTCATCCAAACCATTTGTAACGTGCAAAGTCCAGAGTGCCCTTAGTTTTCTGCTAATGTCCGGGTTGTTTTCAAGTATATTTTTTAGTGCCCGGTGAACACTTTCATTTCCTCCTCTTTCCTGCAAAATTGCCCTGGCAGTACGTACGTACCATTCGTTAGGATTCAGGTGGTAATTGACTAATTCTAAATCAGTTGCGGTATAAAGATTTACTTTTACCCATTTGTCGTTTTCGTGACTTATTTTAAAAATCCTACCCAAAGTTTTATCATGAACATCCGGATTGGGGCTGTGACATTGATTTTTATCGTACCAATCTATGGCATATACAGAGCCGCTTGGGTCATATTTGAAATTGAGCCATTGCGACCAGCTGTCATTCATTACGATGAAATCCTTTTCGTGCGTAGCCACATAACCAGAGCCAGTTCGGGTCAATTTGTCAATATTCATCTTGGCACCGTTGATATTGTTCATGAAAATCTCATTGCGGTATTGAGCCGGCCAGGAATTTCCTCCCAGGTAAATCATGGCACCAGCATGGGCATGGCCGCCACCCGCTGCAGCCGAACGGAAATTGCCGGCATGCGGACCTCTTTCTCCCAAATAGTGGCGGTGATCGGCAATAGTCTTAATCTCGTCATAAGTATAAGGATTAAAAGATTTTCCGGCTTGCCGCTGGTACCTTGCTCCCTGAATCACATGATACATGTGCGGAATAACACAAACCGTAATAAACGGATGTCCATAATCATTGAAGTCTATTCCCCAGGGATTACTGGTACCTTCAGTGAAAACTTCAAATTCGTGGCGGGTAGGGTGGTATCGCCAAACTCCGGCATTTATTTTAACACGTTGATCTTCGGGCGTTCCCGGTTTACCGACATTGGAGTGTGTAAATACGCCATGCACGCCATAAAGCCAGCCATCTGGCCCCCAACGCAGGTTATTTAATACCTCGTGTGTATCGTGTAAACCCCATCCATCGAGTAAAACCTGAGGAGGTCCGGCAGGTTTATCGTTTTCAAAATCTACCGGAATAAACAGAAATTTCGGTGCGGCACATAGCCAAATTCCTCCCATGCCAATTTCAATTCCACTCACCAGGTTCAGGTTTTCCGTAAATACTTTTCGGCTATCCAAAGTGCCATCGCCATCTGTATCTTCCAATATCAGAATGCGGTCTTTGCCTTGTCCATCGGGAGCCGGAGTAGGATAGGTATGTGCTTCCACCACCCAAAGTCGGCCCCGTGGGTCTATCGTAAAGCTAATTGGTCGAATCACATCGGGTTCAGATGCGGCGAGTGTGATTTTAAAACCTTCTGGCAAAGTCATAGCCTTGGCAGCTTCTGTACCTGAAAGTCCGGCATTCAGAACAGGGTCAAGCGGCGGCAAAATCAGGATGTCTTCCTGATTTAATTCATTTGGGAAGTCGGGGCGGGTTTTGTAAAACCGGAAATTATCAAAATTGATATGTGCCCATTTATCATTTGGGATATATGGAATTTGAGAGATACCCGTCTCATTATCAATGATTCGGATGAAAATATTTTTATTCAAATAGGATTTTAAATCGGCAACTACGGGCTGTAAGGTAGCTCTGCCTTGCCCTGTAGAGTGAAAAATAACTTCGTTTGTTTCTTCTAATACCAATTCTACACGGGTATCCGCCAAGGCTCCTCCCGAGACCAAAAAAGAAGCAAATGGTTGCGTAACTTTAAATGGAATGGATGTTAATGTCCCCGTACGTTTAAAATTTTCATTGCCTCCACTACTCACAAAATACTTTCCTTCAAAACCTATATTTGCATCTTTTTCATGCCAGGGAGAAGGATCTTCGTGAAGGATAGGGTTTTCAAAAGCGTCTCCGGTAGCGGTCCAGTTACTTAAATCTCCTTTCTCAAAATTCAGATTTAAAGGATTACCTTTTACTTTCGGCAATACACCGACGATTTTTTTTTGGGATAAATCACCTTCTACAATCTTAAAAGCACCCACCATTCCGGCAGCCCGGTGACCGGGAACTGTGCAATAATAGGTATCATTTTCTATGGCGGTGAAAACTATGCTTGCCTTTTGGCCTTTTTCCTGCGTAGTATTACTTTTAACCCCACCTTTTTCGAGGGCAATGTCGTGGGTCATGAGTTCGCCATTGGTAATGGTTATCCTCACCCGGTCTCCTTTATTTGCTTTAAGCGTAGGATTTCGGGTACCGTCTTTGGCAAAATAGCCCAACATGGTGGCTTGTAAAGTATAATCACGGTCAATTGTGGTGGTATCGGAAATATTTCCTGCCACGGTCATAAAATGTAACAAGAAGATCGGAATCAGCAGAATTGCGATCCTTAGATTATTAATTTTCATTTGTTAGGGTTGAATAATAGGGATGAAGGTACTAAAAACGAGACATTTACGGAAGCTCTTTGATGTAAATATCTTGGAAAAAAACTTCCGCTTTTCCTCCTCCATGAATTTGCATACCAATTAAGCCGGATTGTGGAATAGCCGGATCAGATTCCATATAATCCACCGTTTGTTTTCCATTAATAAACAATTGAATATGAGGACCATCGGCGTGTACCTCGTAATCATTCCAATCGTTGATTTTGATCCATTTCATGACCTGTGCAGAATCAGGTGCAATTAAGGTTTTGTTCCTACGGGACTCGTCATACAAACTGGCCCAGTATTTATCGCCCCAGTCTGCCTGATAGCCCGTCATTTCGTATGCCGGATTGCTCAGCCTTTTGCTACGAAACTGAATTCCGGAATTGATAAATCCTTCGTTTCCGGTTAGTTTTATTTTTAGTTTTAATATAAAATTGGAGTAGGAACGAGTAGTACAGATAAAGTCATTATGCGACACAGTTTTTACAGTAGAGCCACCTATGAGCATTCCTTTTTCAATCCGCCAGGTGTTTTGCGTATCGCCTTCCCAACCGGTAAATGTTTTGCCATCAAAAAGGGAGGTGAATTTTTTGTTTTGATGCCCGGTAAATGCTGAAAATATGAGCAAAAACAGAACAGAAATGGATAATATGTATTTCATTTTCAGAAGAATGGGTTGAATTAATAATCTCTTACAATCTCCTTGTTTTTAGGCACTTTATCAAATAATTCAGATTAATTTTATTAATGCCTATATTCCTAAAATACTATTTTCCTATGTGTTAAAAAAATCACCTCAATCCCGCATTTATCCCCTCCAAAATCTCCGATCCAGGGCATAAAGTATCTTCAGTCAATTTATTTAAGGGAATAGCAACGGTATTCAGTAAATCATTCAATTCTACGCTGTTTTCGTCGATATATAGCAGGCCGGTTAAAACTTCTTGTTTCTCGTGAGCTGTGTGTAAAGCACTGATAATCGAAAGTTTATCCTGCGGGTCCCAATCCGGGCTAAGTTTGTTTAGTTTGATAAAGGAGCCGTCGTGCATTTCCACCATATTTACTTTTTCGTGGTCGTATTGAGTGGTAATGGCGGTTTTTTGCGGTACAAAATCAATGCTCGACATCGCCTCATTGTGCTCACGTACATAGTCGTAAGATTTGGTAGAGCCTACGTTATTGTTGAAAGTGACGCATGGCGAAATTACATTGATCAAGGCAAAGCCGGAGTGGGCGAGGGCCGCTTTAATCAAAGGAACCAATTGCCCTTTGTCACCACTGAAACTCTGGGCCACAAAAGTAGCACCCAGCTGTATCGCCATGGCACACATATCTATGCCTTCAAAGGTATTTGCTTGCCCGCCTTTTGAAATGGATCCGTGATCTGCCGTGGCGGAATCTTGTCCTTTGGTTAGTCCGTAGCAGCCATTGTTCATCACGATATAAGTCATATTCAGATTGCGGCGAATCACATGTGCAAATTGACCTAATCCAATGGAAGCACTATCGCCATCACCGGATACACCTAAATATACCAGATCACGATTCGCCAAATTGGCACCTGTAGCCACCGAAGGCATACGGCCATGTACGGAATTAAAACCGTGTGAATTATTGAGGAAATAAGCCGGGGTTTTGGAAGAACAGCCAATTCCCGAAAGTTTAGCCACCTTATGGGGTTCAATATCCAGCTCGAAGCAGGCGTCTACTATCGCTGCCGAAATGGAATCATGCCCACAGCCAGCACAAAGCGTGGAAAGCGAGCCTTCGTAATCTTTTCGGGTATATCCGTGTGCATTTTTGGGCGTACGGGGATGCTGGAAAACAGGTTTTATATACGACATAAATTAAGCGATTTCAGTTTTAAGTGCGATCTGGTCGAAAATGAATTGGGCGGTAATAGGTGTACCATCGAAATTCAGGACTTTGATCAGTTTTTTCGGATTAATTTCTAATTCGTTTATTAATAAAGTACGCATCTGAGCATCGCGGTTTTGCTCAATCACAAATACTTCGCTGTGGCTATCTATAAAGTCGGCCACCGTTTGATTAAACGGAAAAGCTTTTATTCGAATGGCATCTACTTTTATGCCTTCTTCGGCCAACATATCCATGGCTTCTTCGGCAGCATATTCCGAGGTGCCGAAAAACAAAATTCCGGTTTCGGACTTATTCGCTTTCTGATAGAGATGTGGTGGCGGTACCTTACTTTTTGCCGTTTCGTATTTTATCAAAAGCCGGTTCATGATTTTTACATACATATCCGAATCCTCCGAATAATTGGCAAATTCATCGTGGGATGTACCTCTGGTAAAATAACTTCCTTTGGTAGGATGTACGCCCGGAATGGTGCGATATGGAATTCCGTCTCCGTCTTTATCCCAATACCTACCCCATTTTTCGGCTGCTTCCAGATCTTCGGCAGAAAGCACTTTTCCCCGCTTGTATTTGCGATTGTCGTCCCATTTAAAGGGCGGACACATGTGTTCATTCATACCTAAATCCAAATCCGTAAGCATGATAATGGGTGTTTGTAATTCCTCAGCCAAATCAAAAGAGTCAGCCATCATATCGAAACATTCCGTTGGGGTGGAAGGGAATAACAAAACATGCTT
>JAHEBN010000216.1 GCA_024645245.1 Jiulongibacter sp. | reverse complement strand
GAACTTTTCCTTCTTAGATGGTGGGAGAAGCTAAAAAAGCGAATTCGTATTCACCAATCTTAACAAGGCAAACATGAGAATGATACAAACTTTTGCCCAAGTTGTGTAACACTTTTACTATATAAGCTGCTGTACTTTGTCTTTTCAATATTGATTAAAAAAAATCCACTTTTTCCAAATAAATATTTTAACGCTTTAATAAAAAGAAAATCAGTATGGCAGAAATTAAGATTGAACAGAAAAAACAGGTTTGGCCCTGGTTGTTAGTTGGCCTTCTGATCGCCGCATTGCTGGTATATTTCTTTGTTTTTCGTGAAAATAGCAAAACTAAGGAGGCAGTAATTGATGCAGATTACAATACCAACGAACCAGACCAATTAGGGGTAAAAGAAGAAAACCTTACCGTAGCGGCTTATGTAAATTTTATAGAAAACAACAAGACAAAGATGAGTCTGGATCATGCATATACCAATGAAGCACTGCTTAAATTAACTGAGGCAACAAATTCTAATGCCAATGAGCTTGGATATGATGTTCAGGCGGATATAGAGAAGGTAAAAGAATATGCCAAAATGATTACCAATGATCCGTTTGATACTACGCACGCAGATAACATCAGAAAAGCGGATGATATTATAACTCAGGTTTTGCAAAACATCCAAAAAGAAAAGTACCCGGGTTTGGCAGCTGAAGCTGAAGCATTAAAAAGTGCATCCGAATCAATAAATCCGGAAGTTCTTATACTTGATCAGAAAGATGCAGTTAAGAATTACTTTGAAAATGCTTCTGATCTACTTCAAAAAATGAATTAGACTATCTTAAAAAACTAAAAAAATGACAGTTACAACTAAAAATCTTTTTAATCTGGATGAATTATCAGATTACCAGGTGGCCGAAAATTATAGCGATGTACGAGGTTGGGAAGTGAAAGATGCAAACGACCGCGTCATCGGAAAAGTAGATCCTTTGCTGGTAAATAAAACTGCCGAACGGGTTGTTTATCTGGATGTCGAAGTAGATGAATCTATAATAGAAGAGGGGTATAAAACCTATCAAGACCGGGTAAGCGACGGCGTTCATGAGTTCCTGAATAAGGAAGGTGAAAATCACCTGATAATTCCCATCGGATTGGCGAATTTTGATAAAGAGAACAAATTAGTAAAAACCGATCAAATTGATAGTTCCACTTTTGCCAATGCGAAACGGTTCAGAAATGGAGACGATATTGATTTTGCATACGAATTATCTTTAAATCGTCATTTTCTGGGAGATAACACCATTCACAGCTCCGATACACTGGATGGATTTTATGATCGCGAAGAGTTTAAAAGTACTTTTCGCTAGAAATATTTAATATAAATGCTTGGGAAATCCATCGAAAATTATTAACTTAGGAATATCTGGAAGAAAATCAGGATTCTCGCCTCTCTAATGATAAACCTGCTACCCCGTAAAGCTTAAATACTAATTTCTTTGGTTTTTACTTTGCCTTATTCTTTATCTGCATTGATTTCTTTAGCAAATTCAGAAATAAGGTAATGAACTAAATTTTTGGGCTTAAAAATAAGTAAATGGCTTATAAAAAGCACATTGAAAATTTAGCTAAAGACCGCATTCTCCAATAAGCACTTTGCATTTCTTGTAACAGCCCGGGAAAGCAGATATCCAAAATTCGGATTTCAGTTGTATGTAGTACAAAATCTTTTGAGAAGTATCCGATCATGAAAAGTTGAAATTCCTGATTTATTATGAACATACTTGGTTAATTAAAACAATAAAATTATGAAACGAAAAACTAAAAGCCTTACTGGATTCACCATTGGGGCAACTGACGGAGAAGTAGGAAAAGTAAAAGAGTTCTATTTTGACGATAAGACCTGGACAATTAGGTATTTAATTGTGGAAACAGGTAACTGGCTCATGGGTAAAAAAATATTATTGTCGCCGGAAGCTTTATTTAAACCTGATTGGGACAAGCAGATTTTCCGAGTAAATCTTACTATGGAACAGATTAAAGACAGCCCGGATATAGATACAGATAAACCCGTATCAAGACAGCATGAAATTGAGCTATATGGTTATTATCCCTGGACAACTTATTGGGGAGGAGGTTTATGGCCAGGTTCAATGGGTACTTCCGGAATGATGATAGAATCAACCAAACCACTTGCACAGGCGATTCATGATGAGGATAATGTACCAGTTATAGAAAATGATGAAGACCCCTATTTAAGAAGTACAGAAAAGGTAACTGGTTATTACATAAAAGCTACTGACGGAGAAATTGGAGATGTGGAAGATTTCATTATCAATGACGAAACCTGGAAAATCGAATTCATGGAAGTTGATACCGGTGATTGGTTTCCCGGAAAAAAGGTTTTGATATCCCCAAAATTAATCCGGAAAATAAACTGGGAAACTTCATCGGTAATTGTAAATGCAAGCGAAGAGCAGGTTAAAAATAGCCCGGAATATGTACCTGACCATGAGCTGGATGATGCTTATGAAAGCAATCTGGCAAACTATTACGCTAAATTAGTGACGCCTTATTAATCTTTAGTAGGGTATTATTATAATCCATACGCAATGGATTCAAAGATTGAACGACTAAAAGTAACTGGGAGAAATTGATTTGGAGACTTAGATTATTCCATCTGATAAGCCAGGTCTTGTCACCAGACAGTAATTCGAGCACACGGTATATTCTACATTATTACTGGAAAGTCGTTTGATACGCTATAAGAGATTGATTAGCCTTGCTTTCTGCACAAAATGGCATTATAGAAATGCAGACTATTACCACACGAAGAATCCAAAGTGGTATTCAATTTTTCACCAGGAACGTAAACAACACTTTAAAATCAAACCAAATTATGGAAATACTAAATAAAAAAATATTACAAGAACTTTTGTCGGTAAAAAGTGCAACATGTCTTTCTCTATACATGCCTGCCCACCAAAGTCATCCCGAAAACCTTCAGGATCCGATAGTATATAAACATCTGCTTAAGCAACTCGAAGTTTCCTTATTGCAGG
The DNA here is from genome assembly GCA_024645245.1 of Jiulongibacter sp. Lineage (GTDB taxonomy): Bacteria > Bacteroidota > Bacteroidia > Cytophagales > Spirosomataceae > JAHEBN01. Next base: position 2,970 of record JAHEBN010000216.1, on the reverse strand, counting down.
AACATGCCGTAAATGAAGTTGGCCAATATCTTGAACCATTCGAATCGCTCATCAAGGATAAAGATTTCTGGAATCATACCTCACCCGGAATTGCAATTTTTAGTTCACCAGGTGTGTTCAAAGTAATAGGTTTGCAAAAGAGCTTTGAAAAACTGGCGATAGTTACAGACAGCTTTTATACCAAACCACTCCGGCAATATTTACAAACCCTGGATCGCTACCAGATACTGGGTCTAAGTCTGGACAGAATTCAACTATTCGAAGGCAACAGGCACAGCTTGGTGGAAATTACATTGCCAGAAGATATGCCAATAAACCTAACGGCAGTGCTTGGTAAGCAGCTAACTGATAAATACTCCACTGTTGGATCTTACGGAGGTGTTGGTATAGGAAGCGAAGGCATGCATCACGGAGATGGTGGAATAAAAGACCAGATAGATATTGATACGGAGAAATTTTTCCGATTTATAAGTAAGGAAATACTGGAGAATTATTCTAAACCATCCGGACTTCCACTTATACTTGCTGCTTTACCAGAACACCATTCCCTTTTTCACGAAGTGAGTAAAAATCCCTTTCTTGTAAAGGAGGGCATTTTTAAAAATCCGGAATATATTTCCGCTGATAATCTGGCAAAAATGGCTTGGGAAGTCATGGAGCCGGTATACCTGCTAAAAATTAAAACCTTGACAGAGCAGTATGCACAGGCAAAAGCAAATAATTTGGCTAGTGACGACTTGGAAATCACTTCCAAGGCTATAGAAGCAGGAAAAGTGGCCACTTTATTAATGGAAGCAGGGCGAATCATACCCGGAAAAATAGCAGACGACAATACCGGTTCAATTGATAATGGATCGATTAATAACCCGGAGATGGATGACCTCTTGGATGATATAGCCAATAGGGCCATAAAGATAGGAACAGATGTTTTAGTTATTCCATCTTCGGATATGCCCACTCAAACAGGGCTTGCAGCCACATTTCGTTATTAAAAAATAATCGGCCAATTGGATACTTAAATTTTACTAAATAAAAAATTATGACCATTCAATCTAATACCGATAAAACCCTTAGTGGTAGCGAGGCCATAGCAGCTTCATTTATAGCCCAGATAACAGATGAGCTTAGCAGATTCAGCTCACACATAACACGGATAGAGGTACACTTGACTGATGAAAATGGCAAGAAAGAAGGGCTCAAAGACATTCGCTGTTTGATCGAGGCAAGGCGGGAAGGTAAGCAACCGATCGCGGTTTCTTACCAGACTGATACGACCAATCAGGCAGTTTCGGGTGCTTTAGATAGACTTAAGGCAATTAGGGGCAGAGAAAGAAATCATTATAAGCATTTTATTGGTGTGAAAAATACTTTCCAATTAATGAAAAAGCCCCTGAAAAATTTAAAAGAAATAGATTAAGTTGGGATATAAGTTGAACTTATTTAATGTCTGGTAATACCACATTTTCAATAAAAATTATTCCCCTTTTGACAAGTATAAGAACCGGATTTCAGAAGCAAAAATTAAAATCGGGAATAAAAGGGGATGAAGAAAATTATTGAACATTATTAAAACAAAAAAACATGCAAAAACATAAAGTCAAGATACATTCCATAGATAAAGTCACTCATGATGTATTGAAAATCGTAACTGAAAAACCGAACAAGTATTCCTTCTCCCCGGGTCAGGCTACAGAAATTTCCATAAACAAAAACGGTTGGGAGGAAAAGAAAAAACCTTTTACTTTCACCTGCTTGCCTACAGACAATTACCTGGAGTTTACCATTAAAACATATCCGAAACATGAAAATGTTACAAACGAATTACTGACACTGAATACAAACGACGAATTGATTTTACACGAGGTATTTGGTGCAATCCAGTATAAAGGCGAAGGTACATTTATAGCCGGTGGTGCAGGAGTTACCCCATTTATTTCCATTTTCCGAGACCTTCATTCGACAAAGGAAACAGGAAATAACAAACTAATCTTTGCCAATAAAAAAAAGGCCGATGTCATACTTGAAGATGAATTTAAAAAATTATTAGGCAAAAGTTTTATCAACATTCTATCGGATGAAAAAGTGGAAGGATATGCCCACGGACTCATAACGGTAGATTTTATTAAAGACAACAGCACTGGATTAAATAAACTGTTTTACCTCTGTGGACCTCCACCAATGATGGATGCAATCGAAATGCAACTGGCCGAGTTAAAGGTTGATAAAAAATCAATAATCAAAGAAGATTTTTAAATCAAAACATAAATTAAAATGAATACGAACAGACTTTCAAAAACAATTGAAACGGCATTGAATATACAAATGACGAAAGAAGCACATGCTTCACAGATATATTTAGCTTATGCGGCTTGGGCTGGTAATCAAGGATTCGCTGGCATAGCCAATTTTCTTTTTAAACATGCACATGAAGAGCGTAACCACATGATGAAAATATTGGAATATATTCTAAAAAGAGGTGCGGAAGTAGATGTGACGGCTGTTCCGGCACCCAAAGAAAATCCCGTGAGTTTATTCAAATGCTTTGAAAAAATATTTGAGCACGAAGTGGATAATACAAAAGCGGTTTACAAAGTGGCTAAACTAAGTCACGAAGAAGAGGACTGGGCAACCTGGAACTTTATGCAATGGTTTGTAAACGAGCAAGTGGAAGAGGAAACGCTTGCGATGAATTTACTGGACAAAATGAAAATAGCCGGCGGTGAAAAAATGAGTAGCAATGCCCTGTATTCATTCGATCGGGATATGGAAAAAACATCCGGTGAGGTTGAAGCTGCACAAGATGTAACAACTGTAAACCCTTGATTTTTTTCGCGACTTTTTTAAAATAATAGGGTATAAGCCATTTGCTCGACTCTGTGGTTATTACATAGGACCGCAAAATATAGCAATCTCAGCTGTTGGCCATTAGTAAATGTAATGACTTTATTTTACTCCAAAGGAAAAATCAAA
>JAHEBN010000060.1 GCA_024645245.1 Jiulongibacter sp. | reverse complement strand
GCTTTGGCTTCGTTTACATATTTTCGCAAATACCAACCAAAGCTGTGCACTATTTCGTGTTTTTTGGTAATTACATTATCTATTTCCTGCAGCTCCTCTCCTGTTCCATTTATAGTGCCTCTTGCCCGCATGGTATCGTTGATGGCCCAATCGTCGTTATGCCCAAACTGTATCAGCAGAAAATCTCCCGGTTTCATTTTCTCCAGAATCGGCTCCCATCGCCCATCTGTAAGAAAAGTTCGGCTGCTCCTGCCGCCAATGGCGTGATTTTCAATATTTACCTTATTGGTATCTAAAAAATGATGAATTAGCGAACCCCAGCCCCACATATCACTTTCGCCCAGGCCTTGGCCGGTTTTAACTGTAGAGTCACCAATAATGTAAACAGTTGGCTTCTCTAACAAAAAGGAGCAAAATCCCAATAGGAATACTAACAGTAAAGGGTAAATTTTCATCCTGATTTATTTTGCCAAAATCTGAACCGAGCTGTCGTTGATTTCGAATTTATTATTTTTCAAAAGTTCATAAATTTCAACACTTGCCAAAATCGCCGGACCGTAACCGTGAGCCGCATATTCACTTACTGGCCGGTACGAATAGAATGCCGGATCGAAGCCCATTCCAGTACCAACACAGGTGCCTTCTACCTGACCTTTTGCATTTATTTTAGAATTTAGGGCATTCCAACCCAAAATAGCCGCGGGTGCATACGCCATGCGGTCGATCCATCCTTTATTTATGGCATGGGCAAAAGAATAGGTATAAATAGCCGTTGCCGATGTTTCCAGATAGGTATCGTTGCGATCGAGCAGTTGATGCCAAAATCCGGTGCCGTCCTGGTATTTCGCCAGGCCTTTTACGTGTTTTTTAAGTAGATCAAGAACAAAAGAAAAATCCTGGTGCGATTCGGGTAACACGTCCAACACTTCTACCAAGGTGAGTATGGCCCAACCATTTGCCCGGCCCCAATGGTATTGCGGATGCTCGCTCATGCCCTCGATCCAGCCGTGCATAAATACTTGTTTTTCATCATTAAACATCTTTTCGGTAAACAGATGAATCTGGTGGGTGGCTTCGTCGAAATACCTGGCCTCTCCTGTTGCCATTCCTGCCTGAGCCAGTGCCGGAATAGCCATAAACATATCATCGAGCCACAAACTATTGGCCTGTGGCCGCATGCGTGCCAGGTTACCATCCGATAGCCGATGTTCTTTGTTCAAAATATAATCAAGATGTAAATCCGTCAAATGGCTAAAATCTGTTTTCGAGCCCGAATTTTTGGCTTTAAACATAGCCGCACACATGGCTCCGCAGTCGTCCAGTGCTTTGGGATGGAGTAAATTTTTAAGCGGCCCTTTTGCTCCCCAATCAAAACCTTCCGAGCTATCTAATTTTTCAAAATAGGGAGCCGATTCGGCAATAAAATTGAGTCGATCTTCAGCATATTTTCTGAAAGCCGGATCTCCGGTAATGGCCGTGGCTTTCATCATGGCTCCGTAAGTTACCCCCCATTCATAGCTCACAATACGAAAATCGCCTTTTACCAATGTGGTGTTTTCATCCATTTTATTCAGATCGGTAAGCACTTCCCCGGTCTTGGAATTGACAAAACCAAAAGGAGTAACCGAATTCAGGTAGGTATGGATTCTTTCTACTGTTTTTTTTACCTCTGCCGTATCCGGAATTCCGTAAAATGTGGGGTAATCCGGCTTTACTAAATGAAGAGGCGTATTGGTATCATTTTGGGTTTCTTTAGTAACTACTGTGGTACAGGATAAAAACAGCAAAACCAATACTATCGGGTACAAGGTTTCTCTCATAAACTAATTAATTGAGGTAAAAAACTTCCTTCATCGGAATACTAAGGGGCGAATTATCGTCGTTGGTGGCCATGATATCACCCATATAGGCCCACCATTTCTGCATGATTGCCTCTTTGGGAAGTTCGTCTAGTTGTAAGGGCTCGGCTATTTTTAAAAAACCGAAAAGGCTATTTGTTTCCGGATCTAAAAAAATGGAATATTCCGAAATGCCTGTGTTTTTCAATAAAGAAACCAACTCCGGCCAGATTTCGTCGTGACGTTTCTGGTATTCGGCCTCCATACCAGCATGCAACTTCATTTTAAATGCTACTCTTTTCATTGCTTTAAAATTCGCATTCTACTACTTAACTGACATCCTGTGCTTACATGGGAAAACGAATGTACCTTTTTCCATAAAATAAATTCCGCGATCTTTCTGTACGATTGTCAAATTGGGTAAATACTTCTATTTCTCCACCTTGTTTACATGGTTTGCTTAAGGCATTTATTCAGGTATTTTCGAAGATGAATTATTAAGATTTTTTAATAATAAAGACCCAAATAATGCAATGCTGGCACTTTCTAATATTTATATTCCTACCGAGAACGTTTGCGTAAATTTTTTCTCAAAAGAATACCATTTTAATGGCTCCTTAAGCTAGTTTTAACAAAAGAATTCAATAAATTCTTTGAAAAACACTTATTCCAAATACCTATAATAAAATGTATTCAACCAGTTCTTATCATTCCGGTTCATCATACGCCATTGAACCCGCCAGCCCTGCTAAGTACCGTCCTTTACAAATCGATCATAACGACAAAATGCCTAAATACAAGCAAATTGTGCAGGCAGTTATAAATGATATTGAAAGGGGATATTACGTAAAAAATGAACAACTGATGTCTATTACTGAGTTAAGTATCGAATACTTGCTCTCCAGAGACACGGTAGAAAAAGCATATCGCGAACTTAAAGCCAAAGGTTATATTATTTCGGTACAAGGAAAAGGCTATTTTGTAAAATCCAAAAGAGAGCAGAAGCTTAAAGTACTTTTGGTTTTAAACAAAATGTGTTCGTATAAGAAAACCATTTACTATTCTTTTCTTGAAAAATTGGGCAAAAACGCCACAGTTGATCTTCAAATTCACAATTACGAACTCGATAGCTTTGAAGAAATAATAGAGCGAAATCTAGGGAAATACAATTATTACGTGGTTATGCCACATTTTGAAAAAGGCTGCAAACCAGAAGATTACCTGAGCATTCTGGAGAAAATACCCGAGAATGAGTTGATTTTACTGGATAGACAGATTCCAGACTTAGATTGCCGGGCTACCATTTTTCAGGACTTCGAAAAAGATCTTTTTAATGCCTTTGAGTCACATCTGGAGCCACTGAGAAATTACGATAGATTGGAGCTCATTTTCCCTGAAAATGCCAATTATCCGGAAGAAATCAAATTGGGATTCCGCACTTTTTGTGCTTATAATGATTTCGAATATTGTATATCTGAAGATATCAATGATCGCCTGCTTCAGTTTTGCCCCAATACGGCTTATGTGGTAATTGAAGACAATGACCTCGCTGAAGTGATTAAATTCACCAAAAAACATAAGCTTACCCAAGGCAAAGAAATAGGCCTGATTTCTTTTAATGACAGCACCTTGAAAGAAGCACTTGAGATTACCGTAGTAAGTACTGATTTTGAAGCCATGGGTTCCAGAGCTGCAGAAGTTCTTTTAAACGGAAAGACCATTAATGAAAAAAACCCTTTCTATCTGATAGACAGAGGCTCCGTATAAATTTTACTATTGAAACCATATAATGAGAAAGCCAGTCCTACGGGAGTTGCTTTTATGTTTTGCTATAAATAAACACATGCAAAAAGCCGCGATTTAATAAATCACGGCTTTCAATTTTTAACCTATAACAAACTGTTCTATGAAGTACTATTTAATAACGTAATGTTCTGTTTCTATATTGGGAAGTTAAGTAAAATATTTGAATTTTTAATAAATTTTAAGAAATGAATTTATTTTTGAACCAAAATAGGGATTCATCACCCCTCCTTCCTTCAATATTTAAAATTAAATCTTATTTTTTTTATAACCGTCATGTACTTTCCTAGTCCTTACTTTTCAATACTTTTTTAAGAAAAAAAATTCAGGCAAGAAAACTACAAATAAACTTTACCTTTTTTATTATTCAGCTAAAACCCTATTTACTACTATTTGTGGAAGGGTGTTGTTTCTCATAAAACTCAATAAATCGGTTGAATTCTTCAATTGGAATCCGTTTCCCGATAATTCGTTTTTCTGAATTCAGAATATAGGATGTCGGTGTAGAATAAACATCGAAATTATTTTTAAAATAATACCTGCCCTTTGAATCCCATAAATTCTTCATGGCTCCGGTATCATACTTTTTTATAAAGTTTTTAATTTTATCTACTTCATAATCAACGGCTATATTATAGACTTCAATTCCTTTATCCTTATTTTTTTCATAAAATTCTACCAACTTAGGTGCGGCATCTTTACAGTGCCCACAATCGGGACTATAGAAATATACAATTGTGTATTTGCCTTTGCTCATCATTATAGATGTTTCTCTACCTAGCGTATCGGCTACAATAAGTGAAGGAAATACTTCACCAGATCTTAAAGGTTTCAAAATACTTACCCGCTCCTGAAACTTAGCTCTTTGTGTAGAATCCAACCAATCAGCATCTTTTAAGTAATAATCTTCTGCTAAATGAACAAAAACGCCATCCAAACCGACAATTTCCGAATTTTCATATTTATTGGTTACCCACCACAAAACATATCTGTAAACATCCGGATTTGCTTTAGAGAGGCTTATAACCAAATCAGCGTCGTGATTAACAGAATCCTGAACCTGATAAACCAGATCTTTGAAGTATTTTTCAAGTTTGGTTTGAATAAATGGTGATCTAAGTAAACGATCATCTGAAAAATCAATATTATCCCAATAATGGCCTTTATAATACCTGAAAGCGAAGGTAGAATCTTTTGTACCATCAGCTTTTAGTGGCACTTCTTTAGGAACTTCGGGTTCAAAATTTGCCTGAATTATTTTTGCTGCAAATGTACCTTTGTTGTTTGCAACGAAATCCTTCATATACTGCATTACCTCTTTTTGCAGATTGAGCATTTTCGTTCTATTCATTTCTTTTGCAGTAGGATCATCCTGCAAAGCAGCCATTTTACTTATAGCAGCAGCTTCATCACTTTTTTCTTTTAAGTATCTACGATAACCAAAAAGTAATTCATTCTCTTTGGAACCCGTAACTTTTACTGTACCCACGAAATCTGCTGTATCAGCTTCAATTGTAAAGGCTTTCTCGTCTCCGCTAAAAGCAAAATCATAATATTTAGCCGGGCTTAAAACAATCAGATATACTCCACCTTTAAGGGGTTCTTCACCTTTAAAATGATAATAACCATTTTCTAATTTGGCAGAATCAACTTTAATGTATTGATTGTAACCAAAAAAATGAGCTAAATGAATGTATTTTTCAGTTGGGCCATTTGCCAATTTAACTTTAATATCATATGCGTTATTCTGAGAAAAGCCAACTTTTGTAAAAAACAAAATTGCGAGTAGTAATCCGATCTTATTTTTCATGAATATTTAATTCGTTTTTATATTTTACAAATACAAATTTAAAAAGTAACGTTAACAATCTTTTAAAATTAACATTTCATTATGTTTTATTTAATATCCAAGATTTTTTCCTTTTTATTATATCCTATAGGATTATTACTTATTACTTTAATTATTTTATTTAAAAGTAATAATCGTACCAAAAATAGAAAAATCCTTACTTTTTGCATCTTATTAACATATTTCTGCTCGGTCAACTTTACCATAAAGCATCTGGAATACTTTTGGCTTAGCAAAATTCCGAATGAAAACAGAATTGAAAATTATGATATTACCGTAGTTCTTACCGGAGGAATATTTGATGAAGAATATGGTATTCAAAACATGAAAATGAACTCATCGGGTGATCGAATATGGCAAGCACTAAATCAATACAAAAGCGATCACACCAAAAAAATCATTATAAGTGGCGGAAATGTCGGAATTCTGGTTAAAAAAGAAATTACAGAATCGGAAATTTGCAAAGAATTTTTATTGGTCAACGGTGTACCAGATAAAGACATATTCGTAGAAAACAAAGCCCGGAATACTATTGAAAATGCCCGTAATGTAAAAGCCTTACTACCAAAAATCAATAGTCAACTAAAAATATGCCTCATTACTTCTGATTTTCATATGCCGAGAGCACTTGCATGTTTTAAAAAATCAGGAATAAAAGCCTACCCACTCCACTATAAAAAAGATACCATTAGCAATCAAAAACCCGATGTATACGATTTTATCCCCAACGCAAATTCTTTAGCCAAGTTGGAGCTAGTTATTAGAGAAATAATGGGTTTCTTGGTTTATAGAGTAATGGGATATTGCTGATTAACTACTTAAAATATGTACCATACGTAAGAGGTCATCGTGAATAGGCTTAGGTTTTTTAATAGTATCAATAAAAGGGGTATAGACAAGTTCATTGTTTACAATGCCAGCCATTACATTTTTTTGTCCATTTATTAAACCTTCAATAGCACCCAAACCCAGCCTGCTCGCCAGAATTCTATCATAAGCTGTAGGCACACCACCACGCTGGATATGGCCTAAAGTAGTTACGCGTATATCAAGTTTATCTCCTACTTGTGCTTTTATTTTTGCAGCTATCTCAGGGGCGTGTCCTTCTTCATCACCTTCTGCTACAACAACTATGGATGAGGATTTTGATTTATTCCAACCATCCTTTAATGCAGAAACCACTTTTTTCAAGGGTGTATGGGTTTCGGGAACCATCACAATTTCGGCCCCACCTCCTATGCCGGATTGAATAGCTATATAACCTGAATCGCGACCCATAACTTCTATAAAGAATATTCGATCATGTGAATCAGCAGTATCTCTTATTTTATCAATGGCCTCCAAAGAAGTATTAACCGCTGTGTCAAATCCAATTGTATAATCCGTTCCATATAAATCATTATCAATAGTACCCGGGCAACCTACAGTAGGTATCTGATATTCATTATAAAATACTTCGGCACCAGTGAATGTTCCATTACCTCCTATAGCGATTAAACCTTCTACTCCCTGACTCATCAAATTTTCATAAGCCTTTTTTCTTCCTTCAGGCGTCATGAACTCCATACTTCTGGCCGATTTCAAAACTGTACCTCCTCGTTGTATGATATTACTAACTGATCTAGAATCCATTTTTATGATATCTCCTTTGATCATCCCATTATAACCTCTTACAATACCGTACATATCCAGGCCATGATAAATCCCACCTCTTACCACCGCACGAATACACGCATTCATTCCTGGAGCATCACCACCTGATGTAAAAACTGCAACTTTCTTCATTTTGAAAAATTCACTTTAATAGTGATGGCAAAAGTAAATAGATTTTGCACTTACGCCAAACCATTTTCATTTTGCAAAAATTGATTTATCAAATATTAAAGTTTGAATTAGTACAATTTTCAGAATTAATTATAATATAAGCATGGCGAATTCAAAAGGCAGGCATTATACTATTATCAATGATACCTCTTAATCAGCTTTCGTCTACTGTTTTGGCACACTATTTGAACTAGTGTAAATACAAGTGGAGCAATCCTAATATTTATCACAGGAAAATAAAAACAGAGTTATGAAATTAATTACTCCAAAGAAGACGCGGGTGGCGTTTTTAATGCTCTTTCTAATATTAGAAATTAAATCCTTCGCTCAAAAAAGCGGAAACATCGGGATAGGTACCACCCAACCTGATCAATCAGCAATCCTCGATTTGTCGGCAGATGATAAAGGATTATTACTTCCAAGACTTTCGTTGGATCAAAGAATGAATATTAAAAACCCTGCATCGGGTTTGATGGTTTATCAAACCAATCTCCTAAGCGGGTTATATGTTTATAGCGGGAATCAATGGCAGGCAGTTTCGGGAGCGGCAACAGAAGCAAAACTTGTTTCAGCTGATAATTCAGTATGGGGTACCGGAGGAAATGCGGGATTAAATTCCAATTTAAATTTTATCGGAACCACAGATACCACCAGCCTCGTATTTAAGGTTAACGATGTAAGATCCGGAATAATCGATTATAAAAGAGGAAATACAATTTTAGGATATAAAGCTGCCAGCTCAGCAAATCCATATAACTCTGTAATATTTGGCTCATTGGCAATGCAAAAAAACAATACGGTAGGTAATACCATAGCGATGGGTTTTCAAGCCCTTTTCAGTCATGAGGCCGGGGATCATAATATTGCAATTGGAAGCGGTAGTTTAGCTGCTAATTCGGGTGGTGAAAAAAATACCGCCGTAGGTTCCTTATCAGGCTACAAATCGCAGGGAAGCAGAAATGTTTTTATCGGCTATCAAGCTGGATATTTTGAACAGGAAAGTGATAAACTTCATATCTCAAATGATGCATCCAAGGCACCTCTTATTTATGGAGATTTTGCGAATGCTAAACTAGGCATAAATACAACTAACCTAAGTCATACGCTCAATATCAATAGTGGAACTGTTGGGAAATCAGGATTGAAATTTGAAAATTTTACAAATACTTCGCCAACCGTAAGTTCGAATAAAAAAGTACTTTCTGTGAATAGTGCAGGTGAAGTGGTTTTGGTAAATGATTCAGAGGGAAGTAACTTTTGGACTGCAAGCGGTGTAAATATGACTAATTCAAATACCGGGTTTGTTAAGATAAATAATGATCTTAATGTTGGGAAAAACCTGAGTGTAACGGAGTCCATTTCATCTAAAGGTATTACACTCGGGGCATCGGGTCTTAAATTCAATAATCTGAATAATAGCTCCCCAGCCATAAGCGGTAACTCAAAAGTACTTAGTCTGGATGCCAATGGAAATGTAATTTTGGTTAATGATCAGGTAGCCAGTGGAACTACCACCACCCCTGTTTATACCGGTGGAACCGACGCCAATTGGGCAAGTGATGCAAATGGAAATATATCAAATTTAAATAGCGGAGACGTTAATATTTCTAATAAGTTAAACATAAGAGACATAAGCACCTTTAACTTAACAGTTGGCTGGGGTGGAATACATTTCAAAGAACTCAGCTCAAATAATCCGGCTTATGCTTCTAATGGCAAATGTCTATCGCTCGACGAACTGGGAAATTTCATTTTGACTAATTTGCCGGATGGAGTTGGAACTTCATCAAGTGGTGGAAATTGGTCACTTTCGAATAATGTTGTCTATTCCAATCCGGGGAGTAAAGTTGTAATCGGCGGATCAGACACCCCACTTCCAGACGGTTATAACCTTTACGTTAGAAAAGGAATTTTGGCAGAAAGAGTTAGGGTAGCAATCTCAGGAAGTGAAAAATGGGCAGATTATGTTTTCGCAGATAACTATAAGCTTATGCCATTAAAAGATGTGGAAACCTATGTGAAGAAAGAAAAACATTTACCAAATGTTTTATCTGCAGATGAAATCGCGATAGACGGGATTGATTTAGCAGAAATAGCTTCCAAGCAAATGGAAAAAATTGAAGAACTTACTTTGTATCTGATCGATGCTACTAAAAGAATTGAGGTCTTGGAAAAACAACTGGCCCAAAAATAATAATTGTGTTAATCTGACTATTTCGAGCCGAATCGGGAATCCCGATCCGGCTTTTCTTTTAGTTAAAACCCAAAAATGAACTCATACTAAAAAAAAGCAGGTTCATTCCTCAATTTGCATTGTTTATCGCTTTGTACTATATAACGACATCTAAAGCAGGCAATTTTGTATCGTTAATAACACGATATGAAAAAGCTATTTACTTTTATTACATTTCTATTTTCAATTAACGGATTTTCACAAGTAATTATCTCAGGAAAGGTTACAGATAAAAAAGGTGAGCCACTACCCTTCGCCAATATTCAGATCGAAGGAACCTACGATGGTGCATCTGCCGATGAGAATGGGAATTTCAGTTTCGAAACGGATGCGAGTGGTGAAAAATTTATCACTGCATCCATGATCGGTTTTAAAAATTTCAAAAAGGCATTAAGTATTTCTTCAGGTAAACTGAAACTCGACATCATTTTAGAAGAATCCATAAACTCCCTCAATGCAGTAGTAGTTACCGCTGGCATGTTTGAAGCCTCTGACGAAAAAAAGATGGTGATGTTAAAGCCAATGGATATTGTTACAACAGCAGGCGGAGGAGCAGATATTGTATCGGTTATGCAGTTTTTGCCTGGTGCCAATCGGGTTGGCGAAAGTGAAGGTTTGTTTGTTCGTGGAGGCTCGGCAAATGAAACAAAAACTGTGATTGATGGAATGATCGTTCAAAATCCATTTTTCAGCAGCACGCCGGATGTGCCCCAAAGAGGTCGTTTTAACCCATTTATGTTTAAAGGCACTGCTTTCAGTACCGGAGGCTATTCCGCATTATACGGGCAGGCACTTTCTTCTGTATTACTCCTGAATACCATGGACAAACAAGGGGATAACAGCAACTTGAGCATAAATGCAAATATGGCGGGATTGGGGGCTTCATATACCCACAAAGGTTGGATTACTGGCACGCTGAATTATTCAAACCTAAGTCCGTTTTTTAGCCTGGTAAAGACCAATATCGACTTCGAAAAAGTGCCACAGGGTATGGGCGGATCTCTGACAATAAATCAAAATCTGAGCAAAACCAGCTCTATCAAGGCTTATACTACCTATTCAACTAACCAATCGGCTCTGAATTTACCCACGTATGAAGCCGATAATAGTACCTATATTTTTGAAAACAACAATCAAAATATTTTCACAAATACATCCTTAAAAAACACCTATGGCGATGGTAAATGGGTTTGGCTAAACGGATTCTCCTATTCTAAAAATAAAGACTACCTGAATATTGGCGTTGCAGTAGCCAATCGCGGCGATGAGCGTACGCAATTCAGATCGGTGGCAAGTCGTCTGTTTGGTGAAGAAAACAGCAGTTCATTCAGTTTTGGAGCCGAATACCATAATATCAAACAAGACAATATTTACAATGAGTATTTTCTTTCACTAAAAGACAATTACACGGCCATTTTCGCGGAATCTGAATTTTATCTGAGCCCCAAACTAGCCGGAAGGCTGGGAGTAAGAGCCGAAAATTCCAGTGTAATATCCAGGAGTAACATTGCCCCCCGGTTTTCATTGGCTTACAAAGCCGGAAAATATGCCCAATTCTCTTTAGCCAGTGGTAGGTTTTACCAAAATCCCGAAAAAGAATACCTGTATTTAGACAAAAATCTAAACTTCGAAATAGCCGATCATTTGATTCTTAATTATCAAATAATCAAAAACTTACGAACATTCAGAATTGAAAGTTTCTATAAAAAATACAACAGCTTGATAGCTGAACAAACAGTACAATATGATCCAAACCCATATAGATTCCCAACAGGCTCTTTAAGTAATACGGGTAAAGGTTTTGCCCGCGGTTTTGATGTGTTTTTCCGTGATCAAAAAAGCATACCAAATGGTGATTTTTGGTTTACCTATTCATTTCTCGATACCAAAAGAATGTTTAAGAATTATAAGGAAATGGTTACCCCTTATTTTGCCAGCAAGCATAATCTAAGTTTGGTCTACAAACAATTCTTCACACCTATCAGCACCAATATCGGAGTAACTTTTAGTCACACCTCAGGTAGACCCATTTATGTATATGGCGATAATTTTAAAAATACACCATACACAAAAGCATTTGAAAACCTGAGCTTAATGGCCAGCCATGTAAAAATGATTAAAAACCAGTTCGTTGTGTTTTATGCAACTCTCGATAATGTATTGGGTAGAAAAAATATTTACGGATACAGGTATTCTAACGATGGAAAAGAGCGATTTGAAGTTCGCCCACCTATGTACCGTACATTTTTCTTTGGTATAAACTGGGCCATCGGTGAGTTAAACGGACGATCAAAAGAAGCAGATCTTGATTTCTAAATATTCATATTATATCAATTCAATTTAAAACAAAAATGAAAAACTCAGCACTTATTATTTTAATTCTTCTGGTATCGGTTTTTGCAAAAGCCCAAAATGCCTCCTATCAGAAAACCATGGATGACCTGGTAAAGCAAATCAGTGAAACAGACAGGCAATCATCGCTACAGCCCATTATCAATAAAATGGAAAGAGTAGCCGCCGCAGAAAAAAACGAATGGTTACCAAAATACTGGGTAGCCTATTGCTATGGAATAGAACAATTCACCAAGTCTGACGCAGCCGAAAAGGACCTTATACTAGATAAAGCGGATAAGTACCTGGGTGATGCTGAAAACCTTTCCGTAGATAATGACGAAATTATGGTTTTAAAAGCTCAGCTAGCCTCTGCCCGACTTGCCGTAGACCCAATGAGCAGATGGCAGACATATGGTGCATCTTTCAGCGATAACCTGAAAAAGGCAACCAAATTAAATAGCAACAATCCCAGAATATATTATCTGCAAGGCACTAATTTATTCTATACTCCTGAAAATTTCGGTGGGGGAAAAGCAGCTGCAAAGCCACTTTTTGAACAAGCTTTAGATAAATTCAATAACTTCGAAGCGAAAAGTAGCATTTACCCAAACTGGGGAAAAGTTGAATCGCAATATTTCTTATCGCAATGTCAGTAAATACTATGCAAAAACCATTTCAAACAGCCTTGGGGTTTGGGGAGCTTCTGGGCATAATGGAAAACGTAAGACGCCGCAACCGTTTTGTTAAATTCCTGTTAGTTTTTCCGGCTGCATTTCTGGCTTATATGATAGCAGGTGGAGTTGGACCCATTTTACAAAAAGCAGGCGGTGTATTTGAGCCATTAATAATCTTGTTTCAGATTGGCATCTTCCTGCATTTTTTAGGAAAAGGCAATCTGATCGAAGGTTTTCGGAGAATTACTCTTTTTATTCAACCGGACGTTTGGGAAGATACACAAGCAGGTAATTCTCTGGCCAATAAACTAAGTGATAGTTGGTTACCTCTTTTAGTAAACATAGTCATATTCTCAGCTTTGATTTTCGGCTTAAACCTTGGTTTCCATATTGTGGCCAACCTATCTCCTGTCCAACATTTTTTAGAAAACTGGAGAATATTATATCCTGATGCAGGAGCCAAACCGCTCTTTGAATTTTGGCTGAATAATTCCATTATACCCATTATCCTGTCTTTTATTGCTGTGTGTGCCAATTGGCTGGCTATAGACACTTTAGCTGAAAAATAATGACCGGATCACCCCTACATATCAGAAAATTCGGAATTGCCGATATCAGAGAATTGCAGTTGAGAACCAGCTGGGGAGAAATTGAAGTAGTGGGCGGCGATGTAAACGAAATTACCATAGAAGTTTACGCATACCACAGAAACCTCCTGAATTTCTTTCAGCCGGATCCCATGACCAAAGATGAGTTTGATAAAATGGACTTTCGCCTATTGAATGAAAACGGCAAATTAACCATACGAAGCAGAAAATTAGAAGAGAACTGGTTTTTTAATTGGATATCTGGATATCAGGTTTCATTCCGGGTATTTGTACCGGAAAAAATGACAACATATACTCAAAATAACCTCGGTGAAATATCCTTAAGTTATTTAAAAGGAAATCACCTGGTCAAATCAACTTTCGGTCGCATTCGTCTTCAACAAATTACCGGGTCTGTAAAATCACTATCAAAAAGCATTGGAGGAAGTTTACAAATCGAAAAATGTAGCGGTGAGTTTGATTTATCCACTTCAGGAGGCAATGTAACCGTAATAGATTCCAGCGGAGATCACAACTATTCTACCGATGGTGGGAATATCCGGATTACTGATTTCTCGGGAAAACTTCAAACCAAAACAAAGGGCGGAAATGTACATGCAGACCGGGTTGAGGGCGATTTTAAAACACTAAGCTGGGGTGGAAACATCAAACTTTACGGCCTGCGGGCTAACGTCGCGGCAACTACGAAAGGAGGAAATATTATAGCGGATGCCGACGAATTATTGGAATATTTTTGGCTGGAATCTTCCGGAGGAAATATTCGCACTTATTTACCTGAAAATTCAAAAATTACCCTGGATGCAAAAGGCAGAGTGGTAAGAATAAATGGGAATTTCCAGGTAAATGGGGTGAAAACTTACAATAAATGTGTAGGCACAATAAATGGTGGTGGCACCAGTGTTACTTTAAAAACAGGAGGGGGCAATCTTAGAATTTTTGACAAAAAAATAAGCCCGCAAAGACCTTTCAAAAGAGCCGAAATTGTGGAAGAAAGGCCAATACCTGTGGAGGTTATCTCCAAAGAAGTACCACTTATTTCGCTGGAAAACAAAGCTTCTACCCATATCCCGAAAAAAGTAAAATCCAAGCCCAAAAAGGAAAAAAGCTACAGGCGTTTTAAGCCCTATTTGCCACATTTTTCACAAATTTCCTTTGCTTTTTTCTTTACCGTACTTTTTGTATATGGTCTAAATAGTATCACCTATTTCACCTCGGAGTTGTTCAATCCCACTTCACTCGAAGCAGTACAAAACAAAGCCGTTTTCTTCTTAAATTTAACCACCGGAATTGCATCTTTTCTGGGTGCGATTCTTTTTATTAGTTTTTTAGATAATTTGATTTCTAAAAAATGGGCCAAATACCTTGCTTTGGTAGGCACCACAGAGCTAGCCTATATCATTCTACAAATATTTGTATTTCAATTTGGCGATAAATACTTCAGTAATCAGCCATTTTGGGAAGTATATCTGGGCATCACCCAACCTGCCAAATATGATGTGGCTCCCGGTTTTACGATTGCCTTTTATGGCATTATCCCATCGATAGTGGCTTGTGCTTATTATACCTATTGGAGAAAATCGAGTAACCTTACCCGTAAAATATCCGAACAGGAGTATCAGCTTTTGAATCTGGAAAAAATGAAAACTAAGGCACAACTCAATGCCTTGGAAGCCCGTATAAACCCACATTTTTTGTACAATTCTTTAAATAGTATAGCTGGATTAATTCATGAAGACGCTGATAAAGCGGAAGATATGACCATTGAGCTTTCGAAACTCTTTCGGGCTACCACAGGAAGAAACGAAGAGCTTACGCACAAAATAAGTGAAGAAATCAATCTAGTGAAATCCTATTTGCAAATTGAGCAAATGCGTTTTGGTAACCGGTTGAAATACGAAATTGAGGTAGACCCGAATTTGAAGGAAATAGTTATTCCCCGTTTTCTATTGCAGCCTTTGGTAGAAAATGCCATAAAACACGGTATTTCGAAGATCAAAGAAAACGGCATAATCCGTCTACAGATTTTTGAAAAAGCTGATGAAATTCACATAGAAATACACGACAACGGTCCTGAGTTTGGGCAGGCTCTATCAGGTGGATACGGCTTAAAAAGTGTACGCGAAAAACTCCGCCTGATTTATGGTGAACACGCCGCTCTGGAAATAAGTGACAATCCCGAAAAATTATTAAGCATTAGAATTGATAAAGATTATGAAATTTAGAACCATACTCATAGATGACGAACCATTGGCCCTGAGTCGGTTAAAAAGGCTATTAAGTAAATTTGAAGAGGTTTTTGATATCATAGCCGAGGCATCAAATGGAGAAGATGGAAAAGAGCTGATTGAAGAACATAAACCCGATTTGATTTTTCTCGACATCGAAATGCCGGTGATGAATGGATTCGAAATGCTATCGGCACTGGATTACATGCCCCGTGTTATTTTCAGTACAGCATACGATCAATATGCTATTAAAGCATTTGAAGAAAACTCCGTAGATTATCTGTTAAAACCGGTTGAAAAAGAAAGACTGGAAAAAACAGTGGCGAAACTAAAGTCATTTCAAAACGAAAGCCAGAAAAGCATTTCAGATCAAATGCTGGTCACCTTACTTTCACAACTAAATCCTAAAAAAGAGATAAATTCTATAACTGTTAAAACCGGAGATAAAATTAAATTCATAAACTTACCCGAAATCAGTCATTTTCATGCAGATGGTAAATATGTTTTCTTAAATACAGCAGATGGAAAACAATACCTGACCAATCAAACTTTGACCGTATTGGAAGAAAAGCTACCGAATGAATTTGTCCGGATAAGCCGCTCAGCGATAGTTCAAAGCCGGTCTATACGAGAAATGGAAAAATATTTCAATGGAAAATACATCATAATTATGGATGACACCAAAAACACCAAACTGGAAAGCGGAAGCACCTATTCCGAAAACTTGAAAAACCTGATTGATTTTTGAGAAAAACCCCCACTTTTTATATTTCTAATATTTTTTAAAAATTCTTTAAACGTTTAGTTTCATTTTTCACCAATTCAGGATAAATTTAAGAATCATTGCTTTTTAATTAATTATTCAACCCTGAATTATATATATGTTTAAAGTTATTTTCATCAGGCTTATTGCCTTGATATTGTTAGTCCAGACTCCTCAACTATTTGCCCAAAAATATAAGCCCCTGGTGGTTTTTGTATGTGGGGACCATGAATACAGCGGCGAGCATACCCTGCCACATATAGCCTCCGAATTAGAAAAAAATTATGGGTTTAGAACCAAGGTTTTAAAATCTTCGCCAAATCAGAATTCCGAAGAAAATATTCCCGGATTGGAAGTCCTAAAAGATGCCGATCTGGCTGTATTCTTTTTGAGATGGAGGCGTTTACCTGCCGATCAATTACAAATGATCGAAGATTACCTGAAATCTAAAAAGCCATTAATGGGATTCCGAACCACTACGCATGCCTTTAATTTCCCGAAAGACCACCCCTCCTACCGTTGGAATTCATTCGGAGAGTTTGCCTTTAATGCACCTCCGGGTTGGGGTGGCAAAGCGGCCCACACCCATTATGGGCATAAAAGTACAACAGACGTAAGTATAGTTGAAGGAAAGAAAAAACATCCGATTTTAAAAGGAGTGGACCCTGAATTTCATGCAAATTCCTGGCTATACCGCACTTTACCCGATTATCCAAAAGATTCCGAATGGCTCCTGATGGGAAAATCTGTTAATCCGGATAAGGCCGCTATTGATAATCCGGTGGCTTGGACAGGCACCAACTCCTACGGAGGCAGGTTTTTTATGACAACACTCGGCCACCCGGAAGATTTTAGTGTGGAGGCTTTTCAAAAAGTGGTGATAAATGCCATTCATTGGGATTTAAGCTTAAAGTCGCCCAAATGGAAAGGCAAAATTGACATTAATGTACCTTATCGTGGAATGGTAGATTAAAAAAAATATAAATGACTACTGGCTAAAACTAATGTCGGCTGAAAAAATCTTAACACAACATCCGGATAAAAGTAAAACCGGCAGGTTGATTTCTTTCGAAAAATACGAACATTTAAAAGAAAACATGTTAGCCGTTTTAAGTGAAAAAGAGCATAGTCATACAGATTTAATGGAAGCCATTTATGCCAGAGTAAAAGATAGTTTTGAAGGGGGCGTTCAGTGGTATGCCGAACTAGTCAAATTGGATTTGGAATCAAGAGAAATAATTGAAAGAACCAAAGATAAGCCACAAAAATACAGATTAAAATAACACACAACACATTTACAATCAACCTGTTAAAAATTGAAATAATTAATTTAAGACTTTTATGAAATTAGTATTCCGGGGAATCATAACGTTGTTTTTAATTTCCATCCTGAGTTTTTCTTCATTCCGAAAAACTTCATCCAACTATATTTCCCTCAAAAAAGACGCCCATATCTCGCTGATAGGTGGTAATCTGGGAAGCCGAATGATGAATTATGGCCATTTCGAAACCGAAATGCACCTCCGCTACCCGGATAGTACACTGTTTATCCGCAATATGTGCGACGGTGGCGATACACCGGGTTTTCGCCCGCATTCGGCACGCTTTACTCCCTGGGCTTTCCCGGGAGCAGATAAATTCCAAACTGAATACGCCACCCCATCCGGCAGCGAAGGCCACTTTCCTACTCCGGATCAATGGCTCACAAATCTGCAAACCGATATTGTGATAGCATTTTTTGGTTATTCCGAATCGTTTTTTGGTCAGGAAAAATTAGAAACTTACAAAGCAGAACTAACGGCTTTTATCGAGCACACAAAAGCACAGCAGTACAATGGAAAACAGGCCCCGCAATTGGCCATAGTTTCACCGATCGCTTTCGAAAATCTTTCTGCACAATACGATTTACCCGATGGTACAAAAGAAAATGAAAACCTTTGGCTTTATACCCAAGGCATAAAAGAAGTTTGCGAAGCAAATGATATTCTGTTTTTAGATGCCTTTACTCCTTCAAAAAATTGGTACGATACCCATTCCGAAAACCTGACAATCGATGGATTTCAATTAACTGATGCTGCCTATAAACTATTTGGGCAATGGCTTGCCGATGAGCTTTTTGGGAAACAAAAAATTGGAGATGAGGGACTAAGAAGCATCATTCAGGAAGCGGTGCTCGAGAAAAACTGGATGTGGCATAACGACTATAAAATTCCAAATGGCGTACATGCTTATGGAAGGCGTTACAATCCTTTCGGACCGGATAATTATCCGTATGAAATCGAAAAAATCAGGCAAATGACCGCTATTAGGGATAAAGCGATTTGGATGGCGGCCACCTATTGCATCAAAATGGATGTGGAGGCTGCAGATAAAGAAACCCGCACATTACCCGAAGTAATTACCAACTACAATCCCGAGAAAAACGGTGATCTTACCTATTTATATGGCGAAGAATCTTTGAAGAAAATAAAAATGGCTCCGGGCTATAAAGTTGAGCTATTTGCATCGGAAGTGGAATTCCCCGACCTGGCAAATCCGGTACAAATGACATTTGACAATAAAGGCAGGCTTTGGGTTGCCACCATGCCCACTTACCCGCATTATAAGCCGGGTGACTCTAAACCAAACGATAAAATTTTGATTTTGGAAGATACCAATAACGATGGTAAAGCTGATAAGCAAACCATATTTGTCGATGGCCTGCATGTACCTGTTGGTTTTGAAATCACCCACGAAGGCGTATATATTTCGCAAGGCACCAATCTGAAATTGTATACCGACACGGATGGCGACGATCACGCCGACAAAGTAGAAATAATACTTAGTGGTTACGATGATCACGATACGCACCATACTTCCAGTGCTTTCTGTGCCGATCCATCGGGTGCGATTTATTCAGGCGAAGGCGTCTTTCTTCATACCAACGTAGAGACTCCTTATGGCACAGTAAGAGGCACAAACGGAGGTTTTTATCGTTACAATCCAGCTCGCAGGCAATTGGAAAGAACTGCCCAACTGGCCATTCCGAATCCATGGGGAATTGCTTTTGATGAGTGGGGACAAAACTTTTTCGCCGAAACTTCCAGTCCGGACGTTCGCTGGATGATGCCGGGAACGGTTCTGCCAAGGTATGGAAATTCTACACATAAATCGGAGCAACTGGTGGAAGAGGCACATCGAGTGCGGCCAACTTCCGGTCTTGAATTTGTGTCCAGCCGCCATTTCCCGGATGATGTTCAGGGCGATTTTCTGATAAATAATACCATCGGTTTTCTGGGAATGAAACAACATAAACTCGAAGACGACGGAACAGGCTATGTGAGTCATCACCGTCAGGATTTATTTGTGAGTGAGGATAGAAATTTCCGTCCGGTGGATATGGAGTTTGCTCCGGATGGCTCCCTTTATTTTATAGATTGGCACAATATCCTGATCGGTCACATGCAGCACAATGCCCGCGATCCACTGCGTGATCATGTGCATGGCCGTGTATATCGTGTTACCTATCCATCGCGTCCATTGGTTATTCCGGCAAAGGTCTACGGAGCCAGTATCGAACAATTATTTGAAAACCTGAAATTACCTGAATACCGAACCAGATACCGAACCCGCAGAGAATTAAGAGGCAGAAATACCAACGAAGTGGTTTCTAAACTTAAGGTTTGGGTTGCAGGACTCGATAAAAATGATCCTGGATACGAACACAACCTAACCGAAGCTTTATGGGTAAGCTGGGGGATGAATAAAGTTGATGTCGAATTACTCAATAAAATACTGAAAGCAAAAGATTATCACGCCCGTGCTGCGGCTGTAAGAGTGGTACGTTATATGGGCCATCAGTTAAAAAATCAGGCGGAATTATTAAAAGCTGCTGCTGCCGACCCGCATGGGCGGGTAAGATTAGAGGCCATAGTAGCCGCCTCCTGGATCGGAAAAGAAAAAGGAATGCCTGTACTAATGGAAGCTAAAAAACACGACTTGGATAACTGGATGATACATGCCTATGAAACAGCAGAAGCACATTTAAACGACCGTGCAGTAGCCAAGAAAACGGAAGTTACTGTTACTTCTCATTTGAAAGGCAGAGATCTGGAGCTGTATACTGCGGGTAAAGAAATATTCGCAAAAGAAGGCTATTGCATCACTTGTCATCAACCAGATGGAAAAGGATTGAAGTCCTCTGGTTTCCCACCATTGGCCGGTACAGAATGGGTTACAGGTTCAGAGGACCGAATGATTAAAATTGTTTTGAAGGGTATAATGGGACCCATAGAGGTAAATGGCGAAAAATACCCCGGACAAGTTCCCATGACACCCTATGGCGGCCTTTTGAATGACGAAGAAATGGCTTCCGTAATTACCTACGTAAGAAATTCTTTTGGTAATAAAGCACCAGCCGTTTATCCCGAAAAAGTGAAAGCTATAAGAGCCGCAACAAAGAGTAAAAAAGATTTTTATTCACCAACAAAACTATTGAAAGAGCATCCGATGGGTAAGTGATTTTTGAAAAGAAAATGGATTTTTATTCTTTCTTAAACATTAAGGAGTTAAGGATATTTAAGTGCTGATATTGGGAGCAAAAACTCAATTGCTCTAAAGAATTTAGCCAAAAGATTAAATTTCAGGTCTGAATTCTTAATGTTCCTTAATACCTTAATGTTTTAAATTAAGGTTTTGAGATGAATTAATGGAACATGCTAAGGCATTCAATTAATGACTGAAGACGTGTAGAATCAGAGATTTCCTTTCTGTAGTTCCGAAGCGGCAAAATCAACAGCTCTCGCCGTAAGTGCCATATAGAAGATAGACGGACTTTGAATTCCGGTGCTGGTCATACATGCACCGTCTGTAACAAAAACATTTTTACAATGATGCAGTTGATTGTGCTGATTGAGCATGGAATTTTTAGAGTCTGCTCCCATACGGCAACCACCCATTTCGTGAATATCGAGCCCCGGAGCCCAGCCCCGGTCACTTGCCTGAATATTTTTCAGACCAGCAGTTTCTAAAATTTCGGAGCCTTGCACCAAAAAGTCCTTCATCATTTTCTCATCATTATCATCGTAACTTACTGAAGTAACTAAAAGTGGAATACCCCACTGGTCTTTTTCCATTTCACTCAGATTGACCTGATTGGTTTCTTTTAAAATCGTTTCACCTTGCATGTAGATATAGGCCCCCCATTCACCCGGTTCGGCCATTTTCTCTTTAAAATTTCTTCCGAAAGTTTCGGATAGTCCTTTTTCATTTCCTCTGCCTCGATATGCCCCCATAAAAGACATATAGCCACCTACAAAATCGGTATCCTGTTTTTTAATATTCCGAAAATTAGGCATCATGCATTCAGCCGGATTAAACCCGAAATAGTATTTATCGCGATAGCCTTCCATTGATCCGTTGATTGTTCCGCGGTAATTATGAAACCCGACGTATTTCCCCAAGGTGCCGCTGTCGTTTCCTAGTCCGTTCGGAAAGCGATTACTTTTAGAATTCAGCAAAACCAAAGTACTGTTCAATGCCGAGGCATTTACAAAAATGACTTTTGCGAAATATTCAATTTCTTCCTTGGTATTGGTGTCAATAATTTTCACACCACTGGCTTTGCCTTTTTGATCATCATAAATGATGGAATGTACAACTGAAAAAGGCCTTATTTCCAGCTTTCCGGTTTTCTGAGCCCAAGGTAAAGTACAGGAGTTCGAACTGAAATAGCCACCAAACGGACAGCCCCGCATGCATTTATTTCTTGCCTGACATACTCCCCGGCCTTGTGAAGCATGAAGTTCTGTTGGCTTGGTTACATGAGCCCAGCGGCCCTGAATCATATGCCGATCGGGATATTTACTATTGATACGTGATTTCATATCCTGCTCCACACAATTGAAATCAAAAGGTGGCAAAAACTCCCCATCCGGCATTACTTCCAAGCCGTCATTATTTCCGCAAACACCCATAAAACGCTCTACATGGCTGTACCAAGGTGCTACATCTTCGTATCGAATAGGCCAATTGATTCCATATCCCAGTCTTTCCGGAGAGGCAAATTCATTCGGACTCCAGCGAGGAACGGCCCTGCCCCAGATAAGAGACTTACCTCCCACCTGATAGCCACGCACCCAGGTAAATGGCTTTTCTTGCACATAGGGATGATCTGAATCTTTAACAAAGAAATGCTCCGTATCTTCTCCATATCCTGCAGCCAAACTGATTATTGGATTATCATCGGTAGTTTTCTTCGGAACCTGACCGCGGTGGGGCAACTCCCACGAAGCCAGATTGGCAGTGGGATAATCCACATTGTGTTTTACATCCCTTCCACGCTCCAGCACCAATGTATTCAGGCCCTTATCGCATAATTCTTTTGCTGCCCAGCCTCCGCTTATTCCACTTCCAATTACAATTGCATCGTAGGTACGGCTCTCTTTCGATTTAGAATGGATCGAAAAGTCAGCAATTGCCTTCATATTATTTCCGGTTTTTTTGTTTTCCAATTTGGTTTTAAAAAATGTGAGCTATTAGAGTCACCCTATTTAAAAAAATCACTAAATTTTTACCCAATAAATGATTGAAAAGCATCATTATAATTCAAAAGGTAAGTTGAATTTATTGTTAAATATAGCTAAGTTTAATTTTCTATATTTTAAAAAAAATCTGTTGATGAAAACAAAACGATTCTACCCTGTTTTTGCCATAATTATTTTTCTCGCTCTTTTTTCATGTAAAGAAAAAACTACACCCGTAAACACTCTTTCGGATATAGAAAAATCGGAAGGCTGGGAATTACTATTTGATGGAAAAAGTACAACTGGCTGGCATTTATACAACAAAGGCAATATTTCTTCCGCATGGATTGTTCAAAATGACGAATTATACTGCAATCCAGATACATTTGATGTAGACCATGGCGATCTGGTAAGTGATAAAACTTTTGAAAATTTCGATTTGAAATTTGACTGGAAAATATCTACCGGTGGCAATTCAGGAGTATTTTTTAATGTACAAGAAGCAGAAGAATACCCGACAGCCTGGACTACGGGCCCCGAATTCCAATTACTTGATAATTTGGGCATACACAAAGAATACCTTGAAGATAGTACCCATTGGGCAGGCTGTCTTTACGGTTTCAAAAAAGACTTAAATCCGGTAACTTACAGACCTGCGGGTGAATGGAACGAAGGCAGAATTTTACAGAAAGATGGAAAAGTGAGTTTTTGGCTGAATGGCATACAAACAGCTGAGCAAGATTTAAAAACAGACGAATGGAAAGAAATGGTGGCTAATAGTAATTTTAAAACTTTCCCCGATTACGGCAAAGCCATAAATGGACACCTTACTTTGCAGGATTGGGCCAAAGGGGTTTCTTTC
>JAHEBN010000215.1 GCA_024645245.1 Jiulongibacter sp. | reverse complement strand
AAACAGCCATTCTTACACGGTCATTGGCACCAAAAACAGTCGATGGAATGAGGGTTGGAATGGCATAAGTAGCCAGTGAAGCGGGAATTGCCGTCTTGAGCATTCCGCGGCGATTTATTTTCTTCATCTTCTTTCAATTAAGGGTTGATAGATCAAGTTAATAAATCAAATTTTCATAAACCAGATATTTATAAAATCAGTCGACCAAAACAGAGGATTTCATGAATTGTTCCAAAGAATAGCAGGAAGGTAGCGTAAGAATTTCATGTTTGGGTTCAAATCCGAATTTATAGCCGTCCGGTTTTATCTGGCTGTAAACGAATTTGCGTGTGATGTCTGCTCTTGAAGGAATTCCATAAGTTTTAACAAAATTGTCGTATTCATTTTCCTTAAAATTAAGGGAATGAAAATGCCTGAAAAATTTATAATTCATTTCTTCACAGCCTTTAACATCTTCCAAATTCACTTGAATAAGCTCTTCTTCCGGCATATTATCAAATACATATTTATGTTTTTGCAAAAGAACCATTTCCGGTGACATAGCTCCGATATCAATGGCCTTGATGAATATTTGTTCGAGAATTAAGGAATCACCCTGAAACAAAGAAAATGGCTCATTGGCATGATTATACCACATCCCACTTAAGACATTTAATTTTGATTCAAAAACCTGCCCGGGATCATTGTCGATCAATACTTTTTGAATCAGATAATAAAAAGCATTTTTAGGAAAGTATCCTGTTTTTAGGTCGTATACGTCCACAGTAGGCCACGTATTGCTGCTTAAAAACTCTAAAAGTTGTTTTTGTAGATTTCTAAAACGAGCATATTTTTCTGTGCTTTTAAATTTTTCAACTTTCAAACTGTACAGCGAATCATACATTTCACTCCTGGCATTTAATCTTTCCGTTAAACTAATGTGCTGTAATGTGTCAATTTGATAATACTTTCCGTCAAACTCAAAAATCGTGACCATTTTATTATCAAACCGAGCATTTACACGCCTTTTCCATTCCCCATTTAATTTTTTTATTTCCTCTATTTCATTTACAAATTCTAGTATCTTATCGAAAAAAGCCGAATCCCTTTCCCGAAACTCGTATAAACTTTGATAGACTTTTCTATAACCTGCATTAAATTTATTTTCCAATATTTTACCAAAAGGGGAGTTACTTTCCAGCCAATTCAATTCCAAACCTTTCATGGCCAATTTATTGAGGTATTTTTTGGATGAGTCAAATCCATTCAGGTTTAATTCAGCCAAGGCAGCATTGTAAAAATCAGAAATCAAACCTTGTTTATTTATTTCAAAAGCCGATTCATATAGTTTTAGTGCCTCTTCCGTATTATTTTCAGTCAATGCCAGCTCGGCATTATTAACCAAATTGAAGTATTTCTTAGAATCCTGTGCACTCAGACGTAAAGACATCTGGGTTGAAAAAATACAAAGTAAAATTATGAGGTATATATTCATAAAGAATTTATTTGCCTAAAATACCCAACGCCGCTAAAAACTAAATATTTGAGCTGCAGAAAAATAAGCTAGTCAAAGTCCAAAAATATCGAATACCCACTCACGAATATTAACTGCTAATAATCGAATTGTTGATTAAGAGATGATAAGGCTTTTAAATCGTTTTTTTTCTAGATTATTTAAGAACCTTAATAATTACGAATCAAGGTTTATCGCCTCTAAAAAGGAAATCCAGATTTTAAATATCAAGAGATGATGATTGGTAATTAAAGGTAATCAATTTTACAATTCTTTAAGTTACTTCCAAGGTATTTGGCCATGAAATTCACTTAATGTTCGATCCAATTTCGAAAGTGCGGTACTCTATCTCTTGAAACATACATGGGTATTCTGGAAGGTGTATTTAATAAAATTTGCAATGTTCTATTTGCAAGAATTTTAATCTTAGCAATTGCAGCTATGTTAATGATGAATTTTCTGTTGATTCTAAAGAAGAGTTTGGGTTCCAAAAGTTTCTCCAATTTTTCTAAAGTGAAATCTACTACGAATCTATTGTTACTGTTATCGATCAAATAAACTATTTTATCTTCCGCATAAAAGTAACTTATGTCTTCTTTGGTTTTAAATTCCAAAAAAAGACCATACCTGACTAAAAATCTTTCTCTGATTGTATTATTTGTATTCACACTTTTTGCCATTTAATATTTTAATTTAGTCTCGCTTAAGTGGAAATGATTCGGAGTATTGTTTTTTCAACTAGTGGTATAAGCAGATTGTTTAAAAATAAAAAACGCTTGTTTCTTTAAAGAAACAAGCGTTTTCGAATAGATTTCCAAATAAAGTTTAAGGTAAAAGCACATTATCTATAACGTGAATTACTCCATTGGTAGCCAATACATTGGCACTAACTACACCCGATGGATCACTTGAACCTCCATCAATTTTAACACCTGATGAAAGGTTAACATTTACTTTTTTACCATTTAGCATCGTAACGTCACCATTTTCAAGATCAGTAGAAAACACCCTTCCGGCAGCCACATGATATAAAAGAATATCTTTTACCTGATCAGCAGAAAGACTTGCAGGATCTACAACGGCAAATAATTTTTCAAAGGCTGCATTGGTTGGAGCGAAAACTGTGAAATTGCCCTGAACATCAGTAAGTACGTTAACTAAATCAGCCGATTGAAGAAGAGTGACAAGCGTACTGAAATTCGCCGGATCGCCGACTGCAATTTCGGCGATTGACTTGCTTGCTGGCAATAAAACATTATCTATTACATGAATTACCCCATTACTACCCTCCAGGTCGGCGGTGGTTACTTTGGTGTTACCGTTAATTGAAACGCCGTTTTTAGCAGTTAAGAATAGCTGACCACCTCCAACTGTAGCAGCTGCTCCGCTAACTACATCCGAAGCCTTTACCTTTGCTGCTAATACATGATTCAGCAATACTGGTGTTAACTGTTCTTTACTTAAAGCATTCACATCGATACCCGCAGCTGCAAACGCAGCATTGGTAGGAGCAAATACAGTAAAAGGACCACTACCTTGCAGAGTACCTACCAAATCGGCTTTAGTAAGTGCAGCAACAAGCGTACTGAAATTGGGATCGGCGATGGCCAGATCTACGATGGTTTTGGGCGGATTCACCACATTTTCATCTTCAGCATCACACGATGATAAAGAGAAAACTAATAAACCAATTGCCAAAAGATTTTGAAATTTGAAGTTTCTCATATTTGAAATGTATTTGATTAGTGTTTAAACATTACCTGTCGCTACTTGCTTTTTTTAATTTCGTTAACCGCTCATTTTCAATCGTGAGTTGTACAAAATCTGGCTTGAACAGTAATTAAGAGCTTCAAGTTTTGGCTTTAGATTTTAAGTTAATCGAGAGATTGGTCAGATTTATTCTGATTTGATTATTAATGAATTTAATTTTTGAAAGGTAATTTATTAGACATTTTAAGAGGTATGAATCAGTTATTTTTAGAAGCATTCCATTTATATTTAATTTCAGAAAGAAAGCTTTTAGGCTAAAGACCTCTTACTTATTTCTCCGGAATATGTATTTAATACCTGATAATGTTTTCCGCTCTTTTCCGTCAAACCCATTCCTCTGCACACACTTAGAAATAAATTAACATTCCGGTTATTCATGTGATTCAGTATCACAGAAGTCTATTTTTCAGAATTTGATTTGAAATGGAGTAACCGACATTTAAACCGGATTATGTATACAAAAAAGAGCCGCAATCAAACGATTACGGCTCTTCAAGAACATGACTTATATTGGTAATTATTAACTTTCTTTCAAAGCTTCTGCACCACCCACAATCTCCAGAATCTCTTTGGTAATTGCAGCCTGACGTGAACGGTTGTATTGAATTTTCAAATCCTTTAACAACTCACCCCCGTTTTCGGTTGCTTTGTCCATCGAAGTCATACGGGCACCATGCTCACTGGCGTTTGACTCTAATACTGCTTTATAAAGCTGCATTTTTATCGCCTTTGGCATCAACTCCAGAATAATCTCTTCTTCTGATGGCTCAAAAATATAATCTACGTTGCTTGGCTTCGCCCCTTCCACCACTTTCTGAACCAGTGGCAACATCGGCTCAGCTCTTACGATCTGTGTTGCTACGTTTTTAAATTCATTAAATACTAAAACCACTTCATCGTAAACTCCTGCCTCAAAGGCATTCATAGCCTCTTCTGCTGCTTCGCGGGCATATTCAAAACTAAGTTTCAGAAAAATATCGGAATGGTTTCCATTTACTTTCATGCCTCTTCGGGTAAAAGCATCATAACCTTTCTTACCCAAAGTTTTCACTTCTACATTACCTTTGGCGTTCTGTAAAGCATATTTATCCTCAATCAGTTGCAATGCCGCCTTTATCACATTGGTATTAAAAGCACCGCAAAGACCACGATCAGAAGTAACTACTATCAACAATACCTTTTCTACAGGTCTTACAGTAGTATATGGACTTTGAGCACCTGCTTCGGTATTTGCCGAAACCGTGGCAATCAGTTCATTTAATTTATTGGCATAAGGTCGCATCTGAATAATAGCATCCTGTGCTCTACGCAATTTAGCAGCCGCCACCATTTTCATGGCTCTGGTTATCTGCATCGTTGAGTTTACCGATACGATCCTGTTTCTTACTTCTTTTAATGAAGCCATTTTTTAATTAGTCAATTCGTTAATGTGCTAATTTAACAATTGGGCCAAAATGATAGAATTAATAAATTCACACATTTAAACCTTTCCGTAAACCCTTCTCTTCAGAATAGGGACTTTAAATCTTATACTGCAAATTTCTCAGCTAACTGATTTCCTGTTTTCTTGATGTAATCCATTACCTCATTCTCCAGTTTACCTGCAGCCAATGCAGCGATGTATTCCGGTTTTTCGGCATTCATCAAAGTAAGGAATTCGCTTTGAAAATCTTTCACTTTTTCTACAGGTACTTTGTCCATGAAACCATTGATGGAGCCATAAATCATAGCAACCTGATCACCAACCGATACCGGTTGATACTGACCTTGTTTCAGAATCTCCTGGTTTCTTCTACCACGCTCAATTACAAGCTTGGTAGCAGCATCCAGGTCCGAACCAAATTTAGCAAAAGCTTCTAATTCACGGAACTGAGCCTGATCCAGTTTAAGTGTACCTGCCACCTTCTTCATCGATTTCACCTGTGCATTACCACCCACACGCGATACCGAGATACCCACATTAATTGCAGGACGAATACCGGAGTTAAACAAGTTAGATTCCAGGAATATCTGACCATCTGTAATCGAAATTACGTTGGTAGGAATATAGGCAGAAACGTCACCAGCCTGAGTTTCGATAATCGGAAGGGCCGTAAGCGACCCGCCACCTTTTACTAAACCCTTTAATGAAGGCGGTAAGTCATTCATTTGTTGAGCTATGGCATCTGATGCGTTGATTTTTGCAGCTCTTTCCAGCAATCTCGAGTGTAAGTAGAATACATCACCCGGATAAGCCTCACGTCCCGGAGGACGACGAAGTAGCAAGGAAACCTCACGATATGCAACGGCTTGTTTCGACAAGTCATCGTAAATAACCAATGCCGGGCGACCTGTATCACGGAAATACTCACCGATCGCAGCACCTGTAAAAGGAGCAAAGAACTGCATTGGAGATGGATCAGAAGCATTGGCAGCCACAATCACGGTATAATCCATGGCACCATAGCGACGAAGTGTTTGCTCTACTTGTTTTACCGTAGATGCTTTCTGTCCGCAAGCCACGTAAATACAAAATACAGGTTCACCTTTATCGTAAAATTCTTTTTGATTTAAGATGGTATCAATACAAACGGCGGTCTTACCTGTCTGACGGTCACCGATTACTAATTCACGCTGGCCGCGGCCAATCGGAATCATCGCATCAATTGCTTTAATACCAGTTTGAAGAGGCTCAGTTACCGGCTGACGGTAGATAACACCCGGAGCTTTACGCTCGATTGGCATTTCATACAAATCACCCTGAACCGGACCCAAACCATCGATAGGTTCTGCAAGGGTATTAACTACGCGACCACTAATGCCGTCG
>JAHEBN010000214.1 GCA_024645245.1 Jiulongibacter sp. | reverse complement strand
CAAAAAGCCAATAAAATACTTTCTCGCCAAAAAGAAGAAATTGACCTGCAAAGAGCAAAAGCAGAGACAACATTAAGTAACCTCAAATCCACCCAAGCCCAATTAATTCAATCCGAAAAAATGGCGAGCCTTGGTGAACTAACGGCAGGCATCGCCCATGAGATTCAGAACCCTTTAAACTTCGTGAATAATTTTTCAGAGGTAAGTTCTGAAATGTTGAATGAAATGGATGAAGAATTAGATAAAGGAGATGTGAAAGAAGCCAAAGCAATTTCGGCTGATTTAAAACAAAACTTAAAAAAAATCCACAACCACGGCAACCGTGCCAGCAGCATTGTAAAAGGCATGCTAGAGCACAGCCGAACTAGCTCTGGCAAAAAAGAGCTAATAGATATAAACGCTCTGGCTGATGAATATTTGAGGTTGTCATATCATGGACTAAGAGCAAAGGAAAACGACTTCAATGCTGAAATGGTCACAGATTTTGATGCAGATTTACCAAAGATTGAAGTTGTTTCACAAGATATCGGAAGGGTATTGCTGAACCTGATTAATAATGCATTTCAAGCTTGTATCGAGCGAAGCTCTGATGCAAGCACTGAGCCTGGTCGAAGTGCCGTTAAAAATCAAGGTGAAAAATTCTATAAACCTAAAGTTTCAATTACAACTCAACTAATAACTAATAACCTGTCACCAATAACAAATAACGAGTCACCAATAACCAATAACAAATTACAAATAACCATCACGGACAACGGCCCAGGCATTCCAGACGCCATCAAAGACAAAATCTTCCAACCCTTCTTTACCACTAAAGACACTGGAAAAGGCACAGGCTTAGGACTGAGTTTAGCCTATGACATTGTGAAGGCACATGGTGGTGAGATTGAATTGGAGTCGAAAGAAAATGAAGGTACCAGTTTCACTATTAAACTACCAATAGCATGAAATCAAAATCAGTGACATCCAATAATCCATTAAAATCCGTGATTCTGACTGATATTGTTAAAGCTCATGGAGGGGAGCTGAAATTGAGTACGAGCGAAAAAATTGGGACAGAATTTCAAATTATTCTGCCTATACAGTAAAGCAATACAAAATGAATTATCTTTAATATCAAATAATAATTTAAAATAACCCATCATGAAAACTATAAAAAGCATTCTCTTATTCCTATTATTCATTTCTTTTAAATCATTTTCACAAAATGAATCAACAGTTAATAAAGTTACGGAAGAAAATTTAGCCACAGGCCAAAGGGTATTCACCAACACGTGTGCCGTTTGTCATAACAATAACTCATTGTCTAAATCAAATGGTCCGAGTATGGGATTATTGGCAGGAATGAGTCCAAAGGCAATTTTTTCGGCTTTAACTATTGGTAAAATGAAACTTCAGGCCTCGGCCTTATCTGAAGATGAGCGTAAGGCTGTAGCCGAATTTATTACAAAAAAATCGCTGCAGTCCACACCCATGCCTGAAGCAGCATATACTAAATTCTCTTTAGCAGAGCATCCAACTTATTTTTCCGGACATGGGGGAAATTTAGAAGGAACCGGTTTTATAAATGAATCCGATATCAATGCAAGCAATGTAAGTAAATTAAAAGTGAAATGGGTTTTTGCCTTTCCGGAGGGAACACAGGTGAGAAGTAAACCTGCAGTTGTTGGAGATTGGCTCATTATGGGTAGTCAATTCGGTAACGTGTATTGTTTAAATAAGATAACCGGTAAAATTGGCTGGCATTTTCAGGCAGATGCCGGAGTTCGTGGGGCAGTCGCTATTTCTGGTAATCCGCTAAAAGTATACTTTGCCGATTATGCTACAAATGTTTACGCCCTTGATTTAAAAACCGGAGCATTAATCTGGAAACAAAGGTCTGGCGTTCATCCTCAATCGGCAGTGACAGGCTCTGTAGCAGTCTTAAAAAATACAATCGTCGTACCGATAACCTCATTCGAAGTAATATCAGCCCTTGACCCTAATTACGATTGTTGTACTTCTTCTGGCGAAGTGGTGGCATTGGATGCCAAAGCCGGGAGAATAATCTGGCGGCATCGGGTGATAAGCGAAGAAGCGAAAGTGTCTGGTAAAAAGAGTAACGGAAAATCTTTTTTTGGTCCTGCCGGAGCAATTGTATGGGGAAGTCCGAATATTGATACCAAACGTGGCTTGGTTTACTTCGGTACAGGTGAAAATTATACCGATCCGGCAACAAAAACAAGCGACGCCATACAGGCTGTTGATATAAAAACCGGAAAACTGATCTGGACCTATCAGGCTACTAAAGATGATACCTGGAATCTGGCCTGTCCCGGTGACCCAAATTGTCCGGAAAAAGAGGGTCCCGATTTGGACTTTGGCATGGCTCCTATAATCGTAAAGGGTGGTCTGGATGGAAAAGATGTTCTCGTAGTTGGTCAAAAATCCGGCGTGGTACATGCTTTAGAACCTGAAACAGGCAAAGTAGTTTGGCAAACCCGAATAGGTAAGGGTGGAGCCTTGGGAGGAATACATTGGGGAATGGCCGTAGATGGTAACCAAATTTTTGCAGCTAATGCAGACAATTTTAATGGTATAGATAATAGTGACCCTGGACGTAATGCCAGTCCGGGACTATATGCTTTGGATATTCAAACAGGCAAAATCAATTGGTCTCAACCAACACCTGCAGCAGATCAAGGTAAAATACCGGCGAATTCTGCAGCTCCGCTGGCACTTTCTGAGATAGTTTTTGCCGGTGCCTTAGATGGTCATATTCGGGCTTACGATAAAATTTCTGGTAATATTCTATGGGATTTTGATACCGTAAGAAAATACGAAACAGTCAACGGAATTGCCGGGAAGGGTGGCTCTTTGGATGGCCCTTCTCCTGTGGTTTCCGATGGTATTTTATATGTAAATTCAGGGTATGGTTCCTTCGGAGAAATACCTGGTAATGTGTTAATTGCGTTTGAAGTGGAAAAATAGAGAATAAAGGGCATAAGTAGCAAGTTAGGCACTCAAGCCCTTTTTCACTACCAAACCCACAGGCCAAGGCACGGGTTTGGGGCTAAGTTTGGCCTATGATATTGTGAAGGCTCATGGAGGCATGTTGAAGGTGGAAAGTAAGGAAGGTGAGGGGTCAGAGTTTAATATTCAATTGCCATTAATTTAAAACATTGTTTTATGAAATTTTTAAAAACCATATACTTTATAATGTTTATTGCGATTCATTTTTGCAATGCACAGGTAACTACCGATAAGTATATTGTACAAGCCGATAGTGTACAAAAACTGCTTTCTAAACATAATGCTCAAGACCAAAGAAAAGTGACATTATTAAACGAGTTTGCTAGGTTTTCTAATCATAGCTTAGATTTTAAAAAAGGACTCATTGCTACCAAGCAGGCTAAGGAACTTGCTAAAAAACTGAACTACATTAATGGTGAAGTACAGTATTATCGAACTATGGAAGATTTGTTCAGAGGTGGCGTTTTATCTTTTTATTATCGCAAACAGGCGGATTGGCTTTCATCAAAACAGGAAAGTGTACAGATCCAAAATTCAAAAAAATTGAATTGGCCATTAAAATTGGATCATAAAAAAGTTTTAGCCCAGCTAAGCAATGCACTTCTCTATTTTGAACAAGTAAAGGATAGGGAAATACAGGCAAATATTCAAATTTTAATGGCCTGGAGTTATTTCGAAATAGAAAAACCTATTGAAGGAAAAATAAAAATTCAAAAATCTCTTTCCCTCTTTAAAGAACTGAATGAAACCTATCCTGTTTTTATATTATCCAATTTTCAGATGTCAAATTTTAAGATTGATGGAAAAGCAGAAGAAGCTCATAAAATGGAAATTGATTTAGTAAAATTTATTTCCACGATTAAGGATAAAAAGCTACTTGCCCTTTTATCTCTTCCTATGGCAGATAGTTACTCAAACAGTGGTCAATTTAGTTTGGCCATTGAATATTATCTAAAAAGTGTTACCGCCCTTGAAGAGGATATCCGTATAGAAGACAAGGATTTACTTGGTGAAATATATATTTCCATAGCTGGGCAATATGAAAGTATGAACAACCACTCGAAAGCTTTGGAGTATTTTACTAAGAGAGAAATGCTATTTAAAGAAATGAAAGACACCGTTAATATTTACGATGCTTATGGCACCAAGGTGTTTCCGCTAATACAACTAAAAAGATATAATGAAGCGAGGAAATTTATGGCACTAGCATTACAAGAACCAAATAAGGAATTAGCAAATTATAATCTAGCCAGATATAATGATGCAAATGGTCAAATAGAAATGATGCAAGGTAATTATGCTGCGGCAATTCCCTTTTTTAATAATGCCCTAGATCTTTTTAAGAGAGGTTATATACAAATCACACCTTTTATCTATTGTTATTTAAGCGAGTGTTATCAAAAAATCAATAATTTACCAAAAGCAATAGATAATGGTCTTCAAGCATTTAATTTAACAAAATCCTATCCTAGCAAACGAATTGAATTAAAATCAAGTTTATTGCTGTCTCGTATTTATGAACAAAAGGGGCAGAAAGACGATGCTTTCAAATTCCTCAAAATTTATCAGGTTCTAAAGGATGTGTCTGATGATTTGGATGCCAATAACCGCCTAGCCAATAATGAAATTCAATCTATTCTTGATAAAAGCAAACTTGAAATAGAAAAAATCGACAAACAAAGACTAGAAAAAGAAAGCCAAAATAAAAACCAACGCTGGTGGATATTTACCATTGCCGCCGCTTTATTTTCGACAATGGTGTTGTTGTTCATTCTGTATCGCAACAACAAGAATAAAGAAAAAGCAAACAATTTACTCAGTAAACAAAAAGAAGAAATCAACATCCAAAAAAACAAAGTAGAACAAACTCTTACTGAACTAAAAGCCACCCAAGCCCAACTCATCCAATCCGAAAAAATGGCAAGCCTTGGTGAGCTAACTGCAGGTATAGCTCATGAAATACAGAATGCATTGAACTTTGTCAATAATTTCAGCGAGGTCAGTGCCGAAATGATCGATGAACTGGATGAAGAACTTGAAAAAGGTGACATCGAAGAAGTAAAAGCAATTTTAAGTGATATAAAAAAAAACCTCAACAAAATAAACCATCATGGAAACCGTGCCAGCAGCATCGTAAAAGGAATGTTGGAACACAGCAGAACCAGTTCAGGTAAAAAAGAATTAACTGATGTCAATGCTTTAGCAGATGAATATTTGAGATTGGCTTACCATGGACTTAGAGCAAAAGACAAAGATTTCAATGCTGACTTCGAAACCCATTTCGACGCAAATCTCCCCAAAATAGAAGTCATTCCACAGGATATCGGGCGAGTGCTTCTGAACTTAATAAACAATGCTTTTCAGGCAACTATGGAGGAAGGAACAAGGAGAAAGGAACAAGGTGACTTTAACTATAAACCAAAAGTTTCAATTACAACTCAACTAATAACAAATAACGAGTCACCAATAACCAATAACAAATTACAAATAACCATCACCGACAACGGCCCAGGCATCCCAGACGCTATCAAAGACAAAATCTTCCAACCCTTCTTCACCACTAAAGACACCGGAAAAGGAACGGGTTTAGGGCTGAGCTTGGCTTATGATATTGTGAAAGCTCATGGTGGGGAGATAATAGTGGATTCTGTTGAAAAAGCGGGTGCAACATTTATTATTAAACTTCCATTAAATGGTAATCAATCATGAAAAAGATCCATTCAATTTCAATTCTTTTCATATTATTTATTAGCTGTACAAATAATAGCGAGGTTGAAAATAGATTGCTAAAACCTCTGTATGCATTACCGGAAACGGTGCCTCTAAATACAGACACAGGGTATAGCCATAATACTGTTTCGGGAGATAGCATCGAACCAATTATCAATTCAATCGGACAGCGAGTCATTACAGGCAAGCCTATATTGTTCCAAGGCAGAGAAGTGCTTGAGAGTGAGGTTCCCAAATCAGTAGTCATGCCTGCCGGTAAGCCTATTATTACCGTGGCTCAATCTACAACTGTAGGTTATCTAAAAGCAGTTACCAGAAAAGTGGATGAAAGTAAACTTA
>JAHEBN010000059.1:15264-23652 GCA_024645245.1 Jiulongibacter sp. | reverse complement strand
GCATAACATTTCTCTACACCATCAAAATTAAGTGCCAGATCTTCCAATTCACGAAGACGTTTCACATAAGATTCCATCATTTCGCGACGTGCACCTGGTCTGGAGCCGCTTATGGCATCACATACCTGGACAATTGGAGAAATCATGCTTGTCATCTCAATCTCATCGTGGTGAGCTCCAATGGCATTGCAAACCTCTGTATTCTCTTTGTATTTTTTTGCCAACTCCATTCCCAGCAATGCATGTGGTAAATCAGACTCTTCCTGATATACTTTACCTATATCATGTAAAAGACCAGCACGCTTGGCCAATTTCACATTTAAGCCCATTTCTGCTGCCATGGTAGCACAAAGCTTAGCAGTTTCACGCGAATGTTGAAGCAAATTCTGACCGTAAGAAGAGCGATAACGCATACGACCCACCATTTTGATAAGTTCCGGATGCAAACCGTGTATTCCTAAATCAATAACTGTACGCTCACCAATTTCGGTGATTTCATTATCGATTTCTTTACGTGTTTTGTTTACTACCTCTTCGATTCGGGCAGGGTGAATACGTCCATCCTGAACCAAACGGTGCAATGAAAGACGTGTAACTTCACGACGAACCGGATCAAAGCTGCTGATTACAATAGCCTCAGGGGTATCGTCAACTATTATCTCGGCTCCTGTAGCGGCTTCCAATGCTCGTATGTTTCTACCTTCTCTACCAATGATTTTACCTTTAATTTCGTCACTTTCAATATTGAATACCGACACACAGTTTTCAATGGCCTGCTCTGCGGCAGTTCTTTGAATGGTTTCAATTACAATCTTCTTGGCCTCTTTTGTAGCCGAAAGTTTGGCTTCTTCAATCGCATTTTTTACATAGGATGAAGCCGCAGTATCAGCCTCCGCCTTTAAGGCTCCCACCAATTGCTCACGTGCCTGTTCAGCAGAAAGCCCGGCAATTTTTTCGAGCTGGCTCACTTGGTGTTTAAGCATGGTTTCAGCTTCTTCTTTTCTTTTTGCAGCCAGTTCCAGTTGCTCATCCAGCTTTTCTGTTTTTCGGGTAAGTTCCGATTCCTGACGCTTGCTTTGCTCCATTAACTGCGAAGCCTGCTGTTGTAATTGCTTTACTTTTTGCTCATTTTGAATAATGATGTTTTTCTTGTTATTTGAATCATCTTCAAATTCTGATTTAAGTTTCAAGAAGTGCTCTTTTGCTTCAAGCATCTTATCTCTTTTGATACTTTCGGCGTTAGATTTCGCCTCTTTGAGGATAATTTCGGCTTTTTTAGCTGCCTCTTCCTCTTGGTTTTGCATGTTTTTCTTTAGTAATGACCGGCCTATAAAAAAGCCTGCTACTAAACCTGCAAAAATTCCGATAATTAATAACATGTATTCTGGCATGAAATGAAATTTATAGTTTTAAATAACTAACAATCAGATCATTGACATCAGAAATAAAGAGAAGAGAGTAGTTTTAATCTGCAAAATGACTATTTAGGGTATCTAATTGCTTATCAATGGTAGTTCGCAATTTTAAATAGTTATCATTTGCCTGCAATGCGTCAACAGCTGCCTCAACGGCAATCACTGCAAGTAGCTTTTCTGAATTCGCCTGTGCACCGAATCGGTTCTGTAATTCAGACATTCGCTCGTTGATTAATTTAGCAGCATTTCTATAGTAGGGTTCCGTGTAATCATCGACCACAAACGGCAGCAACTCGCCATTTACATTTAAGTTAGCCTTTATTTTCTCGGACACCATTATAAAAAAGCACTTTATTTATTCTTCCAATAAGCCAATACAACTATCTACTTGGCTTATTAAGGATTCTATTAACTCTTTCCAATTATCTTCTCTTACTTCCGGATTATCAATATCCGTTACAATCTTAGCGATTTTATTCGATATTGTAAAATTTTGTTTTTCTAATGCATTTAAATTAGACAGTCTTTTGAGCAATCCGGCATTTTCATCTTTCAGTTTTTTAAGCTTTTCTTTAAGTTTCTCTTTTGATTCATTGGCCTCACTCAATTCAAAACTAAGTCCCTTAATTTTTTGAGCATCGCTTTTGTTTTGTGCCAAAGACAGATTAAGTTTTCCACTCAACTCTTCAAATTTAGCGAAAAGCATCGCATTTTCCTGCTCAAATTGACTTTTACCTAGTGGCATTCTATTTTCTGATTAATGCTCCGAGTTCATTTTCGAAAGACTGAATTAGCCTGTTCATAGCTTTATCAATCACCTTATCCTGTAATGTTTGGTACTCATCCTGAAGTATAAAACTGATACTGTAAGATTTCTTGTTTTCTCCTAGCTTCGCATCTTCAAAAACGTCGAAAACGTTGATTTCCTGTAATAATTTCCGCTCAGTCTTTTGTGCCAGATTTTTTATCTGGTCAAAAGAAATCGACTTGTCAATAACCAGAGATAAATCTCTGCGTACCTCTGGAAAACGGGAAATTTCTTTTGCCTGAATCTGAGCCGAATATTTTTTCAAAAGATAATCCCAGTCTAATTCCGCATAAAAAACATCCTGACGCACTTCAGCCAGTTTCAAATGTTCTTTTTTGATTTTACCAAAACTTCCGATTTGCTTTGAATTTATCTTAATATCAGTACCGAATTCATACATCGCAGATTCACTCAAATCGGTAGTGAACTGATCGTATCGTAGAGATTTAAGCACCAGGGCTACTATATTTTTAAGTGAATAAAAATCAACATGTTTTAATTTTAATTGCCAGCTTTCAGATTGTGCGTTACCACTAATCCAGATGCTCAAAACTTGTTTTTCAGGATATTTTGTTGATTCCTCAGTGACTTTTTTGATGTATGTCCGGCCAAACTCAAATAATTTCAGGTCCTTATTTCTGCGATTAATATTATGAGCCAGGGATTGCAAGCCGGAAAATAACAAAGTCGATCGCATTTCCGATAAATCTTCTGAAAGCGGATTTAATAATTGAACAGTGCTATCCGGTGTATTTACAGCTGAATTAAATGCAGGTTTTACGATTGATAAGGTTTGAATTTCATTAAAACCATTAGATGCCAGCATTTCAGAGATACGGATTTTTTGTGAATCCGGGTCAACTTGCGGGAATCCGGATAGAAAATCAGCTGACATGTTTTCCGATAATTCAATATTATCAAAACCATAAATTCGTAATATTTCTTCTACAATATCTGCTTCTCTTAGA
Source organism: Jiulongibacter sp. (assembly GCA_024645245.1). Lineage (GTDB taxonomy): Bacteria > Bacteroidota > Bacteroidia > Cytophagales > Spirosomataceae > JAHEBN01. The sequence goes on along the minus strand of JAHEBN010000059.1, from coordinate 20,461 downwards.
ACATCAACACGGAATGGTGGTACACTGAGTTGCATACCATATTCAGATTCGGTAACTATCTTAATATCCAAGGAACATAAAATTTGCCTGATATCTTCCCTCGGCAATTTCTTCCCCAATAGTCGATCAATATTATTAAATTTGACATCTACCTTATGATCTTCAATGGCATAAGGATAATTATCATACAACTTATCGCAAAAATCTCCACCCGCTAATTCTTTAACAAGCAAAGCGGCAACTTGTATGGCTTTGGATGGCATATTGGGATCTGTCCCTCTTTCGTATCTAAAACTTGCATCGGTCTTCAAACTATGAAAAGTGGCAGTTTTCCTGATCCAATCAGGATTAAAGTAGGCAACTTCCAGAAATACATTTTTGGTTTCACTTGAAACTCCGCTTTCTATTCCCCCGAAAACACCAGCTATTGCCATTGGCTTTTCTGTATTACAAATGGCCAGATCTGAACCTGAAAGTTTTCTTTCGATACCATCCAAAGTAGTAATTGATGTGTTCGATTCAGGTACTTTTACAATTATTTTATTCCCAATTATTTTATCTGCATCAAAAATATGCATGGGTTGTCCAAGAAAATGACAGATATAATTGGATATATCTACCAGGTTATTAATGCTATTTACCCCAATCGTTTGAAGAAAATTTTTCAACCAATCTGGTGAATCAGCTACTTGCACATTCCTGATTTCTAATCCACAAAACCGGGGACAGGCAGCTGTATTTTCAACTACCAGTTCAATTTTTGACTTTTCAGAACCCATTTCGAAACCGGAAATATCCGGAAATGAAATAGCGTTACCTGTGACAGCCTTGATATCTCTTGCAACGCCAAAATGAGAAGCCGCATCAGCCCGATTCGGTGTTAATCCTATTTCAATGCAATAATCATTTTCTATTTTAAGAACATCTTTAATCGGAGTCCCGACTTGAAGATCGGCATCCAGAATCATAATTCCTGCATGTGAAGCTCCTAAGCCTATTTCATCTTCGGCACATAGCATCCCTTCAGATACCTCTCCTCTTATTTTCGATTTTTTAATAGTAAATGGCTCTCCATCTTTAGGATACAAAGTGGTACCAACCAAGGCGACAATAACTTTTTGACCTATCGCCACATTGGGTGCACCGCATACTATCTCCAGCAAAGATTCGATACCTACATCTACTTTGGTACATTTTAACTTATCGGCATTGGGATGTTGCTCGCAACTCTTTACCTCTCCTACCACCAGCCCTTCCAGTCCGCCTTCTATTTTATTTGTTTGCTCTATGCCTTCTACTTCCAGACCTGTATTTGTCAATAACACACCTAAATCATCGGGTGAGTAATCAAAATCGATTAGTTTATGGAGGTAATTGTATGAAATCTTCATGAATTAATTTGCTTCTCTTTATTCTGGGTGCAAAGATAGAAAAAGACTCTTCATTTTTTGAATTTAGCTGGATTGAGCTTAAAAATCACTTCTTAAACTATTTATGTACCGTCGGATAACTTTTTAATAAAAACGACACCACTCGCTAAGTAAAGACAAGTCTTATACCTTATGTGGCACGACCTTGGCAAAAGTCCTATCAACGTGATTGCCTAATAAATATGATGATGTTTCAAAAACAAAAAGTACGGTTGATAAGCTCAATCGTACTTTTATTCCCAACTCTTATTCATGCCCATTCGATAGTTGAGCTTCAAGACATTAAGCTCAGAAATAGTGAGCACTACCTAATAAAACCTAAGCAAGCCAGCACCGTATTGGCAACTTAATTTGACGAAAGCAAAGAGTTGCAAGATGGATACATTGCTGTAAGAAAAGGCGACAAATGGAGTTTTATTGATAAACTGGTCGTATTAAAAATTGAGCCAGAATATCGGGAAGTTTAAAATTTTTCGGTAGGAATGGCTGCAGTTAAAATATATGGAAAATGGGGTTTTATTGATAAAGCCGGCAAAATGCAAATAGAAAATATTTACGACGAAGTTAAAAGTTTCAAAGAAAATATAGCTCTGGTAAAACAATATGGCAATTGGGGATTTATAAATAAAAGAAATAAAATTCTTTGTCGACCAGTTTTTGAAAAAGCAAATTCATTCTCAAATGGGCTTGCCAGAGTAAGTGCGGAGGGGAAGTGCGGTTTTGTAAATGAAAAGGGAGAAACGGTAATTCCTTTCCGATCCAAATATGCCGGCGATTTTAATAACAGACTTGCTCCTGTGAGAACTGAAAACAGGAAGTGGGGTTTTATAGATCGCGACGACCAATTAATCCTATCTGACGTATATGATGAAGCAGGACCTTTCGAAAACGGTATAGCCATTGTAAAAAGAAGGCCTAAGTATGGTGCTATTGATAAAATGGGCGAATCCCGTATCGCGGTTATTTATGATGATTTGCTATTCATTGGTGAAAACCTTATCAAGGTTTCGATAAACGGCCTCTCTAGCTTAATTAATGAAAAAGGAGAGACAATTTCTGAAATGAAATACAACGAAATCTCAAATTTCAAGGAAGGGATGGCAAAAGTTTAAATAGGAAATATATACAGCTTTATAAATGAAAATGGGATAGAAATAATACCGTTGATCTATGATTACGCCGAAATTTTCTCAGATGGCTTAGCTAATATAAGCATTTTCGACAAACAAGGATTTGTTGATTTAAAAGGTAAAGAATTACTGGTAAAATCGAAAGATTTTGAAAGAAATACTGCTGGTTTTTCAGCCAGATTAAAATAATTATTTTTTATGGGTTAGGGTAGATAAAAGGCCGCGGGATTCCTGTGGCCATTTTTTTATTTACATTTTCTGAAATGTTTCTGGAAGATTTATTAGTTTTAACAATAACTCTATTAAAATAAGAATATGAATTTTTATGTAAACAGGCGTCAATTTTTGAAAAAGTCAACTTTAGTGACAGCCGGACTCAGTATAAGTGGTATTTCATTTGGTAGAAAAAATGAAGTTATCATTGGACATGGGGATTATAAATATAAGGTTTTAGCAGGCTGGGGGGTATTGGACACGGGCCAAAATCCAGTGAATGATTGCCACGAAATGGTGGAAGACAAGGCCGGAAGACTAATACTGTTGACCAATGAAACCAAAAATAATGTACTTATTTATGACAAATCAGGAAAGCTTCTTTCTACTTGGGGAAACTCTTATCCAGGTGCACATGGCTTAACCTTGAGCAATGAAGGAGGTGCCGAATACTTATATATATGCGACACAAACAGAAGCCAGGTACTCAAAACCGATTTAAACGGAAAAGTAATACTTAAACTGGATTACCCAAAAGAAAGTGGGAAGTATGAATATCCCGGGCAATATAAACCCACAGAAAGTTCTGTAAATCCGACAAACGGACACATCTTCGTGGTGGATGGATATGGATTAAACTATGTATTAGAATACAATCAAAAAGGGAAACTATTAAATTGTTGGGGCGGTCACGGGGACGAAGATGCCCAATTCAAATGCAACCATGGGATAATTTTCGATACACGAAACGAACAGAAAAACGAATTGATTATTACATCAAGACAGCATAATTGTTGGAAAAAATTCGATACAAAAGGCGAATTTCTGGGGAAAATTGAAATGCCTGGAAGTTTTATTTGCAGGCCTGTACAACATGGTAAAAATCTCTTTGGTGCAGTTTACAGATCGACTTCTGAATCAAATGAATTTTCAGGTTATATACAAATACTAGATGAGAACAATAAAGTGGTTTCTACACCAGGTGGTAGTGAACCGGTTTATGTAAATGGCATTTTGAATAAACAAACAAAAGAGGATCCTGCGAATGTTTTTATGCATCCTCACGATGTGTGTGTAGATCGCGATGAAAACCTGTATATTCCGCAATGGGCATCTAAAAAGACCTATCCAATAAAATTGGAAAGGGTTTGACATATTATTAAGTGATTAATACTTAGCATGTTAAGACTCAATTTTGATATTTATTAATATACTCAAGAAGATATTTTTATAACTATTGCAGAATCTCATCTAATTATCGCAGACTCTTATTATTACAGTGAAGGAATTGAATTTAATCCTGACATATCCTTATTTGAGAAAAGCAAAGTTCTTAGGCTTATTACATTTTTGGAATAACCAAATCAATAATTTCAAGAAAGATCATATTTTGATTTATGGACTTTATGATGACTGTTTAATGGGTTTAAAGTTAAGCCCTAAAAAAAAGAGGTAAAATGAAATGTTATACCTTCAGGGAATTTCTACTTCTGAATTAAAAGGACAAGGGTTTAATTATTGCTCAGACCCAAATCTATTTATTGATCTAAACTGAATAATTAGTACAGATGCGATATGGGAAATTAGTAAAACCAATTCATTGAAAGGTTTAAAATGGAGTATGTAAAATTTAAAAAGTCAAAAACACATTCCCTTTAATTTTGACTAATCCTATTGATTCCGATATACAGTGGTTGGGGCAGCTTGAGCCTTGGCATAAATGGTCATGTCAGCTATGGTTACATGATCAGGTACAGAAATGGCATAAGCAATGGCATCAGCAATATCTTCGGCCAGTAAAGGTTCAAATCCTGCGTAGACCTGTTTTGCCCTTTCCTTGTCGCCTTTAAAGCGAACTTCCGAGAATTCGGTTTCAACTGCTCCGGGGGCAATATTGCTTACTTTTATACCATCTTTTGTGTGATCTAAGCGAATACCTTCGCTTATAGCTTCTACCGCCTTTTTACTGGCACAATATACCGTTCCGTTGGCGTAAGTTTGCTTCCCAGCTACCGAACTCAGATTTACAATATGTCCTTTTTTACGTTGAATCATGCCACCTATCACAGCTTTCGTAACATATAAAAGCCCGGTAACATTTCCATCCATCATTGCTTCCCAATCAGCCAAATCACCCTCAGCCAAGGTTGATAATCCATGAGCATTTCCGGCATTATTAACCAATATATCTATTTGAGAAAAATCGTAATCCAAAGAATTAATTGCCTTAAAAACTTCTTCCTTCTTACTCACATCAAAAAGCAAAATTCTGGACTCTGCTTTTAATTGTTTTTGCAATTCCTCTAATTTCTCTTTTCTGCGGCCACATAAAATAAGTTTTATCCCTAATTCATTAAAAGCCAATGCTGTGGCCTTACCAATACCTGATGACGCTCCGGTAATCAGAGCAATTCTTTGCTTATC
>JAHEBN010000059.1:0-15254 GCA_024645245.1 Jiulongibacter sp. | reverse complement strand
CATTTATTATTTTTCGGTAAATTTCTGTTTTATCGGGATCAAGTCCACTTAACAAAATAAAGGCTTTTTGCTTTTCTTCCTGTGATCCTTGTGAGAAAATATTTACTAGTTCCTGTGCTTTAGCATCAAAAAAAGTATTAATCAAAACCGAACCTTGATTTAAAGTTGCGATGTTCTGTACCAATTCCAGAAAACTTAAAATTTTATTTCTTGACCCTGCTGTATCTTTACCAAAATTATCTAAAATCAAACGGTGGTATTCATACAACCCTTCTCGGAACTTTAGCATTTGCTGGCTTTGCAAATTATCAATCAACCAATATCTATTGCGGCGTGTATTTTCGGAAGATGACCATCCCCCACCCTGACTTGAAGCTGCATTCACCACATTATAAGCCCTTTGAACATATGGCTGCCCTCCATGTTTGGCGAATGTATCGTAATCTATAGTCAAAGCAACCAAGGAATAAATTGCTAAAATCGAAGTGAGATTATTGGTGTAATTTTGTTCATTAAATACCATTTGTCTTTCTTCCGGAGCAAAGGAAATATCGAAATTCCGGTCTACATATTGAAAAATAACAGACTCATAATCAGTACCATATACAGGCCTTAAAACCTGAAACTGTGCATTACCTGAAAAATAATTTTGTTTGGAAGATGAAGTTAGGTTTATGGTTAGATTGCATTTAATTTTTTCATTTTGTGCAAAAATATCATTTGTCCATTGGCGGTTATTCATGAAGTTTTTTATCGCTGCTTCTAATTCTGAAAAAGTTTGCGGATCTGTGGTTTGTCTTGAATTCAGCTGAGAGGTGTTTAAGGTGACCCTACAATCTAATTCCTGAGCTTTTACACCCAAAGAAAGAATAAAAAATAGTCCAAGGAAAATGTTTTTCATACGAGTTGATTTGAGAGAAGATTTTTTACCTCTAAAAGAATATCTGTCGCAACTTCAGTTTTAGATTTCAGGTCGTAAACTATTTTACTTCCATCTTTTTTAAGGATGCTGATTTTGTTAGTGTCATAACGAAATCCGGCTCCCTTATCTTGCAAAGAATTAAGAACAATCAGATCAAAATTCTTTTTTTCCAATTTAATTAAGGCATGCTGCTCCTCGTTATTCGTTTCAAGGGCAAATCCAATGGCGATTTGATTTTCAGTTTTTATCTTACCCATTGATGCAGCAATATCCTTTGTTTTTCTTAAAGCGATATTCATATCACCTTCTTTCTTTTTGATTTTTATATTTGAAACTGATTCCGGTGTATAATCAGCTACTGCTGCGGCATAGATGATAATATCCGATAGTTTGAATTTTGAATTGACAATATCAAACATTTCATCAGCAGATTTAACATCCATCACTTTTATTCCTTCTGGAGCGGGTATAGATACCGGTCCTGAAACAAGAGTCACCTCACATCCAGCATTTCTGAAGGCTTTTGCGATTTCAAATCCCATCTTACCCGAAGAATGGTTGCTTATATATCTCACCGGATCTATGGCTTCTTGCGTAGGCCCTGCAGTTATAAGGACCTTTTTGCCAATCAAAACAGCATCTTTACCCAAAACCATTTCCAGTCTTTCCAGAATATTTTCAGGCTCTGCCAATCGCCCCTGACCATTAAGTCCACTGGCAAGCTCTCCTTCTTCCCCATCTATTATTGTATTTCCAAAGGATTCAAGCTTTTGGAGATTATGAAGATGACTAGGGTGCTTATACATATCCAAATCCATTGCAGGGGCAAAACAAACAGGGCATTTCGCAGATAGATATACAGCGGTTAATAAATTATCACAAAGCCCATTTGCACATTTTGCAATAGTATTAGCTGAAGCTGGGGCAATTAAGACAAGATCGGCCCAAAGGCCTAATTCTACATGATTGGTCCATTCGCCTTGTTCATTTTTTATAAAATCACTTAATACAGGATTTTTTGACAAAGTAGCCAAAGCAAGTGGGGTGATGAAATCCATTGCAGGTTTTGTCATAATAACCCTTATTTCTGCACCAGCCTTTACCAACAAGCGAATTATTAAGGCAGATTTATAAGCCGAGATACTTCCCGATACACCAAGAATGATTTTCTTATTTTTAAGCAAATTGAATTGGGATATTTATTTACAAAGTTAAAGCTATTCTTAATTTCTCAAAGTAGATTAATTTCTAATGATCTTCACATTGTATAAAACTTAAATTCTTAGAATCAGCCAAATAATGAGCTAGGTTAAGACATAATAAATTTTACAATTAAGCCTTATTTAAAGACTCACCAGAATTAAAAGGATTTTTTGTTACTTTTAAACTTCAAACCAAAACCAATTTAAACATTATGAATTTTAATGATAGAAGATCATTCCTTAAGTCTATAGGGCTACTGAGTGCGAGCCCTTTAATAATAAATTATTTAAGCAGTTGTTCATCTGGAAATAATGAAAATAAGGAGCAAAATATTAATGAGGGCTTTAGCGAATTTGGGATTCAAATATGGACTGTAAAAGAAGATATGGCAATTGATCCCAAAGCCACTCTTAAAAAACTGGCCGATGCGGGTTATAATTACGTGGAAAGCTTTGGGGGAGATAATGGTATTTTTTGGGGAATGCAAGCCAAAGAATTTAAATCTTATTTGGATGAAGTAGGTCTAAATATGTATTCGGCACACTGCAATTCAAATTATACTTTGGATCTGGCATTAGAAGATGAATTTAAAAAACTGGCAGATGATGCTGCATCTATTGGGATGACGCACCTGATAAACCCTTTTCCAGGAGAGTTAAGCAAAAAAGATGAATGGGAAAAAGTGGTCGCAGGATTGAATCGCCAAGCTGAAATCTGCACAAAATCAGGAATAAAAATGGGTTACCACAATCACCATATTGAATTCTTGCCATTGGAAGATGGAACCCTTCCGGAAAATATGCTATTAGATGGAACTACAACCGGAATGGTTGATTTTGAATTAGATATTTACTGGGCAATAAAAGCGGGTCAAAACCCCGAAGAGTGGCTAAAAAAACACAATGATCGGTACAAATTGGTCCATGTAAAAGATTTATACTCAAAAGAAAAAGTTGAAGAAATTGAAGCAACAGAAGGCCCACAAGAAGACTTCTGGCCTTTAGGAGCATCTTGTGTGGTGGGCACAGGAAGAATCAATTTCCCTGAAATTTTATCGGTTGCAAGAGACAATGGAGTAATCCGATATATTGTAGAACAAGAAAGATTTGACAACAGCACACCACTTGAAGATTCAGTAAAAGATGCCGCTTATATGAAGGCTTTTAAATTTGCCTGAAAATGAGAAAAATATTTTCTAACCTGACTTTCTGGGTGCTATCTGCAATTACTGCCGGTGCAATTTTGGGTTCAATAAATCCTAATCTGGCTATTGAAATGAAACCGCTTGGAAGCAGGTTTATCGATTTGGTAAAACTCTTTATTTTCCCAATAATTTTCTTAACTATTTCACTTGGAATAAGCGGAATGGGTGACCTTAAAAAAGTTGGGAAAGTTGGAGGTAAAGCCCTTATTTACTTCGAAGTGGTAACCACATTTGCCTTATTAGCCGGAATATTAGTAGCAAATATTATTCAACCCGGAAAGGGTGTTACGGGTAACTCTTCGGGAGCATCGGTAGAACAATATGCTGCAGGAGCCTCTGAATTCAGTTGGATAAGTTTTTTAAAAGAAAATCATACCATTCAGGTTTTACTTTTCTCCATTTTATTTGGAATTTGGTTAAGTAAATCCAGGAATAGATCTTTTGTAACCAATTATTTAAATATTGCTTCAAAATGGGTATTTAAGGCTTTGCATTTTGTGATGATTCTTGCCCCTATTGGAGCATTTGGTGGTATGGCATTTACAATTGGTAAATATGGCATTGATACACTATTACCGTTAGGCAAACTTATGCTTTCGGTTTATATTACCATGGCTTTATTTATTTTTGTGATACTAAATATGATTTTGAATTACTACAAAATCAGCATTTTTTCTTTTCTTAAGTACATTCGCGAAGAATTACTTATCGTATTGGGTACCTCTTCGTCTGAAGCTGGTCTACCTTCATTAATGGAGAAACTGGAGAGAATGGGTTGCTCAAAATCCGTTGTTGGACTGGTGGTGCCTGCGGGGTATTCTTTTAACCTCGATGGTACCACCATTTACCTTTCAATGGCTACTTTATTTTTGGCTCAGGTTTTTGACGTGCAACTTAGTATTGAACAAATCTTAACTGTTATTGGGATTTTGATGGTGACATCGAAAGGTGCAGCAGGTGTAACTGGCAGTGGTTTTGTTGTACTTGCTTCTACGCTTAGTGCTATAAAAGTAATTCCTGTAGAAGGCCTGGCATTACTTCTCGGCGTAGATAGATTTATGTCAGAAGCCCGGGCAATCACCAATTTCATCGGAAATGGTGTAGCTACCATTTGGCTGGCAAATAATGAAAATGAATTTGACCGAAATAAAATGAATTATGCCTTCGGCCATTTAGACGAAACCGAAGACATTTTTAAAGATAACTTTAGCTGATATGATATTTATTTTAAAGAGATTAACCTTCACTATTTTTATTCTATTGCTATTATTTGTGCTTTATATTCTAAAAGAAGCAGGAGTATTTAGAGATACCTATAATCATTTTATAGGTACTACTGAGGTAATATCTTCTCCCCCGGGTTTAGAAGATATCACGATAGATCAGGAAACAGGCATAGCCTACATTTCATCAAGTGATAGGCGAAACAGAACGAATAATGGTAATTTATATCGTGTCGATTTAAAAAATGATACTACCTATTTTTCAAATTTAAGCGAAATTCACCATTTCAAAAACTTCAAGCCGCATGGTATTTCATTTCTTAAGACAAGTTCAAATAAAAAATACTTATTTGTAATCAATCATGCAGAAAAGAATGAAGTTATTCGATTTAGTATTTTGAACGACAGCCTTCTAAATCCTAAGGTTTTCACTCACCCACTCATGATTTCACCAAATGATATTCATGCAATCGGGGAAAATGAGTTTTATTTTACAAATGACCATGGAGCAAAATCTGGTTTTGATGGCCCAAAGGGAGATTTTGTGAAAAATAAAAGTGGTTATGTAGTTTATTTTAATAATGGAAACGCATTTAAAACTGGCCCCAAAATGGGCTACCCGAACGGAATAAATGTTTCGCCCGATCACAAATACCTTTATGTTACGGCTACAATAGAGAATAAATTGTATGTTTTCAAAAATACTCCTGGTCAAAAACAACTGGAACTTTTGGATGAAAAATACCTGGAAACATCACCTGATAATATTGAATTAGACAAGTATGGCAACCTCCTGATTGGTACACATCCAAAAACATTGATGTTTCTGAAACACGCAAAAAATGAAAATAACAGATCACCATCCGCAATAATTAAGGTAGTTTATTTACCAGAAAGACCTTATCGTTTTTTGCAGGAATTATTATACATGAACGATGGAGACCCATTATCGGGAAGTAGTGTGGGTGCATATTATGAAAAGGACTCGTTAAATAATGATCTTCTGGTCGGTGGTGTTTTTGACAGTATTCTTCTCCGACTCCACCGAAAACTATAAAATATATCAATCCCCAATTATTTCCGTAAATGCAGATCAAAATATCCATTTAACTGAATTGTTCAGTTAGAAGCCAAATGATCTGCTATTGTGGCATTCACCGCACTCCTCAATGCTGATGAATATGTAAAACGAAATCATTATCAATCTAAAAAATATCATTACCGGAAATAAATATGGGTAAAGTTTAAATGTTGTTAACTTTACCCATAAAATATTGAATTCTTACCTATGAACGAAATCACAAACTTAAATAAAGAAGCACTGGAATATCATTCAAATGGCAGACCAGGCAAAATTGAAGTTATCCCGACAAAAGCATATGCCACCCAACGTGACTTATCTCTGGCATATTCGCCGGGAGTTGCCGATCCATGTCTGGCCATAGAAAAAAATCCGGAAGACGTTTATAAATACACTGCTAAAGGCAATCTGGTAGCTGTTATAAGTAATGGTACGGCAGTGTTGGGATTAGGCGATATTGGTCCTGCTGCCGGAAAACCTGTAATGGAAGGTAAAGGACTTTTGTTTAAAATATATGCAGATATTGATGTTTTTGACCTGGAACTTAATACAAAAAACGTCGATGAGTTTGTACGAACAGTTAAAATATTAGAGCCGACTTTTGGTGGGGTAAACCTCGAAGATATTTCGGCACCGGAATGTTTCGAAATTGAGGAAAGGCTTAAAAAAGAATTAAACATTCCCGTGATGCACGATGATCAGCACGGTACTGCTATTATTAGTGCAGCAGCCCTTGTAAATGCTCTGGAACTGGTTGATAAAAAAATAGAAGAAGTAAAGATTATCGTTAATGGTGCAGGTGCTTCTGCAATCTCTTGTACCCGATTATATCAAAGTTTGGGAGCGAATAAAGAAAACATCTTTATGTTTGATAGCAAAGGTCTAATTCACCCTTCACGGACGAATTTAGATGGTAAAAAATCAGAATTTGCCAATGCCGCCATGCCAGCAGAAACCAGCTTGGCTGAGGCATTGCAAGGTGCAGATGTCTTTATTGGCCTTTCCAAAGGAAATGTCTTAAACCGGGAAATGGTGGCTTCCATGGCCAAAGATTGTATTGTATTTGCAATGGCCAACCCTACTCCTGAAATAAGCTACGAAGAAGCTATGTCGGCTCGAAAAGACGTAATTATGGCAACCGGGAGATCCGATTATCCCAATCAGGTGAATAATGTTTTGGGATTTCCATATATTTTCCGGGGAGCTCTGGATGTGAGATCAAGCAGCATTAATGAGGAAATGAAATTGGCTGCGGTTCTTGCCCTGGCAGATCTCGCAAAAAAACCTGTTCCTGAAATGGTAAACCTGGCTTATGGAGAAAAAAACCTTTCATTTGGAAGAGATTATATAATTCCTAAGCCTGTAGACCCTCGTTTAATAACCACTGTGGCTCCCGCAGTAGCCAAAGCCGCCATGGATTCCGGTGTAGCCAAAATTGCGATTACCGATTGGGATGCCTATAAATTGCAACTTTCCAAAAGATTGGGATTGGATAACAGCTTGATCAAAGTAATTGAAAACAAAGCCCGCCAAAACCCAAAAAGAGTTGTTTTTGCAGATGCCGAAAATCTTAGCGTGCTGAAAGCTGTTCAGGAAGTGGTTCAAGAAAAAATGGCAAGCCCAATCCTTTTAGGTAACATAAAGCGAATCAGGAAAATCATCGAAGAAAACAAATTATCATTGGGCGACGTAAATATTATTGATCCTCAAAAACCAGAAGGAGCCTTAGAGAAAGAAAGACTTAATGAATATGGTGATCTGTTTTACGACAAGCGAAAACGCAAAGGATTTTCATTCGAAGAGGCACATAGTATAATTAAGCGACGCAGCTATTATGGAGCCATGATGGTGGAAACGGGTCAGGCCGATGCCATGATCGGTGGCTTGAGTCGTAATTATCCGGATACCATACGACCAGCTTTACAGATAATCGGAAAAAGAACCGGAGTAAAAAAAGTTTCCGGCATGTATATTTTGATGAGTAAATTCGGGCCAATATTTATGGCAGATACCACTATCAATTTTGATCCAACTGTTGAAGAACTGGTGGAAATAGCTGAATTAGCTTCTGAAGAAGTGGGAAAATTCAATATTCAACCCAGAATTGCATTTCTTACCTACTCCAATTTTGGATCTGTACCAAATGGACCGGCAGCCATAAAAATGCGTACGGCAGTCAAAATTCTGAAAGAAAAGCATCCGGAAATGGTGGTAGATGGTGAAATGCAAGCTCACCTTGCCTTCGATTCGGCACTTTTAAAAGAGAATCACCCATTCAGTGAGTTGGCAGATAAAGGAGCTAATGTTCTTATTTTCCCAAATCTATCATCCGCAAATATTGCCTACAACCTGGTAAAAGAAATGGCCTCCATCGAAAAAATAGGTCCTATAGTTTTAGGATTGAAAAAAACGGTACAGGTTTTGCAATTAGGTTCTTCTGTAAGAGAAATTGTAAATATGGTTTCGCTTGCGGTGGTGGGTGCACAGCGGGGGTGATATGAATATTTGTTAAAAATTGCTTTATTTAGATAGATATGCTTTCAAAACTTATATTTAAAATTTTTACCCCAATATTTGGACTGAAAAGATTCCAAAGATTATTTACTTTAATTTATAATTTTTCACTAAAGGGGTTAAATTATGGTATGGTTGGAGTGGGCGAAGAGTATGTTTTGTCATATGTTAATAAAAAATTTGGCGATAAAAAAAGAGTTGTAGTATTCGATGTTGGGGCAAATATCGGAGAATATTCCAGGAATGTAATTAATATTTTAGGTTCCAAAGTACGCATTCATTGCTTTGAACCAATTTTGCCTACCTATCAAGAACTATTAAAAAATTTAAAATTTAATAACATAACTTTTAATCAAGTTGCATTAGGCTCATCAAAAAGTAGTGCAATTTTCTATTATGAGAAAGAGGCCCCCACTTTAGCATCATTCTATCATCAAAATTCAAATTCAATATCAGATTCTGTCGAAATAATTACTATTGACGACTACTGTAGAGAGAACAATATTAATTCAATTGATTTATTAAAAATTGATGTTGAAGGACATGAATTAGAAGTATTAAAAGGAGCATCATCCATGATTGCTAATAATAAAATCGAATTTATCCAGTTTGAATTTGGTGGAACACATGTCATTCCCCGGGTTTTCATAAAGGATTTCTTGGATTTATTAGCTGATAAATATGTTATTTCAAGAATTTTAAAAGATGGGTTTGATGAAATTAAAACTTATAATGAAAAAGTTGAAATTTTCCATTATTCAAATTTCCTAGCTGAAATAAAGAATTAAATGAATTCAAAAATTACAGTAATTCCTTTTGGTGGATTAGGAAACAGACTACGCGTATTAAATTCCGTCAATTTCCTGGCTCAAAAAAACAAATCTAAAATTGAAATTGTCTGGCTTAAAAAAACAGAATTATTTGCTCCTTTAAATACATTATATAAATCTTTAGGATTTGATTTTAAACAGACGAGTCGCTTAAAATATTGGTTTTTCTTAAAATTTATTAAACATATATATATCAATAAATATGAAAGTTTCTACCGGAAACTACTTGGGTTATTTTATGATAAGGTCTTGTTCGATTCTGATGTACTAAACAAAACTGACGATGAAATCGAAAGTCTTTTAACTGGAAAGAAAAATATTTTTTTGGCAACCTGCTATCAATTTTACTCATTTCCAGACTTCAATAATTTCAACCTTACTGATAAGCTTCAGTTTCAGATTGATCGTATACATTTACCAAATAAATGTATAGGAATTCATATTAGGCGAACGGATCACAGCGATATTATCAACGAATCACCAATTCAAGTTTATATTTCCAAAATTGAAGAGGAGTTAAAAAAGGAGAGTTCGAGTAAATTCTTTCTGGCGACAGATGATCCCGAAGTAAAAAAGTATCTTCTTCAAAAATATCCCAGTCAAATTATTTCTAAGGAAATTCCATTAAACAGAAATACGGAAACAGGAATACATAGTGCGATTATTGATATTTATTGTTTAGCCAAATGCCTTAAAATAATTTACAATCCCAAAAGCAGTTTCGCTGTAATGGCGGAGAAAATCGGGAATCAAAAAGAATTAATTTCAGTAATTGAATAATTATTATTTTAATCTACTTTCAATGAACAAATTTTAAAACTTTTTTTAAAGAACATTTTTTTATTATGAAAAAAATCAAGAAAGGTATTTATTTCATACTTGGTTATTGCGGATTTAATCCGGGTATCTTGTTTACAAACATTCAATATTTTGCCGGATATTTACTGGATTTAAAGAGGGTTAAAAAATATTATGCCAAAAATGATAGCTTATGGAAGTTTAAATATTATCCTATTTTAACAGATAAACATGACCAAAGTGGAAAAGCCCGTGGTCAGTATTTTTATCAGGATTTATATGTAGCCAATTTAATATTCCAAAAGAATCCAATCAGACATATTGATATAGGTTCCAGAATTGATGGCTTTGTAACCCATGTCGCTTCTTTTCGAAAAATCGACGTTTTTGATATAAGAACTCTGAAAAACGATATATTAAATGTTAACTTCATACAGGCCGACTTAATGCAGCCTCAAAAAGAATTGATTGAATGTACCGATTCATTATCTTGTTTGCATACAATTGAACACTTCGGTCTCGGGCGGTATGGAGACCAAATTGATCTTGACGGGCATATTAAAGGATTGGACAACATGTATAAAATTCTTAAAAAAGGCGGCCTGTTTTATTTTTCAACACAGATTGGACACAACACGATCGCATTTAATGCTCATAGGATATTTAGTATTTCTTATCTTCTTAATTTGTTTCAAGAAAAATATGAAATCATTTCCTTTAGCTTTATTGACGATAAAGATAAATTTCATACAGATGTAACGCTTAGTGAAGATCTCATAAATAATAATTTAGGTTGTAAAATGGGTTGCGGAATTTTTGTTTTAAAAAAACTTTAGAACCCTTTTTAATACAGAATTAAACTCCTCTGAAATATTAAGACTATAAATAAAATAAATATAAAAGCCTCCTAAAAAAGCACATTTGTATACTAAAGTAACTATTCTTAAAAAAACCGATTCTCCTAAATCTGGTAGATAAATACCAATAGTACCTAATATTATACCTATAAGAATAATAAATATTAAAGATTTCCTATAGGGATGTATCCTGTTGAATTTCCAAATAAGAATATTCCGGAAAGCATTGTAATAAATAGTTGAAATCAGGGCTGCTATGGCTGCACCATTCAAACCATAGGCTGGTACTAGCCAATGATTTAATAAATATAATAATCCCACAAAAGAAAGTACCAATAGTGAATCAAGCTTATAATATTTGGAATATGCTAAAATCAAAGAATTAATACCTGACGACAAGTCAAATAATTTAGCCAGTCCGATTATTAATATCACATATTTACCCGCTGCATATTCGGGTTTAATAAAAGAGAACAAAGTATCTATATTTATCCAAACCAAAACCAATAATAAAGTTCCAAATATTACTTGCGTATTACTGCTTTTGACAAAAATACTTTCAATTTTCTTGTAATCATTGACCGCCATGGCATCCAAAACTATAGCAGTTGAGGCTTTCATGTTTACATTATAAGAAATTGTCATTACGCTACCGAATAACAAACAGAAATTATAAATACCTATTTGACTTAAACCAAGATATTCATACACCAGAAGACTATCAAGCTTGGTAATGACAATTGAACTTAAGCCTGTGATAACACTAAACCCTGCAAACCTGGCAAAATCCTTAAAAAAATGAGAGTTTATAAGAAATGAACTCGGTTTTAAAGAAAAATCACCAAGCCTAATTGAATACAATAGCATGATTATGGTGGGGACAGACATTCCAATAAACCAAAATAATACTAAATTATCGAAGCTATAAAAATGGAGAATAAAGAACAGTATAACTAAAAACACCAAAAATCTTTGGAGAAACTGACTTAAAAAATTCCCCATAATCGTATCATATAATCCTTTGGCATAATTATCAAAAATATTAAACAAACCGGTAGCCACTACCAAAGGAAAGATGTAACCATAGTACTTTTCAAAAAGATGACTATCATTGGCAGGATTTGCGAGAATCTGATACCGAAAATGATTCAACAGAAACCAAACCAGCAATAAACCAATAATAAAAAAAACAATTCCATTAAAAAGATAACCCTTGTGATCTAATGCTTTATCCCGGAATTTGTCAAAGTATTTTGTACCAGCACTGTTATAACCAAGATTGGCAATAAAGACAAAAATCAAGGCCCAGTTAGATATCATAGCAAATAACCCAACCTGATCTGTTTCCAGGTATTTCGTAAATAAAAATGCCTGAGTTAAGGTACCAATTAGCACTCCGGCATACGAAAATACAGTACCAAATACAGTTTGCCTTTTTATTACTGTCATTATTAATTATAAGCTATTTACTTTGTAAAGTGTTTAGGTATTTTTTGAACTTATTATTTTTAAATATGCCCGCTCCAATTGCTCTATTTTGTTATAACCGACCCGACCATCTTAAACTCACGGTAGAATCTTTAAAAGAAAATTCTATTGCCAAAGACTCGACATTATTCATTTTTTCAGATGGGGCCAAATCTGACAAACTTGATGATAAAATCAAAGTAGATGAAGTTCGGGAGTATATAGGCAAAGTTACAGGCTTTAAAAATATAATTATCCAAAGATCTAAAGAAAATAAAGGATTAGCTAAATCGGTGATTGAGGGTGTCACAGAAATTTTAGAAAAATTTGAGAAGGTAATTGTAATGGAAGATGACCTGATATGCTCAAAAGATTTTTTACTTTTTATGAACAATGCTTTAGATTTTTATAAAGATAATTCAAAAATTGGCTCCATATCCGGGTTTTCTTTTATGCTGGAAAAACACAACCTGAAAGATGATTACTTTTTCATTAAAAGAGCGTCCTCCTGGGGCTGGGCTACGTGGAAGAATCGTTGGCTTAAAGTGGATTGGGCATTAAAAAAATACGATGAATTCATTTCAGATTCAAAGGCTGTTGACGATTTTAAAAATGCAGGAAGAGACCTCATTCCCATGCTAAAAAAACAAAACCAATCATTAATAGATTCCTGGGCTATTCGCTGGACATTTTTCCATTACGAAAAAGACCTTTATTGCCTAGTTCCCAAATATTCTAAAATAAGAAATATTGGCACAGATGGAAGCGGCACCAATTTTACCAACACAACAAAAAAATATCAAACAAGCCTATCTGAAGGAATTCCTCCGTTTCCACTTCAAGTGAAACAAAGTATAGAAACTATTAATTATATTAGAAATACATTTAAAACCAGTATTTATCGGAGATGCATAAATTATTTTGTTTTATCTAGAAACCATGCAAAATAAGGTTAGCATTTTTTAATTTTATCCTATTTTGAAAAATAGGTGTCAGTTTCTGAAATAAAGGCCCAAACTGGAAATATTTTATCACTAAGTTTTACGAATGATAAATTTCCAAGATATTTTTACCTACATAGGGATAGGTATACTTTTTTAGGTTTGCATTTGCCGTCAATATGTAATTTTCAAACATATTTAATTTCAACCAATTGAACCCTTCAACAAAGCTTTCTGTATTATAATTTTCTACCAAAAAATCACGTATTTTATGATTAACCATATTTTCAATTTCTCCTGTATTAAATGCAAGAACGGGGGTTTCACAAAATGCTGCCTCTAATACAGTATATGAAAATGATTCGTTTGGAGAAGTAGAAAGAAATATGTCTGAACTGTTATAAATTTCTACCATTTTATTTTCGTCATTAATTACTCCATGGCATAAAGTTGGAAACGGTATTTTAATTAAGTTTTTATTTTTTATTGAACCGATAAGTATTACTTCAATATTCTCATTCCTATTTTTAAGCTGATTCAAAAAGTCAAGAAATAAGCCAAACCCTTTAAAATAATTATCAATTACAGCACCGATAAATAAAATCTTTATTCTTCTATCTTCATTTATTATCCCCTCTTGCTTATATAAAGTTTTCTTAAAAATATCAGAATTCAATGCATTAGGAAGTTGATGTAACCTATTCATTGAAAAAAGACTACTTTTTTTTATTCTTTCAGTCATCCAAGCACTTATAGATAAGACTCTGATATTTTTTAGACCCTTAATTGAATTTTTCCTTTGCCAAATCTTATTTGAAAAATCATTGTCAGAATCAAATCTCAAAAATTGGTTGCAATTTCCACATTTATTCACATAGTTCTCACATTCACCAGATTGATGACAACCACCCGTAAAGGGCCACATATCATGAAAAGTCCAATAAATTTTTTTGTCAAGACTTAATAATTTCTCTAATGAATTGAGATTTAAAAAGCCTGCATTAATCCAATGTAAATGAATAATATCACTATTTAATACAAGAGGGTGGGTAGAAATATCAGTACCGAAGCATGCAGTAGAGAATGCAAATCTTATGCTGGAGTTTTTCTCTACAAACAGAAAAAACAATTTCTCCAAATATAAATTATAAGCATTACCAGTCTGAACCGATTTTTTATTTTCTGATTGATGAAGCACTAAAAGATTAACCTCAATTTCCTCTTCTTTTGAAACCGATCGAATAGCTTCAATCAATCTTTTACATGCAAGAGATGCTCCTCCACTTTCTTCAAAAGTGTTAATCATTAAAATTTTCATCGATCAATTTATTTCTTTTTAGAAAGAAAAAAAAGGGTCCCAATTGCTAATAATACCAAACACACAGAAGCAATCAAATCAATATACTTACCTTTTTCGACCGACTCAGGCCTGAACTCAAACTTGATTTCATGTTCGCCAGCGGGAATCGACATACCTCTTAGTACATAATCTACCTGAAAATGATCCGTCTTTTTGCCATCCAAATAGGATATCCAATCTTTGTTTCCCCGGTAATAAATTTCCGAAAACACAGCAAACAAGTCCTTGCTTGTTTTACTCTTGTACATTAATTGATGAGGCTTATAACTTGTTAAAGAAATATAATCAGAACTATCAGGACTAAAAGTGCTGCTTTGCAAGCCAAATTTCGACTGAATTACTGCCGTGTTCCCCGGGTTAAAATTCTTTATAAACTCAATTTCCTTATCTGCATTATCTACAACGATCAATGAATCAACAAACCACGAATGACCTAAGGCACCAGGATTGGGCTGTGCAACCAGGTTTCCACTTTGGTCTTTATTTATAAAATACTTCGTATTCAACATATCCAAAACAGGTATATTCAATCGCCCGTCTTTTATCATGGCAAACTCATACAATTCCTGAGTTTTCTTAAGTTTTGCACCATGATACCCCCCTATTGATTTATGAAAATAGGAATCTCGGGCATCTGACCAAAAGCCTGTGGAGAGATTAACAACCCTAAAATCGGGATCTTTATCATTTAAAATGGCTAAATCTGCACTATTGGGTACAAATACATCCTCAAGTTCATATTTAGAGACAAAATCATCATTATTAAAATAACGTTTATCCACCCTTAGAAAATCAAAAATTACAAGTAGTAGAATAGCCAGATTAAAAATTGTAATATTTATTTTTTTCAAAGA
>JAHEBN010000213.1 GCA_024645245.1 Jiulongibacter sp. | reverse complement strand
CCATTTTGAAATTAATTTAGTTTCAAAAATATCTAAATTACTAATCGAGCAAATAATGCAACTAAAAATCCCAACAAATTATCCGAATTCAGAATTCCGAAATCCGAAATCACTATATGTCCGCCGGCTTAACCGTGCCATCTTCCGAAATACCCATTTTCTTGCCTTTACCCATCTCAGCGAAAGGATTGGCTGATCCCCATGCATCGTTTGGATTGTCTTTTAGGTAATGAACATCCAAGTGATCGGGTGCGAAAACTAATCTGGCACAGGCATAGTATTCAAATAATACCCCACTGCCCGGATCGATGATATAGATAAAGAATCCTTCATCCGCCTTGTGGCGTGTTGGAGCTCCCATCACACTCTTGTAGCCTTTTTCTATGAAATAATCTAAGGCTAAAAGTACTTCTTCACGGCTGTCTACATTCCAGCAAATATGGTTCAAAACCGCTTGTTTTGGCTCAATATTCGGATCTGTGAAAATGGCGATATCGTGCGAAAGATTTGCCAAAGTATGCAGACCTCCGATTGGTGGAATCTCGTCAGAAATTCTGATTTCGTCCGGGTTTTTAAAGCCCATTGCTTTCCAAAATGCTTTTTCAGCTGGATACGCACCCTTTGAAACCATGTAGGTAACATGGTCAAAACGACGCGGATTGGCACCTTTGAGTCTGTTGCTTGCATATCTATCGGCATAAACACTTCCTCTGTCACCTTCTTCTCTCAGCCAAACTACATCCCAAAAAACCTCATGCATGTGTCCTTCTGGCGATTGAAAACGGTAGGCTTTTCCGTGTCCCTGGTCGCCATCATACCAACCACGACCTGCACCGATGCTTTCCAAATAGACCACACATTCTTCCAAAGCTTCAGGACTGTCTGCTCGCCAACCGATATGCCCAAGACCTGACTCTTTACTTTGTGTCAATTTTAAGGTATGATGAAAATAATCGCCCCAAGCTCTCAGGTAAACCGAATTTTCTTCCCTTCCGGTCTCATCCATGCCTACCACGTCACGGAAAAACTCAACAGATTTATCAAGGTCTTTGGTTAAAACCTCCACGTGAGCCATTTGAGATAAATAATGTGGGTTCTTTGCCATGTAAAAATTTTATTATTCTCTTTATTAATTGTACAAATTTAAGTTAATAAATTCCATCAGTAAGAATCAGTCTTAATCGAAAACTATTCACTTTCAATCTAAATGCGATTTTAAATGAATTTTTAGAAGAAATAACTATTCGATTATTGAACAAGGTAATCGAAATAACACTGCATTATACCGGTAAGCCTAACTTTTAAATACAAATTAGTAAGTATAAAATTATGAGCAAAGTAAGAACCATCTATAGGTCTTGAAAAAATGGCTTCTGTAGTACTTGTCTTTAGAAATAGTGTTTAATTTTTTTTGCATCAAATAACAATCGGAAGCCCCGTTAATTTATAGGGTACCATCACCATATATCTTTTTGATGCCATTTAAGCAAAAATATATGCCATAACCTGATAACCTTAAAATGTATCCGGGCAGAATAATACATATATCCCAATCAAGACTCCATATTTAATCCTTATTCACTGTTAAAAATTCTACCCTATTAGGTTTTCCCGAATTTTATTATGTATCCCCTGATTTTGTATAATTCATAAATATTCGACTTTTAAGATGGTGATGATCTCAATCGATTCGGATACGCTCTTTGTGCTAACTCCAAAGGGGTGGTTGTACAAATGATCCGGAAAAAAAGAAGTTTAAGTCATGGTATGTAACCCATCTTCTAAAGAAAATCTTAATGAATATTCTTCTTCCAACTTCATTCTTCTCATCAGATTTAAATATCATGAATTTTTTGAAATTGAGATTACTTAAGATCCCAAAAAAAAGTTTGATCAGAATAATTAATAACTTACCGTCATTATCAATTTTGACATTTATCTATGAAAAAGATTTTAGCCATTGGTGGCAGCAACAGCAAAGATTCCATTAATAGAAAACTGGCCAATTTTGTGGCTTCTTTGTTCGAAAACGCACCTATTGAAACTTACGATTTAAGCCAAAAAGATATACCGCTTTTTAGCAAACAATTGGAAGATGCCATAGAAATCCCTACGGAAATAAGGGCTTTTGCCAAACTTATGGATGAATCTGATCTGATAGTTCTATCGTTGGCCGAAAATAACGGCTCATTCAATGCCGGATTTAAAAATCTGATTGACTGGACATCCCGAATACCCGGCAGAAAAATATTTAACGATAAGCCCATGTTACTTTTGGCCACTTCGCCTGGTGCACGGGGTGGATCTTCGGTACTCGAGCATGCCAAGGCAACTTTTCCATTCCGGGGAGCCGTGATCCTGAATACTTTTTCTCTACCTTCTTTTGACCAAAATTTTGACAATGAACTTGGAATTACTAATCCTGAACTGTTAGAAAACATAAAAGCCATTGTTCAAGAAATCAGCCCTACTATTTAATAATGCTTATTTTACGACAAAATAAATCAGCTCAGGATAAAACTCCGCTCCGAAAAAGCAGGCAAATTTGGTTTTCCTTCGTAAAAATAATGGAGTTCATCTTTCGGATCACTTAGTCCCAAACTATACAGAACAGGTACGAAATGGTCGGGTGTGGGAGCTGCCAGTTTACCCAATTTATGGCTGGTTTCGTAATTGATGAGGTTGTTGAAATTTCGTTCATCAATTTGTTGTTTGAGCCAGGCGTCGTATTCGGCTTCCCAGCCAAACGGACTCCTATCGCCTGACCTCATTTTAGGCCCTAAAATCTGGAGATTATGAATCATGGAGCCACTACCGATAATCAAAACCCCTTTTTCACGAAGTGATTTCAGTTGTTTACCCAATTCGTAATGGTATTGAGGCGACTCGTAATAGCTGATGCTCATTTGAAAAACCGGAATATTGGCTTTCGGAAATAAATGCATCAGCATGGGCCAAGCCCCGTGATCGAGTCCCCAATCGGTGGTTTCGTGCACCGAAGGTATAATTCGGGTCACTTCTCTGGCTATTTCGGGCGAACCTGTGGCTTTGTATTTCGGATCGTAATAGTTTTCAGGAAACCCGTAATAATCGTAAATCTGGGTTTGTTCGGGCGAAATATTGACAAAAGTACCTTTGGTGCACCAGTGAGCCGACACCACCAAAGCAGCTTTTAGCTCGTATTTACCTTGTAAATCATTACCTAAATGATACAGTGCATCCCAAAAAGGTCTTTCTTCTTTCGACAAAGGAATATCCATCGGATTACCATGGGAGGTAAATAAAACCGGCATTCGTTTAGACTGAACCGGTAAAGAATCTGCAAAATTTTTAAAACCAGAAAGTGTGCCCATGGCCGGTATACTTAAGAGTGTCTGAAGAAAATCTTTACGTTTCATTGGGAAATTATCTTTTAATTCTAAATCATTTCTAACCAATCGATGTTATAACATGTAATATCATTTTTTGATTCAATCCAAGCCTTATCCTATTATTTGCAGTTCATTTTAATCAAAAAAAGACTAAGGCTTAGCTGAGATTTCTTAAATTGCATTAGAAATATTCACCTTAAAAAAGCACTCTTATGGATCCGAAAAATTTAAAGAAAGAATACAGTAACGGCGAAATAACCGTAGTGTGGCAGTCGGGCGTTTGCACACATTCCGGCAAATGTGCACGTGGGCTTAGCTCGGTTTTTCAACCCCGTGAAAAGCCCTGGATAAAAATGGATGGAGCAAGCTCCGAAGAAATTATTGCTACCGTTAATAATTGTCCCTCCGGTGCTTTGAGTATAAAAAAATAAGCACCTGACTTTATCAGGTGCTTATTTCAATTGGATATTTTACTGATTATTGCATTTGCATGCCCTCCATCGATGAACCAGCTCCGTTTTTCTTAAACATTTTGGCATCCATTTGTCCAAAACGGAAAGAGAAATTCAACTTCACCATTTGCGGGTTATTCAAGCGATAGTAGGTTTGAGAGAATCCTTCCCCATACGAAACCTGGGTATTTCCCCGGGTACGGAAAATGTCGTTAACGGATAAGGTAAGGGAAGCCACATCTTTTTTCATAAAGGATTTTTTAAACGCTATATCAACCCCATAAAACGGCTCGATATAACCTTGCGATGAACTCTGAGCCTGACTCATTGGCGGTCCAAAGCTCTGGCCCTGACTTACCGGCATATTTGACTTACCCTGATAATCGCCCGAAAGCTGGATCACCCACTTATTTTTCAGGCTGAAATTGTTGTTGATTTTTCCAAAAGCTGTCCATAAAGCAGCCTGCTGCGTACTGTTCTCCACGTTTTCCGTATTAATTCTTGAATTGTAGAAATTCACATTCGCCGTAAAATCCCACCATTTTTGAATTTTATTGGTATAGGTAAATTCAGCACCATAATTATCGCTGGAGTTGGCGTTTATATAGGTATTTATCAAATCCAGGCGGCCACTAATCGGATTGATTTCCTGCGATAAATACCGCGTAATCAAGTTAGTAGTATGCTTGTAATATACCGATGTCAGAAATGTGCCGGTACCTTTCGACTTGCTGTACGATAGCTCGCCGGAAGTTGTAAATTCCGGAACCAGGTTGGCATTTCCTTTGGTAATATTCAAACTATCGCTGTAATCAATAAAAGGAATAAGCTGAAAGAAATTGGGCCTGTTTACTCTTCGGGTTACACTCAATTGTACCTGATCGGTCTTAGTCAGGTTTTTGCTTAAAAATATAGAAGGAAATAAGCTTATCGGATAGGTATTGCTGAAATTCTCGTTGGTATTCAATAATTTACCGTCGTAAGCCGAACTCTCGGCACGTAAACCCGTTTTGTAAGAAAACACAGATCCGACCTTTCCGCTAATGGAGATATAGGCGGCATATACATTATTATTGCTTTCGTAATTGGTGGATGCCGAGGGTATGTTCACGTAGGTATCTGATCCAAGAGCCTTTAGGGTATTATCGTTCTGATTCGCCAGGGTATTGATTTGGGCACGAAGACCCGTTTCTAAGCTTCCGTCATTTTTCAATGGTTTTACATAATCCGTTTGTATGGTCATAAAACGATTACTTCCATCACCCGTATTTTTCTGAATACGTACTCCTGTAATCTGACCTGCCGAATTCAGGTAATTCGTATTGTATGTGGCGTCATTGTAATTGGTACCTCCGAAATAATTAAAGTCCATGGTCAGTTCTTCGCCGGCGGTAGGAAAACTATGTTTGAAGCCTAATTGAAATCCTTTAGGCTGGAATTGCCTGGTGGAATTAGAAAGCCTGTTACTTACAGAAACCACATCCGAAATGGTATTGGTAATCAAAATATCTTCCGAAGGTGTAAACTTACCACCACCCATCACACCACCCAAAGAAAGAGAGGTCCGATTGGAAAGGTAATAGTCTAAACCAATTCTACCAAAGCCCATCAAGCCGGTGGTTTTACTGCTGATGTCCTGCATGGTATTGGCCGTAATTCCGCCAATGCTGCTGTTTCGCTCGCTGTTTCCGGTTACATTATTCCGCATTCGCATGCCCATGCCCATTACCGAAAAGTTCACTTTCCCCTGACGAACATTGAAGTTGGTCATCAGGTTTCCACCGCCCAATCTATCGGCACCCAGATTTACCATTCCATTATAACCACTTTTCTTATTTTTCTTCAATACAATATTCAGGATGCCCGCCATACTGCCTGATGCATCGTATTTAGCTGATGGGTTAGTAATTACTTCCACTTTTTCGATGGCATCTGCCGGAATCTGATCGTAAGAGAGCGTGGTGGGCCTGCCATCTATAAACAAGGTTGGTGCGGCGTTTCTTAATTTCACATTTCCATCAATATCAACCTGCAGCGATGGAATGTTACGCATCACATCCACAGCAGTACCACCGGCGGTCACAATATTTTTCTCGACATTGAAAATCTTTTTATCGATATCCATTTCCAAAAGTGCCTTTTGGGCAGTCACCGTTACGGCGTCCAGTACTTTGGTATCATTGGGAAGTGTTAAATTTCCCAGGTCTTTTTCAAAAGCCGACATCATTTTGGCCATCATCGCCGGATCTGGCTGTTGGCCTGGCTTTGGAGGTGTAAAACCATCCATTTTTGGTTTTTCAAATTCCACCGGAAAATCGGTGGTGGCAAAACCTACCGAACTTACT
>JAHEBN010000212.1 GCA_024645245.1 Jiulongibacter sp. | reverse complement strand
CTCGCCGAATCTTCGGTAAAATTTTTATCGGCAATAATTTCCGGATCTGCTCCTTTAAAAACATCCTGCCAGCGTAATCCGTCGGTGGTGATCAAAATCACATGTTCGGTTTTTTGGGCATATACACTCAGGGATAAAAAAAAACAGGACTACTAAATATTTCATGAGGATCATTTATAAAATTTAAAATCTTGATTTCTTAATGTAATAGTAAAAAAAAGCAATCAAAGTCATATAATTGATACCAGCCTAACTTTTTATTCTTAATCTAAAGTCAAAATCAAAAAAATACAAATAGTCACTTGCCCATTAGAAGATTAAGTATTTTTTAATGTAATTCACATTTTATTCAAAAGATGATTTGTACTATTAATTTAACACGAGTCTATGCTTAATTTTTGAAAACATTAAATTTAACTTATTTGATTTTTTGTGTAAAAATACCCTAACTCTTAAATTTAAATACAAGGTTAAACTACCATTTAATAAAGCTCCTTGAATATTCTAAACGCCTTATTACCAAAATAATTGACGTAATTTAAGCATCTCAAAATAAGTTAATTAAATCATTCATATTAATTTAAAATAGCAGATATACCGCTGCAATTTTTTAATCTAAAGATAAATAAATGAGCTATTTATATTTATTTCAATTTGAATTTCCTTCGGGCATTCCCCAGTGATTTTGCTGGACCAGACTAACTTTTTTAAGGCAAAAGTTAAAAAAATGCAATTCACATCAAACTGTTTATTCCGAACGGAAAAATGACCGTTTTTATAATTTCCTTTTGTATTTCACAACTTAGTTCTCAAGCTTATTTCCTGCCAATTATCATCCCATGAATAACTGCATGATCCGCTGAAGCTGCAGTACTCCCAACATTATGTACACGAATCAGTGCAGAGTGATTATCCGGATAGGAATCAACTGTATAAACTATATTTCCTGGGTTTGTAACTGTACCTGTGGTTTCATTAATTATAATAGATGGGTTTGTTGCAAAGGTAGTATAGCCGATTCCTATACAACAAATTGTTTCACCAGCAGATAAGGAATAGGTAATATTATTTGGAGAAGTATACTCTTCAATTACCATCTGATTAGCATTACCACTTCGTACTATTCCAGAACCTGAATTTGTGGTGATGTTACCTTGAACAGCCAAATTTGAATTCGCATTTACTGCTCCAGTAATGGTAGCCGTTCCTATAATCTGTGAATTTCCACTTACATAATCGCCATTGGAATAAATGGTGCCGTTTACCGATAATTTATAGGTAGGCCCATTATAACCGATACCAACATTACCATCAGAAGTAATAGTTAGGCGTTCAGCATTATTTGTAGCGAACCTAATAGGTGCATTTTCAATATTCCAGATATAGCCGGTAGTAGAGCCTACATTACCCATATAAAAACCATCTTGTAAAGTAGAACCCGTAGCAATATTATGAAAGTGAATTACCGACGAATTTGCATTATAAATATCTAAAGCCCCCACAGGGGTATTTGTCCCTATACCCACATTTCCTAAGGAGTAAGATATGTCTGTGTTATTTACATTCCATTGGTTCCCGAAAGAGGCATTTTGCCATGCTGTTCCATCATAATACCTGAAATTATGACCGATAGTATTGTAATAGAATAAGCCTTCTACAGGACTGGCTACATCAGCGTTAAGTCGGGGAAGCAATACGCCTTTATTGTTACTTCGGATATCCAAAATTGAACTGGAGTAAGGGATGTCTGCTCCACCGATATTCGAAATTACAGTACCATTTGGCGAGTCTATTACTTTTGCGTTTTGAGCAGAAATGTAAGAGCTAATAAACAGCATGAAATAGCAAGGAATTATTTTTCTCATTTTATTTTTTTTATCAAATTAAATTAAAAAAAAAT
This sequence comes from Jiulongibacter sp., assembly GCA_024645245.1. Classification (GTDB taxonomy): domain Bacteria; phylum Bacteroidota; class Bacteroidia; order Cytophagales; family Spirosomataceae; genus JAHEBN01. Next base: position 4,329 of record JAHEBN010000212.1, on the reverse strand, counting down.
GATACGTCAGTTATTTTTTGATTAATATAGCAATTGTTTTATTTTATGGTATATATCTGTTATTTAGTCACTTAAAGAATCCTGTGGTACAAAATACCATTTAAAATCAGTATCAATTGACATCTAAATTGCTTAGAGAGAAATCACCGATTTTTTTTATAAATTCTCAAAACAAGTTCCCCTTTAAGCGATTCTCGACTAAAATGATAAAATCCCAATTTTAGTTTATGATCAAAAACGTATGGTTGGTTAAAAAATCATTTGGGCGGCTTTCAGCAAAGCCGAAACCGGGCTATCCGCTCCCGCTTCCCTCCTACGTTGGGACAGCTCCGCTGCTATCCCATGCCGCGACTTGGATTTTAAAAAGTAAAAAAGGCCTAAAGCCCTTTGCCGCGGAAAAAACAGATTGCTATATTCGTAAGTAATAACCAGTATCCATTCGGCAATGCTTCTCTTCTAATTTCTAAATGATTATTGGTGATTTTTTTTGATTAGGTGGGTGGTCAATGATTTGGTGCCATCTTTAGAAATTGACAGTTGAAATCTTATAAAAAAATAGCTAGATTTAAGTAAGGTAACAAGGATATCCTAAAATTTCAGATAGACTTATGTTTTACATCAGCTTGAATAACTAATAGTTTGACTAAAAATAAATAAAATGACAAACACAAAAGAAAACGTAGTTTGGATAACAGGAGCTTCGTCTGGTATTGGTAAAGCTATGGCCTTTGAGTGGGTAAGATTAGGATATAAAGTGGTTCTATCTGCCAGACGTAAAGAATTATTAGAAGAGATTGCTCTTGAGATTAAGAATTTGGGTGGAGAAGCATTGGTGGTTCAGCTTGATATTATGGAAGAAAAATCGATAGAAAATGCTGTTCAAAGTATAATCGACAATTGGGGACGTTTAGATGTTGCGGTGGCCAATGCCGGATTTGGTGTTTTTGGAAGTATCGATAAGTTGACGGCAAAAGATTGGAATAAGCAATTACAAGGTAATGTAACCGGATTAGCCTTGACAGTAAAATACGCCCTGCCACATTTGAAGCAAAACCAAGGTCGCATTGGTTTAGTGGGCAGTGTTGGTGCCTATCTACCCAATCCTAATGTCGGAGCTTATGGAGCCTCAAAAGCTGCTGTACATTCAATTGGCCTGACCTTGCAGGTTGAATTAATGGGTACCGGTGTGAGTTGTACTACCATTCATCCTGGATTTGTAGTGTCCGAGATTGCCAGGGTTGATAATGAAGGGGTGTGGCATCCGGAACGGCCAGACCCACGTCCGGCAAATTTAATGTGGCCTACAGATAAAGCTGCGAAAGTTATGGTGAATGCAATTATTAAGCGGAAAAGAAATTATATTTTCACAAGCCACGGGAGAGTTTTTGTTTGGTTGCAACGTTGGTTTCCTGGCTTGGTGAGAACTATTGTTTCAAAAGGTCCAAAACCAGAATAAATAAGATAAGAGATAATCTGACTTATACCAAGGAAAGCCGAACGCAGAACTCAAGTACAACGATCCCAGCGGCTAAACGCCGCATCTTCGTATAACTACACGGCATTAGCTATTTGCAATACTGAAAGTTGCATCTCAAGCTAAACCCTAAACCCGGTATCCAAAATTTTCAAGATATCATCTTGCAAGGTGAAATAAATGCAGTTAGCTGGCAAAGTGAGACTATCGGTGATTTTATTGAGATTGTAAGTTATGCAGAATACCGTATTGAATGGAGAAATACATTTGAGCGAACAGGTTAAATTTACCAACTTTACAACCTGAAGAAGAAATAAAAATCATAGAAAACAGCTATTGCCCATGACACAAGACACCGCGATAAATTTATTTGAAGAAAGACAAGTAAGAACCCTATGGGATGCCGAAAAGGAAAAAGGGTATATATCCATAGTGGATGTAGTTGGTATATTAACAGAAAGTCCCAATCCAAATAATTATTGGAAAGTATTAAAAAATCGGTTAAAAAAAGAAGGCAGCCAGTTGGTTACAAATTGTAACCAACTGAAAATGCAGTCGACAGATGGAAAATACTACAAAACCGATGTTGCCGAAACCGAGCAACTTTTCCTTGAAAGAATTAGAGACAAAAACAGGTAAAAAAGTGGTAACCGAAATTAATGCGAAATCAGTGTTGGCAGAAACTAAGAATCTTCCTTCAAAAGAACAATAAATTAAATAAATGCAAATAAATCCACCTCAATCCATGCCCCAATTCTTAACATTAAACAATTTCCAAGACCTGGTCTCCACCCCTTTCCAGGGAGAAATAAATGCAATCTGCTGGAAGCGTGAGCTTGTTGGTGATTTTGCGGAGATTGTGAATAAGGTAGAACCAAGTGAAAATATAACGATTTTAGATGAAGACGAGCTCCGTGAAATGCATTTGAGTAAGCAAGGGCAGCTGGCCCGGGATATTCTCCTAAATGATATGCAGCTTTTAACCGCTCATGGAGCAGCTCCGGTGCTTAATGTGATTCAATACTATGAGCGAGACGATTCCTTCCCGTTTTTTCCCACCGATGTCTATTCTTATCATGTGGATCGATCTCCGGTACCTACCGACACTTTTTTATGCACTTACTTCGGCGAGTCGAGTGATATTTTACCCAATTCTGAAGCCATCCAAAAAATACAGATTCCTGAAATACGTGCAGAACTCCAAAAACTCTACAATGGATCAGCTACAGGTTTTGAAGCCTTTCTTATCGAAAACTTCTTTGATCTGCATTACCAGGCCTTGCCCAATGCAAGCCCTATAAACTTAGGGCGGGGACATTTGTGGCGATTGGCCGTGGATCATCCGGAAAGTAAAGTGCTCCCTTGTGTTCACCGGGCACCGGTAGAGAAAAATGAACAACCCAGGTTATTGCTTATTTGTTGATTTTAAGGAAATTTTTGGCCAAGCATTTTATGACTTTATCCAAAATATGTATCTTATTTCTGATTCGATGCAGAAAGTAACAGGAACTGAGATTTCAAATCCTCAAATGCCTCCTTTAAATCTTGAATCGCCATGGTTTTTTCGTCAAGTTGATGTTGGAGGTCTTTGATACCTTCTAATAAAACCGGCACAAGACCTATGTAATTGACAAGTTTATAGCCACTCTCATTAGTGTCAACGAGTTCAGGAAAGATATCTTCTACCTCCTGTGCAATAAGACCCGTTTGTAACCTATTAGAATAGGTTTTATCTATCCAATTAAAGTGATAACCTTGCAAAGCATTAAGTTTAGGCATGACCTTCAACAATGGCTCAATATTCTTTTTCAACCTACGATCACTGGTAAATGAGATCACTCCGGCAGCATTTATATTGCCATTAGAGGCGATTTTGAAAAGCTCTTTGGAAGTGGTGCTATTGATGCTTGCATAAAACACATGATTGCCGCTCGTGCCTACCTGGTATCTCAAAGTGTTGGAATTGACCCCAAAACCATAGTACTGATGTTCATTATTGGCATTTTCATACAACACAATACCTCTGTTGCTTATAACATTGGAAAACTGCAAGCGGCCATTCGGTGTAGATGTATTGATACCTACATTTCCCGCCGAATAATAGATATTCCCACCTGACACTAAAAATGGGCTGCTTGGATTTGCCTGCCAGGAGGCTACTCCATTAGCGTCGGAGGTGAGTACCCTACCCACCGCCTGAGTGCCATCTTTTATTTTGATATCTCCATTGACTGATAAGCGAGCGACTGGGCTGGGGTCATTAATGCCTACGTATCCGGTTACCGCGTTGATGCCAATCCTTTCACCACCACTACTACTATGTAAAATCTGAAAATTATCATTAGTGAAACTACGTAAAATCCACTTTTTAGAACCATTATTGAAAAATCTTAGTGCTGCATCTCCATTAAATGCGTCAATATCTACAACTGAATATTGGTTAGAGGATTTAATTCGTAAACCATTTGATCCACCATGTAAAACATCAAGTTTATATCCGGGTGAACTTGTACCAATACCCACAGCATTAGATAAATTATAAGTATTAGAGCCACTTAAGACCCAATCACTTAAAATTGCAGAAACCTCTGTGGCTTCGTTTGACGTACTCACCGGTTTCAAGTCAGTAGACTCTTGGGCAAATAATACTGCATTATTCAGAAACAAAATAATTACAAAAAACGCTATCTTATCCATTGGTAATAATTTAAAACAGTCAAACCCGGAACAAAATTGTAGACTCCCCATATTTAGTACATCTCTAAAGTATAAAATATTATCATTAGTTTAAATGATTTATTAAAGCTTCTTGGGCGGAGTGGAGCGTAGGCGTAGCCGAAGCGGAACGGAGCCCA
>JAHEBN010000058.1 GCA_024645245.1 Jiulongibacter sp. | reverse complement strand
AAACCCCTGATTTTTCACATAATAAATCTGCAAGTAAGAGAAATTGTTCAAGGGAACGTTTTCCCCGTTTTTCATAAAACGGGCCTCTACTTTTGCAAATTCTGAAATGTCGTAAGGTTTAGTACTTACATGGATGTAGGAGGGCCGCTCTACCCCATGCGAAGTGGAAAATAGCCAGATGAAACCACTATCATCGATACTAATCACCGGGTTGTCATGAGCATCGTTTGTCTTTTTGTCTAAAACAATAATCGGTTTGGAAATTGCACCCGTTTTATGATCAAAGTAAGCTACCTCATGCAAAAGGGAGGGTATGGAATCTTTTGAGGCACCACCATAGCAAAAGAATGTTTTATTAGCTGTTTCAGAATAAACGGAAAACGGGTAATGATTGGCCGGATAGGTGCCCAGACCGCCGCTGTATTTGTAAACATATTCATTGTTTGTTTTGCCGATTGAATACCAAATGCCTCTAAAACCATCGTCTTTGATATTGAGGGTATTTTGACCATAAGCATGGCAGAGTAATAAAGAAAGAAACAGGCAATATTTGGCAATGGCTAGTCTTTCCACAAATTCAATGGTTTGATTTTTTCAGGAACAATATCTTCCTCCGGAACAAGCCATACGGTAAGGTTTGTTGCCGTATTTTTTGGGATTTTAACTTCAAATCCTATCCGGGTAACTCCCTCATTCGGTGCGTCATAGGCATTGTCTGATTTTGCCTGGCTACTTACAAATTCGGCATTTTGAGGCTCTGTAATTTTAAGAAAAAGGACTTTTCCGTTTTGAGAAAGTTTGGCTGTATTTCCTCTTAAGTATTCAATTTTGGCAGGAGTTAACATGTTCCAATGTACCATATTTTCATTCTCGTTTGGGGCTATTTCATCTTTCACCACCACCCATTTTTTATCCAGTAGAGCTACCCCTCTTTTGATTTTCATATTTGGATAAATAGCAGAAAGGTCGCTGATTGCACTCATAAAACCCGGGTTTTGGGTGAAGTTGTCTATTCCTGCATATCCTTCTACTTTTTGCAGTTGATTATCGAAGCTGAGTGTATTGTGGAAATGGTTGTTATACCTCAATATTTCCCAGCGTTGGCCTTCCTGTGTTTTATCCCAAAGTTTAATTCCCAAAGATTCCAGAGACTCATAACTCTGCATACCCAGATCAAGGGCCCAGCGTTCGCCTAGGGCATCCATTACAAAAGAACCTATGTCCATATGACCATGATTAACATTAGGAGAACCTGCCTTAAAACCTACATAGACCGCATCGGGATCGGTCCAGGACGACCGGAACATGGCAACCGGATTTTTGCCCCCTCCAGTATAAAACAATTTGGTTGGAGCCTTTGATTCCTGGGTATTCAAACCTACGGACCATACCATTGCCGCCGGTAATAATCTGTTTCCTGTTAAATTTTTAGTATTATCGGCTAAAACTTTATTTTGAACAGCCAGTAAAGAAGGGTCTTTTAGTACATTGGAAAACCAAAAAATAGCGGGACTAAAACCAATTTGGTCACCCGAATCGGAATAATTAAAATTATACCCCGAAGGGCCAGCCATATGTAGATAGTAAGATGCTGTTTTTAAAAAACCCGGAGCTTGGCTTAAACCAAAATCAGTTTTATACACTTTTTCTAAAGAACTGATATACATCACATTAAAACTTGTACCATATCCCCAATATCCGTAACCTTCCGGATAGGCCCCGTCAGGCATGTAATCTTCCATTGGCAAGTGAATGGATTTAAGTGATCGCTCCATAAGGCTAAATGCATACTTTGGATATTCTTCGTAAGTAGCTAAAGCACCAAAGCTGATTCCGGCATTACATACCTGATTCCAATTGTGTGTTGCTTTTAGCCAGGAATTATATTTTTTGTTTTCTGATGCTTGTAATCCTTTTGCCAGAATAGCCTCTTTTATAGTTTTTCTACTGGATTCAGGCAGCTGATTATAAAGCCAATCGTAGCCAATGGATACGGCCATGGTCATTTCGGCAACATCCAGGAAATGACTTGGATTCCAATCTGAAAAGCCGGATATTTTTAACATTTCGGCCTCACATCTTTTGAAAAATCTTTCTTCGCCGGTGGTTCTGTAGGCATAGGATAAATAAAAAATTCGTCGCAATGCTTCTCTGGATTTGTCTAGTAAACGCCTTCCAATCTGTATTCTTTCCAAGGTAGGTAAATCGATTATTTCATTGCAATTAGCTATTATTTCACGATTAATTCTGGCCAGGTTTTGGTCTTTTTCTATATTTTCTAAAATCACTTTTACTCCCCCCTCTAAAAGTAACAAACGGGGGTGTGGAATTAGGTCTTTTGAAAACGATAATTGCTGAGCCTGCAACAGATTTATACCAACCAACAAGCACAGAATTGTAGTTAAATTTTTTTTCATCTTTAAGGCGGGTAGGTGAAAGAAAGTCGATAATAAATAATCGGATATATACAGGAAAGGTAAGATACACAAATTAACAAGTCAATTTAAAAGACTCTTAATCTGTTCTTAAAAAAATGTCACCGTTTTCAAATGCTGAAAACGGTGACAACAAAAACAATTACCAGCCAGGGTTTTGGCCGATTTTAGGATTTTGAGCCAATACATTCAATGGTATAGGCCATAAATAGTGCTTATCCTCAAATACCGGATTAGCAAAATCGGTATTGGCATAAACGTAAATGTATGGCTTGCCTGACTCCGGATCATTAATGGTCACCACTTTGGCTCCCGGATAACGGGCTTTGGCAGCATCATCCCAAAGAATTCCCATTGGGGGTACGGTCAATTTCTTGCCTTGTTTCCATCTGCGAATATCTTCGTATCTCCTTGCTTCCATAAATAATTCTACCCGACGTTCTCTACGAATCTCCACTATTAGTGGTGAGACGCCATCATTTACATATCTCGGATCAACCGGAACATTGTCCATTTCCAGATGCGGCATTCCTACCCGGTCACGAAGCAGGTTGATGCTCTTATCTAAGTCGGCTTGGGATATGGTACCCAATTCGGCTTTTGCCTCGGCATATATCAATAATGCTTCACCAAAACGCAGTATTATTGCCGGCATTTCAGCAGTATTGTAGGCTTTACCTATCATGTCATCAGCATTATAATGCTTGATAATGTGATAACCGGTATTGGAAATTCTACCACCGGCCATACCAGTAATACGAGGATAAGACCTGCCATCGGCCAGGTGGTACTTGTATTTAGCCGCATCGGCCGGATGAAGAACTGTTTGACGCAACCTTGGATCTCTATTTTCAAACACATCTTCAATAGATCCATCACCTTTGTATAATGGTGAAGTACTTATTGGCTTGCCATCTGTGCATAAGTAGTCTTCCACCATACTTTTAGTGGCTCCTGCGGCATATTCAAAATAACTTTGAACATGATTAGTGAACACACCCAATTTGTATTTCCTGATATACATCACTTCCGGATTGCCGGCTGTGCTAAGTACCCGGTGATAAGCATTGTAATCATTCTTAAAATCTCCGGTAGAATACAATTTGTAAGGACCTTTATCCATCAATTCTTGTGAAGCTTTTGCTGCTTCCTCCAACCATTTTTCAGGATTTGATCCACCGTGGTATTTTCTCCAGGTACCTTCAAAAAGGCAAATTCTGGCTTTTACCAATAAAGCACACCATTTATTTAATCGACCTGGGTCATTTCCATCTCCCCAACTTGCAGGTAACTTTTCGGAAGCAAAAGTTAAGTCTGCCAATACTTTTTCCATGGCTTCTTCTCTGGGAGTTCTTGCGGCATATAACTCATCCGACTCGGTAGTGAGTTCGGTTTCCACAAAAGGAACATCGCCAAATTTGGAGACTTTCTCTCCATAAAACCACCCTCTAAGTAAGCGGGCTTCGCCTATATATTTATCCTTAATTGCCTGCGATACCTTTGCTTTGTCGTAATTTGCCAAACCGACGTTAATCGCACGAACGAAATTCCACCCTTGATAACCAAACCATTCCGGAGATACCGGAACATTGTGCTTACCCGCCTGAACCTGCATAAAACGTACATGACGAGGGTGACCACCAACCATATTATCGGCAAATTCATCTTGAAAATAGTAGCTGGCAAAAAGACTATTGAATCCATCTCTGTGACCATGAAGAATGGGCACAAACTCATCATTACGTGCCAAGTCGTATATGCTATTATTGTAAACGGCCAAATCATTTTCAGTATTCCAAAATGTGTCGTTTGTGATTCTATCTAATGGTTGTCTGTCAAGAAAAGAATCATTGCAACTCATTAGCATCAATACACAAAAAGAAAGAATATATTTTATATTGTTATTTTTCATCTTCTTATAATTAAAGGGATTTAAAATGAGATGTTAAGACCTAAAGTACCGATTCTTTGCATTGGATACTCAATGGCATCGCTCTGTATAGATTCGGGATCAAGCGGTTTTCTTATTTTAGAAAACTCCCATAAATTCATACCTGTAGTATAAATCTGAGCTTTTGACAATCCAATTTTATTAATTAAACCGGTAGGCAAATCGTAACTAAACATGATGTTTTTCAAACGGATATAACTGGCACTTTGCAAAAACCGTGTTTGCGTCTGAATATTTTGCTTTGTATTTGTCGATATATGCGGAGCCGCAAAATAAGCATCCCGGTTAGTTTCACTCCAGGAATCTGTTATGTAATATTTCTCCACATGCCCAGCATTGAAAGGGAAAAACCAGGTCCAGTTACCCGAGGTAGGCCAGTGTTGTTTTTTGCCAATTCCCTGAAAAAATGCTGTCAAATGAAAGTTTTTATAACTTATACCGCCGTTTATACCAAAACTATATCTGGGAGTAGAATTTCCAATAATCTTCCTGTCACCGGGATCACTAAGTGTATTGCTACCAAAACTTATTATGCCGTCACCATTCAAATCTTTGTACTGAATATCACCTGGTCTCCAGTTATTTCCAATACGCGATTGATCCGGGGCATTAGCCACTTCATCTGCCGTTTGAAATATACCTACTGTTTCAAAGCCCCAGATTTCCCCTAATTTTTGACCTACATAATAAGTGCCATTAATAGCTCCATTTGGATTTTCAAACTTTGTTATAGTAGAGGTCCAATCAGACAAGGCAAGTGTAATATCATACGCCCAATCTTTCTTTATTTGATCTCTCCAGGTGATAGAAGTTTCCCATCCTTTTGTTCGTAAATCAGCCGCATTTTGTTTAGGAGCGGCTGTTCCCAAAATATCCGGATAGGCTACATTCATGAGCATATCTTTGGTGTCTCTGATGTATGCGTCAAATGAAGCATCCAATTTTCCCCTTATTAGCGTAAAATCCAGACCTATATTTTTGGAGGTAACAGACTCCCAGGTAAGAGAAGGGCTCACCAGTCCAGCTGCCGAAACATAAGGGATTTGGGCATTACCCATAATATAAGGGGAAAGTCCAATACCTAATGAAGAAACATAAGGATAATAATCATTACCCAATAACTGGTTTCCCAGTGTACCATAAGAGGCTCTTATTTTCAGGTTGGTAAGCCAGGTAAGGTCCTGCATAAAGTTTTCGTTGCTAAGACGCCATCCTGCAGAAAAGGAAGGGAAAAAGCCAAATCGACTATCTTTAGGAAAACGTGATGTTCCGTCATATCTACCATTCAACTCAACCAAATACTTGTCCTTATAAATATAATTTAGTCGGTAAAAAGCTCCTCTCAATGCTACATGCGACTTAGCTCCGTAGGTCTGTTGTACACCGGTGGTCGCGTTGAGGTCGATAATTTGAGGGGTTATTAAACTTCTTGCTTGAGCCCCTATGTATTTGTTAAGACCAGCTTCCTGGTTAAAACCCACCATTGCAGTTAGATTATGGTTTGTTAACATTGGGAAACTATACTCAGCATAGGCATTTAATACCTGGTATTGATTATACGTACTTCGGTTATAAATCCAATCGTCGCCACTAAATCCATTACTTATAGGGCTTGCAGCTAATAAATTTTCCGAAACTATCTCAACTTTACTTTGAACATCCTGATGATCTCTGAAAAAGAAATTATAGGAGTAGTTGGCTACTATTTTCATTCCGTTAAATGGCTTTAATGTAGCACCTTGAGTAAGCCATATGTCGTTGTTGGTATAAGTTTCTCTACCTCCATCTAACAGGTAAGGGAAAAAATTAGTACCACCAAAATATTTGCCAATTAATGGCTCGTATTTTTCTCGATCACCTTGCGTAATATAGTAAGGCAAATCGGGGAATTGAACCAAAGCAATTGGATTTACGCGGGCGAGTGAATTAATATTTACGTCCCAGTTATAGAAGTGTGGCTTATCGCTTTGTTGATTATTTATTACAATTTTTTCGTCAAGAGTTAACCATTTATTTACTTTGAAATCAGCCTTCATTAGTATATTATACCTTTTGAATTTTTCATTATTTGCCGGTTTTAAATAGCCATCTTTACTGAATTGTCCTAGCGAAACAAAAAACCGGGAATTATCATTACCACCGGAAATCGATACATCATTTTGATATGTAGGAGCATAATCGGTCATAATCTGGTTTTGATAATCATTAAACCCATAAAAGCGAAGGGTTCCATTTTTTACTCCCCATTGTGGTGCTGTATCCGGATTTTCAGAATATGCTTTAGTGGCTGCAACATAATCATCATCGTATGAAGGTACTCCGGAAGTACGGATATTGGCAATGTTTCTGGCTGTAACAAATTCGTAAGGGTCGGTAACCACATCCATATTAAAAATGGGTTTTGCCAAAGAAAATTGGGAATTCAAATTTACCTGTACCTTTCCTTTCTGACCATTTTTAGTTGTAACCAGCACCACACCAAAAGCTGCACGAGCTCCATATACTGCGGCGGCAGCAGCATCTTTCAATACCGAAACACTTTGTATGTCATTTGGATTTATTCTGTTTAAATCCATCGGAACTCCATCCACTAAAATCAAGGGAGAGCCTCCATTAATTGATTCATAACCCCGGATATTGAATGTAATGGGAGCGGATGGATCGCCATTCCGCACGTTTACATTCAGATTGGGGATAACACCCTGAAGTCCTTCACCTGCAGAAGCGATAGCCCTGTTTTCCAGTCTTTTACCATCGGCTACGCCTACAGCACCAGTCAGGTTAACTTTTTGCTGAGTACCATAACCCACTACTACAACCTCAGAAAGTTGCTTGTCGTCGCTCTGAAGATTTACGTCAATATTTAATCGGTTTCCTACTACAATCTCTTGAGGTTGATAACCCACAAAAGAAAAAACCAATACGCTATTGGCATTAGGAACATCGATAGAAAATTTACCGTCTCCATCTGTGGTAGTACCTTTTTGAGTTCCTTTAATAAGTACAGAAACTCCCGGTAAAACTTCCCCATTATCAGCACCTTTTACGGTACCGTTTACGCTAACATCTGCTACTTCATTTTGTTGAAATGTTTTACTTTTTAAAAAACCAGAAGTACTTGATTTACGCGTCAGAATAATGTATTTTCCGGATACTTCGTAATTAATATTTCTTGGTGACAATAATCTAAGGAGTACATTTTCTAAAGTTTCATTTTTGGCCTGCACCGACACCATTTCGTCATTATCAATGGCTTTAGGTACATAACTAAACTTTACATTTACCGATTTACTGATTTGACTTAGTACAGCTTTTAACTCTGAATTTTGAACATCAAGGCTAAGTCGCTTATTCAGTATCTCTTGTCCGTAAGAATCCCGGGCAATGCTAATACTAAAAGTGAGTAGAACAAAAAAAACGGGAAGACATGCGATTCTCATAACTGTCCATAGTGTTTTTAAAAAATGTCGAGGTTTTTCCATAGTTTTGATCAGGTTTTTTGTTGAAATATGGTTTCGCAAAAACTACTCTTCCCGTTCATTGCGAGTGAATTAGGAAGAATCTTAATTATGTCGGTGGTGTTGCGAGCACCGCCGACATTTTAAAATGAATTTTATTTCATAGGCATCTATTTTAATTAATACATCCTTTTCCACTTATAACTATCTGGCTATCAATAATTTGATATTTTGCCCCAATGGTTTTGCAAATGATATTCAGTTTTTCAAAAAGATCTTCATCATCCAGGCTTACACTTAGTGAGCAATGTGAAAAAACATCATTATCGAATATTATTTCAATTCCATAGGCACTTTTTAAAGTTTGAAAAACTTTAGTCATAGGGGCTTCCTCAAAGTTGAAATCAAATTTTTTGATTCTTTTTTCAATAATTACCGGATTTTCAACTAATGTCTTATTCAGTTTTGATGCATTTTTTTCAAAAATTGCCGCCTGATTGGGAGTTAATATCAAACCCGTTAACTTAAGGTTTTCTTTATTTTGAGATTGCTCATATTCATTACGCTGTTGCACGCTTACTCTACCCGTCTTTACAATTACTTTTACATTTTCTTCATTGTCGTATGCTGAAATGGTAAAACTAGTTCCTAAAACTTTGGTGACTAAATCATCCGTAAATACAAGAAAGGGTTTTTGAGGATTAGGTGTAATGTCAAAAAATGCTTTCCCTTCGAGGTGAACTTCGCGTAGTTGCTGGTTGAAGCTGTTACCATACGAAAGTTTACTTTTTGCACTTAAAGTGATTTTGCTTTCATCAGGCAAAACAATGGTTTTTACCTCCTGGCTATCGTTTGTAAAAACCAGCTCTTCTTTAGCTTCCCTGATTTTACTTAGGGATTTTGATTTATCCCAAGATTTAAAAATTAAGAGGGAAAAACTAATAAGAATGGCAAGGGAAGCCGCAAAACGTAAAGTTTTTTTAGCAGAAAAATCGCTTAAAAATGGACTCTTTAATTCTTCTTGAATATTTGCCCAAATCTGATCGGAAGTCTTTTTTAAATCGGGTATTTCAGCTATTTCTTTTAGACCAGATACCAGCTCGCGGGCATCTAAGATGATGTTTATTTGCCCGGTATTTTTGGTAAGGTACTCTTCCCAAAAAAGGTTATTTTCGTCATCAGGTTTTAATACCCAATTTTGAAAAGCTTCGTCAGAGGCAAAATCGTGGCAATCAAAATTTGAATAGTCCGGGTTCATGCTAAATTCGTAGGGTCTTTTTAGTAAAAGACCAATTCAGCCCATTTTAATCCTATTTTTTTAAAAAATATTATTATTTATTTCCAATTGGGTCATTATAAACCAGGTAATAGAGGAAATATTTATTTTTTCTTTGAGAAATTTGAGGGAAGAGTAAATGAGTTTACAAGCCGATTGATAATTTATTCCCATCAGATTGGCCACTTCTTCATTTGAAAAATTTTGATAAAATCTAAGATTTATGGCTTCTTTTTGCCTGCTGGAGAGCTTTTGAAATAAAATTTGCAACTGTTTTTTATGGGAATTAGCAAGATCATTTTCTATCCATAAATCTTCGAAAGAATTTTCTGAAAGTACTTCTGAATAATTATCTAAAATTTCACCAAAACAGTCTTTTTTCAGAATGCGGCATATATTATTTCGTAATGACCGGAATAGATAAAATCGGATATTATCGGTATTACTAAGGTTTTCACGATTATTCCAGATTGTCACAAATAAATCCTGAATGGCGTCGTGTACTACTTCTTTATCGGGTGCTATCCGATAACCATAATTTAATAAATATTGGATGTTGCTTTCATAAATTTGAGCATAGGCTTCTTTGTCACCTTGTTTAAAGGTTGTCCAAATAGCTAAATCATTTGGTTGTATTTTTTTATGGGTTGTAATCTTTTTAATCACAAAATGCGATTTTACTTATCAAATATATAACTTTTATAAGTATGCCTTTGGCAGAATAGTAACACTTTCTAATGAAAATTTGCTCAATATGCCAGAAAAACAGATTTGATATTTAAATTTCAGTCATTTAATTACAGAAAATTACATTTGGTCGAGACATATGTTGGTAATTATTTTCAAAAAGTATTTACCAAAAGCTCAATCGTGTTTTCTCCGGGTGATAATCGAATCGTATCGAAACTGGTATTTACCTGCTCTCCGTTTAGCAAAATCGAATAATTGGAAATATTATCAAGAGAAAGTTCTCCGTAAACATTACCCGGCAATTGAAAATGGAAAACCTGTCTGTTTTTATTAATTCTTTTATAGTCGGCAATTACATTTCCCTTTAGGAAAGGCACTTCAATATTACTGGATTTCAGGTCACCCAATTGTGGTTTTATGCTGATAATACCTCCGCCAGGAATTTTCGGCTGAATACCCCAGAGATTTCGGGTAATTATATTTGCAGGTACCGCACCCCAGGCGTGATTCCAGTCGGAATTGGGCTTGTATTTCATATCCCAGGCTTCCAGTGTTATTGTACTTCCGATTCGGATCATATTATACCAGCTGCGTTCTCCTGTATCTGTAAGAAGTTGTAGGGCGTAATCTGCCGCTCCGGCCTCGTAAAGGGCTTCCATGAGATACTGTGCTCCATAAACACTGCAGGCCATTCCTCTTGTTTTGATAAAATCGACTACGGATTTTTTTCTGGAATCGGGCACTGCTCCGAAAGCCAGGGCCGTCATATTGGCGTGCAATGAGGCGTGATCGGTGCCTTCTCCATCCACATAGGCCCCCTGTTTTTTATCAAAAAGTTTATTATTCATAGCTTGCTTTACTTCCGTAGCCATGCTTTGGTACTGTAATTCGTCCTCTGTTTTATGAAGTATCCGGGCGAAATCGGCCATAATCACCATGTTTTTGTAAAAAAATGCATTGACCATGGTATTAATTGGCATAAAAACATATCCGTCGCGTTCGCCTTCTGCTGTTGCCAGTTTCCATCCGGTATCTTTTTGTGCTGGTGGCCAGTCAACAATATCTTTTAACTCTATTTTAGGATCTTTGAAACCCAGATTTTGCATAAATTCAGGTGTATTTTTCTCAGATTTTGAACTAATTAGTCCATCCTCGCGAGATAGCTCCATCAATGTTTTATACTTCAGTTGGTCGTAGTATTTTTCAATCAGGTCGGTATTGCCGGTGTACATATAATCCTGATAAAACATCATAGCCACATGCAGTTGCCACTCCGTGGGCCAGGTGGGGTGCTCCATAAAATATTCGATGGTTTTGCGGGCAATAGCATATTCTTTATCCACAGAATAGTGACTTAGCTGATTCAGGTAAGCATCGGCCTCGTAAGGGATTCGTTCCCGGTCACCATCTACATAAAGGCCTCCGAAAGTGGTGGCTTTTATGGAATATTTACACAAATCCCAGATTTGATTTAAAACGGAATCTGAACTGGCAAATTGACTCTGATTATCTTCGAAATAACTGTGGTAAGCCAGTTGGTGAACATCAGAAGCATTTAAAATGGATTTTACACCATCTATTTCACAATATCGGAATGGTAAAAGTACCGGAAAAGAATCGGGCATTGCCACTGCCCCTGGTTTGGTATTTCTTTCATCTGGTTTTATTGGTAATAAGTAGCTGTGTTTCCCTTTTTCCACCGGTAAAAGTATTTGCTGATAGCGTATGTGTCCTTCCGGATTTCGGTTAATTTGTCCGTTTACCAACTGTTCTCCAATCCGAATGCTAAGTATTTCTTTTTTCCTTGCCGTATAGGTGATTTGCATATTGGCAAATGCATCTTTCCCGAAATCTATGAAATAGGTATTGTTTTCTTTTTTAATAAATTCGACTGGAGCAATTTTGTCGATTTGAAAGAAATTGGAGGTGGTGCCTTCGTTTGCATTCGCAGCCAAAGTAAACTCTTGAATTTCGCTGTAATCACTAAGTCGGTTGAGGTAATCCCAGATTCTTACTTTCCAAAAATATTTTTGTCTGGAAACCAGTCTTTTACCCCCATATTTAACATCTGAATTGTTATTTTCTTTTATCTGTCCACTGTTCCAGATATCTCCTTCATTGTTTTCCAGGCTTGATTTGGAAGGAGAGACTAATATTTGGTAGGCAGATTGACTTATTGCCGAAACAGGAACATTCCAGGAAAAATCGGGTGTTGAATCTACTAATTTTACATGAGATGGCTGACGGATAAAGTCTGTTGTGAGGCCAAAAGGAGGCAGGTTTCCATTTCCGGAATTTTGTTTTGCTAATCTATCTGTAGCTGACCGGAAAGCAATTAGCTTGTCTTTAAAATTTTGATCTGAAGCCAGATTTTTGGTTTCGTCGGGATCAGCTTTTAAGTCATACAGTTCTTCGGTTTTTTTATCATTTACATACCGGAAATATTTCCAATCCAATGTCTTAACACCTTCGCTTGGAGGAATATTTTCAAATTCCCAGAGGTGTTCGATCAAAACGGTGTCTCTTTTCCAAACGGTATTTTCGCCCGAAACCAAATGGGTCAGGCTTTTCCCCTGCCAGCTTTTTGGGCTTTCCACTCCTGCGAAATCTAAAATAGTAGCGGGTACATCAATATTAAGGGCGAGTTGATTCAGATCGCGGTGAATTCCGTTTCGCGGATCGTAAATTATCAAAGGTACCCGAATGGAATTATCATAAAGAAGCCATTTGCCGGCAAGCTGACGCTCACCCAGAAAATAGCCATTATCGCCCATTAGAATGATAATTGTATTTTTATCGATCCCTTTTTGGGCCAGCTGTTGCCTGATTTTGGCAATCTCCATATCTATTCCGGAGATCATTCTGTAATAACCTTTTACACTGTGTTGGTATTTGGCGGGGGTGTCGTATCGCCAGGTCCACCTCAAGCGATTAAATCCTTTTTTTACAAAATCCGGTAAGATATTAAAGAAACTATCATCGGCCAGTTTTGGATCCGGCATGGTTTCATTTTCCAGTAAATGGTCGGTTTCTTTTTGCCAAAAATACTGATCAGGTGCCGGGTCGTGGGCATGTGGGGCACTGAAACTCAAAGACAAACAAAAAGGCTTATCGGCCGGGGCTTTTTCGATAAAATCAAGAGCTTGCTGGCCGGTATACCGGGTAAGATGTACCGTATCTTTACCAATCGTTTTATAGAAATATCCTCTTTTATCTGAAAATTGACCGTTTCTATCGTAATCTTCGTATTCGTTGAATAGCTTGTTTAGCTGTTTGTATTTCACGCCGAATTTTCCAAAAAAGCCGGTATAATAGCCCTTGTCTTTTAATAATTTGGGGTAAGCTTCTTCCATAAAATCCGGTCTGATATCTCCGGTTTGAAAAGTGTACCGGTGGGCCCTTTCGTGCATTCCGCTTAATATGCTTGCACGGCTGGCTGCACATATGGGTGTGGTAACTACACTGTTTTTAAAATAAACGCCCTCACGTGCCAAGCGGTCCATTTCGGGCGTGCTTATTAGCTTGTTTCCCGCATATCCGAGGGCATCCCAGCGTTGATCGTCTGTGAGAATAAAAATGATATTCGGTTTATTTTCAATAGGAGGGTCTGTTGCAAAAATCCGATTACAAAATATTAAACCGATAAACAGGAATAAACAATTTTTCATTTCAGGGTTGAGTTCTTAACTTTTCTGTTTTCAAAATCAATATTGGTACTATCTCTAGCAAAGTACAAATTATGATTTAAAAAATTTCCTGCCGTCCTTAACTCTCCTATGCGGGTTGGAATTATTTATCTTCAAATTCAGCGATTAATGGCAAATGATCACTGTGTTTTATCCAAAATTTAAACTCCCCGATTTCAAAATGTTTCAGTTTGTCCAGTAGATTTTGCTAGACAAAACAATAATCCATGTGATAAGCTTTTTCTGGATTTCAATATAAAAAGAAGGTGGGATGCTGCTCTTTACCTTGTTCCTGAATGAAATGCTGATGATAAATGCTGTGAATCTTTTTTTGGGCTTATCCCAGATTTTGTTGCTGTTGAAATCACCGGCGAGTATGCATGTTCCATTTGTTAAAATTTCATCATAATGATGAATTGCTTTCCAGATTTGCTCCATGTATTGCCCATCTGGATCAACCGGATTAGGTGCCCAAATAGTGAACAAAATAAAGTCAAAATTTCCGTATGTTACTGCTATCGGAGCAATAATTTTAATGTTGGGATCGTACGATTCACAAAGTTTAAATTTATAACCGGAATGGGAAAAAATACCCAAACCTTTATGCTTATTTTCACCCAGCCTAAGTATATCTGTTGGTTTTGGAATTTCCGAATTAAAAATCAACTTATCGGGATGTTCACATTCCTGAACTATCAGGCTTAAAAGCTAAAATATATTCGACTTTTTTACGGAAAGCACCCTGAAAGTTCCAGGTAATGAGTCTCATTTATCATTGCTTTTTGAAATAACAAATCAACAAAAAACCCACCCCTGAGAGGAGTAGGTTTACATGTGCATTTGATAATTTGTATTAGAATTTTAAGGGTACTGAAGCTCGAACATTGTCCCACTCAATGGTAAGGTTATTTTCGTCAAGGTTATACCTTAATTGCTCTACAGTTGCTTCTGTGCCACTCACACTGGCTTTTACTTTAGCCACGTCGGCATCTTTGATTTTATCGTATCCATAAGCTCCCCACTGTTTCAAGGTAGGATTTAATATTACAGTCCAGCTATCAGCTTCGGGAATTGCAAAAAGAGTATAGGTACCTGCTTTAATAGCTGCTCCTCCAAATATACCGTCTTTGGCAAAAGTGATTTCAGTAGCCTCATTGGCACCTACTCTCCAAACTTTACCAAAGGGAACCAAGGCTCCAAATATATCGCGGCCCTTTTTAGAAGGTGCACCGTAGGCAACTTTAACATTCCCACTTTCAGCAGTGAGACGTGGACTGGCAGGAGGGTTTTGTGCAAATGTGCTGGCTGTAGCAACAAAAAGGGCAAGAATTAAAAACAATAATTTTTTCATCAGATAATAAGAGTTGGTTTAAAATTGAATTAACTTACTGATAAACGAAATATTTAGTCGTTTAGTTTGGCGACCAGTTTTTCTGCCATTTCTCGGGGGTTGGTGGGTGATGGATTTACTACGTCCGATTCAATCAGTCCATCACGTAATCGGATGATGCGATGGGCATATTGAGCGATATCTTCTTCGTGCGTTACCATAATTATGGTGTTTCCTTTTTCATGAATTTCGGCAAAAAGTTGCATGATTTCATACGAAGTTTTGGTGTCCAGATTACCGGTGGGCTCATCTGCTAGCAAAATACTGGGGTTATTTACCAAAGCCCGTGCTACTGCAACACGCTGTCGCTGTCCGCCGGAAAGTTCGTTAGGTTTGTGCAAAGAGCGATCTCCTAAACCTACGCTTTCCAGTACTTGTTGGGCCCGGATTGTGCGATCAGTTTTATTATAACCTGCATAAATCAGAGGCAGAGCAACATTTTCTAAAGAAGACTGGCGTGGTAGGAGGTTAAATGTCTGAAACACGAAACCTATTTCTTTATTACGAATCTCAGCCAGCTCGTTCTCGGTCATATCTGAAACGTCTTTCCCATTTAAAATATAGGTGCCGCCGGTTGGTGAGTCCAGACAGCCAATTATATTCATCAACGTTGATTTACCTGAACCAGAAGGGCCCATAAAAGCCACATACTCACCTTTTTCAATGTTTATAGATATACTTTTTAGGGCGTCGATGATTTCGGAGCCCATTATGTATCGTTTAGAAATATCAGTTGTTTCGATTATGTTCATGCTAAATAGCTTTTGATCCTTGCGGTTTCCGCTATAACAAAGGTATATTTTGATTTGTTTGATTGCAGAAGTTTTCCATCAATGATTTTTTTAGGTGGATAGGTGGTAAAGATTGTTGTTTGGGTGGTTTGGAGTTTGTTTTAGAGTTGTGGAGTTGGAGGGTTGTAAAGTTGGATGGGTTTAAAGTACGAAGCAGGAAGTTTTTTTTGTTGGAAGGTTTGAAGGGTTGAAGGTTGATTGGTTGGAAGTACGAAGCACGAAGTTTTTGTTTTGTTGGAATGTTAGCTGGTTGAAAGATTGTCAGATTAAAAGTAAGGAGCTCGAAGTGCGAGGTTTTGTCTTTTGGGAATTTTGTCTGGTTGGAATGTTTGAAAGTTGGTTGGTTTGAAACGCAAAGTTATTCTTTGTGGCTTGTTAGTTATTAAAGCTGTCAAACCTCACAGGTTTTACAAAACCCTGAGGTTTAAGCTGTAGTTTTGTAAACTAAAGTTCTTTTCGCTTATTTATTGAAAATCAGCTGCTTGTCTTTCTTTTGCTGCTAATTTGGATTGATATTCCTGGTAAAATTGGGAATACTCTGATGGTGTTAGTAAATTCTTCAGTTTATCCACACCAATTTTTGCATATTCGTTTACACCTAATTTTATGGCCAGCATTACCTGTTTTTTCCATAAACCGGGATCTGAATCATTAAACTCCAATGCATCGAAAACCAGCTGATAGGCTTTGGTATCTTGTTTGTTTTTTTCCAGGAAATCCGAAATACTTAACAACAAAGTCGAATTAAACGGATGCTCCTGATAAATTGAATAGTAATTGTCTTTAGTTATTCCGGCCTCATTTATTTTAAGAGTTTCGAGGTTTTGTTTGTTTCTCAGATGTTCCTTAAAACCTTGCTTTTCCAATACTTCGGCAGAGCTTGCGTCACCGCCGGCTTTCAGAAATTGAACCGCACGGTCGAAAACACCTTCCTGTAAATATTTCAGTCCCAGCCTGCGGCGGTACATCAATGAAGTGGCAGTAGTATCTTGTGATAAATAAGTGAGTTGTTTTATGGCTCTCATTTTATTATTCTGGGCATAATCTTTTTCGGCTTCTAAAAAGTGTAAGTCTTCTACAAAAGACTGATTCTCGTAATTTTCAGCCAGTTTTTGTAATAAAGAATCTTCTCCTGAAAACAATATTTTATTTTCCATAACACCATTGTACAACACTGCAAATTGAGACACATTTATAGGGCCTTTTTTTGGCAATTTTGGCATTAAATTGTTTTCTGAACCCGACATCCTGTTTATAGCCAACTGATTTGCCAGATTTGATTCATTTGTGTTATGTGCAAATTTTCTTGTAACGGAATCTAATTTATAGGTTAAAGCATTTTCTATCCAGAAGGCCTGCAAATTCACAGATTCCGTCTCGCAATTTCCGCATAAATTAAAGGCCTTTTCCAGATAGATATAAGTACTATCGCGATTATTGCTTTTGTTCATCAATCGGGCCAGATTAGTGGCCAAAACATGGCTTTTAGGGAATTTACCCAATCCTTCACGAAGAGTGAAAAGAGCATCAAAAAACAAATCCTCTTTCTCCAGATTTTCGGCCATGCCCATATAAGCGTACTCACTTGGGTTTTTTACCAAAGCCTGCTTAAAGAAAAAGGCTGCATTTACTCCATCGCCCAATTGACTTGATAAAGCCGCCAATGAAGCATTTGATTTATGGTTATACAGATCGTGATGTGTAGCTTCCTTATAGAAAGTTTCGGCAGGAAGATATTCCCCCACGGCAAAATAATAATCGGCAATGGCATTATTGGAAGCTGCCTGCAGTTGACTCCAGGAATATATGTTTTTCTGAATCAGGAAAAATGCGATCAAGATTATTCCGAAAATACGGGCCAAAATCAGCCGGCTTAATTTGGGTTTGTACATCACCAGAAAAACATTCAAGCCTTGCTTAAAGAGGCTAATGAAATTGATAAGGACATGTATAAAAAACACAAATCCCATCACCAAATGTGAAATTGCGATAATGTCAATCAATAGTTCTGTAAGAGAATCATTTGCAGTGAAATAGGAATAGCTCAATAAGGCTGTTGAAATTATTGCCATTCCCAGATAAAGCCAAACTCCGAGAGAGCGAAAACTGAGAACATCTGTATCTTCGATCATTTTCCGGAAGCCCCAAATACCTGCAATCAGAGAAAACAGATACAGAAAATAAGGCGAAATTATAGCAGGAGAGCCGGAAACTGCCCGGATATTTTCTAAATAAACCATCAGGCAGTTGATGAGGTAAAAACTGCCGGCGATGAGGTAGTTGTTCAAAGAACTTTTGCCTTTTTCAGATCCGTAAGATATAAGCCAAACAATCAGTGCAATGCCTTCATGGGCTATAAAAAATACAAAAACAGTAAAAATAGCCAGGGCAAAATAAAGCCCATAGGCAGACATGGATAAGAAAGGCAAGGGGATTTTAGAAAAATTATTGGCCAGTGAAGCAAGTGCCACAAATACACCAAATACTGCAATCCAGCGGGAAATAAAACGGATTTTGCTCCCAAAAGTATTGAAGTAATAAAGCAAACAAGCAAGTAGTAGAAACAAGATCAAAAAAGGTCTGTTGCCGGGATCTTGCAGAACATTTTCGATCCGTATACTTAAAAGAAATCCAGCCAAAACCAGCATGGTAAGAAAGAACCACCTGCCCGGTAATTGACTCAATGATGCAAGCAAAAGGCTTAGACCAAGAATCAAAAAGTAAAAATATATTGTAGCCCAATCGGCATTAAAATCAAGCTTTCCAGGCAAATAATGTTCTTTAATGAAATAAACCAATTCATTATTACTAAAAGTAAGCCCGTTTTCGGTAAAAGCTTCTTTTGAAATAAATTTTTGTTGTAAAACGCTGGCTACATCCCAATGGAAAAACAAGGAGGAGTCTTTAAGAAAAGCCCAAAAAGATATTAAAAGTAGCCCCGAAAGAATTAAGGAAATAGAGAAAAATAAGAATTTATATTTGGCAGGCCAGTTACGCCAGAAAACAAGATTTGAGATCATTAATCGGATTATTCTTTTTGATAGAAAATTCAAAATATTAGCACAATGCAAATAACGCCAAATTTCCTCTTATTATATTTGTCGGTTCAATTAAACCAATTTTTATGACGCTTCACAAAGAAGGAACAGCCACTTTATTAATTTCTGGTATCGGATTACTGGTTTTAAACCTGATTATCAGGCACTTTTTACCCGAAATCAGTTGGCTACATACTTTACTTTTAGTTGCCAGTTTTGTATTTTATGGTTTGATTGTGCAATTTTTCCGGGTGCCCAAAAGAATAACAGTATTAAATGAAAAGCACATAATTGCTCCGGCAGATGGCAAAGTGGTGGTAATTGAAGAGGTGGTAGAGACCGAATATTTCCTTGGTCCACGCCGGCAGATTTCGATTTTTATGTCGCCATTGAATGTACACATAAACTTTAATCCGATTTCCGGAATAGTTAAATATTTCAAATACCATCCGGGCAAATATTTAGTAGCCTGGCATCCGAAATCCAGCACCGAAAATGAAAGAAGTACGATAGTGGTTCAGAATAATAACGGTACTGAAATACTTTTCCGTCAAATTGCCGGTGCGGTGGCTCGTCGCCTGTGCTGGTATGTTTCCGAAGGCCAGCAAGTAAGCCAAGGTCAGGAGTTTGGCTTTATAAAATTCGGCTCGCGTATCGATGTTTTTCTTCCCCTGGATGCCAAAATACTTTGTAAAATAAATGATAAGCCAGTAGGAGGTGAGACGGTTATTGCGGAGCTGGTGTGAAAATAATTTCGGAACAAGGTTTTTCACTAAATTGCTAAAATGAATTACCCCCTTTATCTTGACTATGCCGCTACCACGCCCATTCACCCAGAAGTGCTGGATGCTATGTTGCCATTTTTGAAAGAGAATTTCGGTAATGCTTCCAGCCGCCATCATGCATATGGTTGGGTAGCCGAAGAGGCCGTAGATACAGCCAAGTCTCAGATTAGGAAAGGTTTAAATTGTAACCAAAAAGAAATTGTATTCACCAGTGGCTCTACCGAATCCATCAATCTGGCACTTAAAGGTGCTGATATTGAACAAATAATTACTTTTCGCACCGAGCACAAAGCCACTTTGGATGTGTGCAAAACCTTGGGAAAACAAGGTAAAAAGATTCATTTTGTCCTCGTAAATGAAAATGGTGAAGCAGATTTAGCCGATCTAAAAACTGCGGCTCAGAGAGCCAAAAGCCTGGTTTCTGTTTTGTGGGTGAATAATGAAACCGGGCTGATAATGCCCATACCGGAAATAGCCGAAATATGTGAAGCTACCGACTCCATTTTACATGTAGATGCCACACAAGCTTTGGGTAAAATTCCAGTCGACTTTAAAAATTCAGGTATAGATTTAATGAGTTTTTCGGCACATAAAATTTACGGACCAAAAGGCATGGGTGGACTTTTGGTGAAAGAAAACCTAAAAATAGAAGCTCAAATAGACGGTGGTGGTCATCAACGCGGCATGCGAAGTGGCACACTGAATGTGCCCGGAATTGTAGGCTTGGGTAAAGCAGTTAGCTTGATCGAACAAAATGCTTCCGAAAAATTTAAATCCCTTCAAGCTTATTTTGAAAATGAGATTCTAAAAAGTTTTGACTTTTGCCGTATAAATGCCGGAAAAGCAAACCGGGTTGGATTGATCTGCAACATACGATTCGGTGGATACGATGGAGAAGATTTATTAATGAAATTGCATAAAATAGCTGTATCCAATGGTTCTGCCTGTAACTCGGCATCTACATTACCTTCTCATGTATTAAAAGCCATGGGTCAAACCGACGAAGAGGCCTATGCGGGAATCCGGTTCTCGTTCTCAAGTAGCAATACCGAAGCAGATGTCGATTTTGCCCTGGAGCATTTAAGGGAGGTTTTACTTTAGTAATATTACCTCCACCGGCCACAAAACCGCCCTCCCATCCGCTTCATAAACAGGCATCTGAGCTTTTCGCTCTTTCATGAGTTGGGTCATTTCTGTTGCTAAACCTTTTGCTTTAACCGGCATTTTACCGGCTAAATCATTTTGTTCGCCAATATCTTCTTTCAAATTGTACAATTCCAGTTTTTGCTCTTTCATTAGGTACACCAGTTTCCAATCGCCTTTCCGCATGGCCGATGCAAAATTAATTCCTGGCCCTGTATGCCCCCAATGATGTGGATAATGCCAAAGAAATGCTCTTTCAGATTGATTTTTTATAGATTCGAAAATATCCTTTCCATCAATTGTTTGCATCATTTTTGGAGATTTAACACCAGCTACATTCAGAATAGTCGGGAAAAAGTCTTCGATTATAACTGGTGTTTTTTCTTCCATACCCGCATTTATTTTGCCCGGCCAGCTCATGATCATGGGCTCTCGAATACCGCCCTCATAAACCGATCCTTTTCCGGAGCGTAAAGGTAAATTACGGGTATGGGCCACGCCACCTCTTTCCGGTGAAAGGCTAAGCCCACCATTATCCGACATGAATATTATAAGGGTATTATTCGTCAAATTATTTTCGTCCAAAAAATCCATTACATCTCCCAGGCTTTTATCCATTCCCTCGATCAAGGTGGCATATTTGGCTTCCCGCTCATCCATGCCTTTATCCAGGTATTTTTGCAAGTATTTCGGGTCGCCCTGAATTGGCGTGTGCAGGGCATAATGAGACAGGTAAAGGAAAAAAGGATCTTTTTTCTTTATCGGGTTAGCTAAGGCTTTTAGTGCTTCCCGGGTCAAAGCATCGGTAAGAAAAACATCAGACTCGTAATAAGATTCCATATCTGGCACGGCATTGAAAGTGGCTTTTCCAGGAATATTACCGTAGTTCTGTTCTCCATAATAGGACTGCGGATGGCCGGCAGCACTGCCGCCAATGTTTATTATAAAACCCATGTTTTTGGGATCGGAAGCCGGTGTACCCATTGAGCCCCAATGGGCTTTTCCTACATGAATGGTATAATATCCGGCATCTTTTAAAAGTGCAGGAAGTGGTGTGGCCAGAGCGGTTTTATCGGTTTCTGGAACTGGGCTCATTCCATTGATATTCCAATCTAATTTTTTAAAAAGGCTGTCTTTTTTACCACTATCTGTATCTTTTTTGATAAAAGTCCAATTGGTAACATGATGTCTGGCAGCGTTCATCCCGGTCATCAAACTTACCCGGGTAGGTGTGCACACTGGTGTAGAATAAGCCTGGGTAAATTTCGCACCCCGACTCGCTAATTTCTCCATATTTGGCGTTTGATAAATTCTATTAAAATCAGTTTCCTGATCCCAAAACGGTAACGAGGTATCTTGCCAACCCATGTCATCTACCATAAAAAAAACTATATTGGGTCTGGCAGATTGGCTAATTGCAGAAAGACTAAACAAGAAGAAAAATAGAGTGTTTTTTAACATTTTATATTCAAATAGGTAGCTCAATTTAATTGGAATATCTGCTTTTTACCAAAAATATTTAACCATTCATTCTTTTTTAGTGTTTATTCCCTGAATTTGGGTTTTGCTTCTTAAATTGAGGTCGGTTTTTATTTAAAAAATGATATACGATAACCACGGTCGCCCTATTACATATCTCCGCCTGGCAGTGACAGACCGGTGCAACCTGCGTTGTTTTTATTGCATGCCTGAGGAAGGCATTAACTTTCTTCCAAAACCCCATCTCCTTACTTTCGAAGAAATGCTTCGCATGATCCAAATCATGGGTGACTTGGGTATTTCCAAAGTTCGTATTACCGGTGGCGAGCCTTTTGTAAGAAAAGACATGATGCAGCTATTAAGGAGTATCAGCGAGGTTGAAGGAATTGAAAAAATCAACATTACCACCAACGGTGTATTAACTGCACCCTTGGTTCCAGAACTAAAAAAGCTGGGAATTAAATCGGTAAACCTTAGTTTGGATACACTTGATCGGGAAAGGTTTAAAGAAATGACCCGAAGGGATGAGCTACCTGCTGTGCTGAAAACGCTGGATGCCTTATTGGAAAACGGCGTCGAAACCAAGATAAATGCTGTGGTAATGGCCGGTAAAAATGATCAGGATATTCTGCCTTTGGTGGCGATGACCAAAGAGCTGCCTGTTTCGGTACGTTTTATTGAAGAAATGCCCTTTAACGGAAGCGGGCTCAATGAAGCGGCATTTATGAGTCATATCCGAATAATCTCGAAAATACGGGAAGAATATCCTTCTCTTGCCAAAATTGCGGATGAACCCAACTCCACTTCTTATAATTACACTATTGATAACCACCAAGGAACTGTAGGCGTGATTGCTGCTTTTAGTCGCACTTTTTGTGGAACCTGCAACCGGATAAGAGTTACCCCAACAGGCACACTTAAAACCTGCCTTTATGATGACGGAGTGCTCAATTTACGTGATTTGTTACGTTCCGGAATATCCGACTCTCAAATAAAAGAACAATTGATAGAAGCCTTTACACATCGTGCCAAAGATGGTTTTGAGGCTGAGTCGATGCGTAGCTCCTTGGTTTCAGAAAGTATGACTACGATTGGGGGGTGATTAAGCTTTTTTACTTAATTTTTCAATATCACTTAGGTCATGAGGTCGACCAGCCGCTCTTTTGGCCTCCAAAAGATGATTAAGGTGAATAACTTTAACTAATAAACCTTCATCAACATAATCAACGGATTCTTTCCATGTTTCATCAAATTCCAATACTAAAACTTTTGTAAGTATTTCTATTGAAACTGGTGGTCTTCCAAAGGTAAATATATCAAAATTAATTGTATCCAAAAATCTATCTAATGGTAGTGCCTCTGCAGGAAAGCCAAATTGACCAAAGGCTTTCATTAGTTTTTTATGGTTTTCTATATCCGGTTTAATCCAAATCACCGGTTGTTCTGGAATAGCCATGTATTATTACGGAATATCCACCTATTAATGCATATTTTACCTCTGCCTTATTTAATGAGTCAATAAAATCCCGAAAATCTGAATTGAATATACTCCCCATTTATTTCTCCTGTTTTCGACAAGAAAAAACGGTCTTGTCCATTTTGGGTGGATTGTTTACATCATATCCCCAGGCTTGTGCATTCAGATAGGCTGCGGCTTCCAGTCTTTCTCTGATTGTTTTGTTTTGCCAATAGGCTTTAATACGCCCCTCGTTTTCTTCGTGAGTGCCAGCCCAGTATACCGATTTATCTAATCTTGGAGAATCCATAACTCAAAAATAGTTAATCTTTGCTAAAGCTGCTTTATCTTTGGGTAATGTCAGAAAATTTTACACATATCGATGCTGCCGGCAACCCTTCTATGGTAGATGTAGGCGATAAGGCAATCACCAAAAGAACTGCCAGAGCCCGCAGTATTGTGGTGCTTGATGAAAGCATCATGCAAAAGCTGCAAAACGAAGAAATCCACACCAAAAAAGGTCCGGTATTTCAGACAGCCATAATTGCAGGAGTGATGGCAGCCAAAAAAACAGGAGAACTGATTCCGCTTTGCCATCCACTAGGGTTGGAAAACTGCCAGGTTGAGATTTCTGTAAATGCACAAAATGAGGTGGAAATCATTTGTACTGCCTCTCTCACAGGTAAAACCGGCATTGAAATGGAAGCCCTTACCGGAGCTTCTGTGGCTGCTTTAACCATCTACGATATGTGCAAGGCATTTTCACATAATATCATCATAAAAGAGACCCGACTTATAGCAAAAAGTGGGGGTAAAAGGGACTTTATTTTA
>JAHEBN010000057.1 GCA_024645245.1 Jiulongibacter sp. | reverse complement strand
CGCTTCAGATATCAACCCGGAAGATGTTGAAAATATATCGGTACTAAAAGGTGCAGCTGCTACAGCCCTTTATGGTTCACGTGGAGCCAATGGTGTTATAATGGTCACCACTAAAAAAGGTAAAAGCAGAAAAGGCATTGGCGTAAGTATTTCATCTACTATCACTGGTGGTAAAATAGATAAATCAACATTTTTAGAATACCAGAAAGAATACGGTGCAGGTTATGGTCCATATTATGGAGAAACCAATCCATATTTCCTTGATTATGCAGATTTAGATGGAGATGGAGTGAATGATCTGGTTGTTCCTACGACAGAAGATGGTTCCTATGGTGGAAAATTTGACCCAAGCCTAATGGTATATCAGTGGGAATCTTTTGTACCTGAATCTGAAAACTTTGGCAAGAAAATGCCATGGGTTGCAGCCGCAAATGATCCTTCAACCTTCTTTGAAAATCAATTGACCTTAAATAATTCCATTGATTTAAACGGTGGTAATGAAAACGGTACTTTCCGTTTGGGTTATACAAACTTTGATGATAAAGGTATATTACCTAATTCTACTCAAAAAAGAAATACAGTTAATTTAAATGCTACTCAAAAATTTGGTGACAGATTAACTTCTGGTATTGGACTAACATATACGAATCAGGCTACAGTAGGACGTTATTCTACGGGATATAGCGATAACCTAATGACCCAATTCCGCCAATGGTGGGAGACAAACGTTGATCTTAAAAGACAAGAGAAGTTTTATCAGGATACGAAAAGAAACGTAACCTGGAATATGAATGATCCTATTGGTGGTGATTTTGGTCCTATTTACTGGGATAATCCGTATTGGACTCGTTACGAAAACTTCCAGTCTGACAACAGAAATCGTGTTTTCGGAAATGTAAACCTGAATTATAAAGTTACCGATTGGTTCAATGTTACAGGTAGAGTATCAATGGACTCATTTAATGAACTTAGAGAGCAAAGAAGAGCTGTTGGTTCTACTGCTGCTGAGTGGGGTATAAATAAAACTGATGATGGTTCAGGTTACGAAAGAACTGATATCAATTTTACTGAAATGAATTACGACTTATTTGGCACTTTCAATAAGCGTTTCAACGATGATTTGAGCCTCTCAGGTATTTTAGGTACAAACATCAGAAAAGAAAGAAGAGAGAACATTAAACAATCTACATCAGGTGGTTTATCAGTTCCTGGAATATATTCTATTGGAAACTCTGTAAATACTCCTCCGATTCCTAATGAATATTTAGGAGAGAAGCAAGTAAATGGTTACTATGCAAGTGCTTCAGTTGGTTTTAAAGATACCTACTTCCTGGACGTATCAGACAGATATGATATATCATCTGCTCTTCCTGCTGGTAGCAATGCCTACAACTATTATTCAGGATCTGCAAGTTTTGTATTCTCAAATTTGATTAACGCAAACTGGTTGAGATTCGGTAAAGTAAGACTAGGCTATGCTGAAGTTGGTAACGATACTACTCCTCTTAACGTTTATGACGTTTACACTCGTTCTGATAACTTTGGTTCTAATGTATTAACATCAGTACCAAGTACTAAAAATAATTCGGCTCTTCGTCCTGAAAGAACAAAATCTTGGGAAGCTGGCTTAGAAATGAACACTTTGGGAGGACGTTTAGGTCTTGATATGTCAGTTTATAGTGTAAATACGGTGGATCAGATTCTGAGAGTAACCCAATCTACATCTACTGGATATTCTTTCAGATACGTAAATGCGGGTGATCTTTCTAACAAAGGTATCGAAATCAGCCTGACTGGAACACCAATAAAAGTTGCTGACTTCAAATGGGATATGACTTTAAACTGGTCGAAAAATATCAACAAAGTAGTTGATCTTTATTCCGGTGTTGAAAACGTACAATTAGCTTCATATCAGGGTGGTGTTTCGCTTAATGCCACAAAAGGAGAGCGATATGGTACAATAAGAGGAACCGGCTTTAAGTACGACGACAATGGTAACAAAGTAATCAACAGTTCAGGATATTACATTTCAGTTGCAGATCAAGTTTTGGGTGTAGCTGCTCCGGATTGGATGGGCGGTTTGTCAAATAGCTTGTCTTACAAAGGTTTGGTTTTAGGCTTCTTGGTAGATGTTTCTAAAGGCGGTGAAGTATATTCCTTAGATATGCACTATGGCCAAGGTACTGGTCTTCCTTATTATACTGCTGGTCTTAACGATCTGGGTAATGAAATTCGTGCCTCTGTTGCTGATGGTGGTGGAGTATTAAACGAAGGTGTATTGGCCGATGGCTCTCAAAATACTAAACGTGCACCTGCAAGCAATTACAGCCAGGCTTTCTATTGGGGTAATGCCTCTCGTAATCCAGGTGCTATGACTGTTTACGATGCCACCTATGTAAAATTGAGAGAAGCTTCTCTTTCTTATAACCTACCAAAAGCTCTGTATAAGAACTTTGCCAATAACATCTCTTTTGGTTTAGTAGGCCGTAATTTATGGATTATTAAAAAGAACCTGCCTTTTGCTGATCCGGAATCAGGCTTGGGTGCTGGAAATGCTCAGGGATATTCTTCTGGAGCATACCCAACTGTAAGAAGCATTGGTTTCAATGTTAAAATTGATTTTTAATTAATTTACTCAATTAAGTAAGACATAAGAGATATGAAAAAAATACTCGCAATACTATTTATAGGCACCTTGCTTTCATGTACTGATAACTTTCAGGACTTGAATACAGATAAGAAAAGCCTTGCCTCAGTTCCAGGCGAATCACTATTCAATAGTGCCATGGAACGCTTTTATCATGCTTTAAACAATGGTAGTCAAAATACAAATGTTTTCAGAATGTATGCCCAATATTGGTCGCAAACTACATACCCGGAAGCAACTCAATATCAGATTACTACAATGCCTCAAAACTGGTTTGATAGGCTTTATCGCGACGCTTTAAAGGACATGGACGAAGCGAAAAAGATTATTTCACTTCAGGAAACCAATGTGGAAACCGCTCCGATTCAAAAGAATAAGTTGGCTATCATTTCTGTTAATGAAGTTCATATGTGGATGACACTCGTTGACTTCTTCGGAAATGTACCTTATTCTCAGGCCTTGGATTTTGAAAACCCAAATCCGGTTTATGATGATGCTAAAACTATTTATTATTCTTTAATTGATAAATTAGATAAGGCAATTTCTGAAATCGATGCTTCAAAGGCAAGTTTTGCTTCAAACGAAGATTTAGTAAATCAGGGAAATACCGAAATGTGGTTAAAAGCAGCAAACTCGCTTAAGCTTCGTCTAGCAATGCGTATCGCAGATACTGATGCTGCGAAAGCTAAGACAATGGCCGAATCAGCATTGGCAAAAGGTGTATTATCATCTTTAGATGAGGAATTGTCTATGGAGTATGTATCAGCTGCACCTTACACTTATCCTGCTTATGAGGATCTGGTATTGAGCGGTAGAGCTGACTACGTAGCATCAAATACAGTAGTTGACATATTAAACGGACTTAATGATCCCAGAAGATCTGCTTACTTTGATTCTAATCTGCCTGGTGGTTATAAAGGTGGCGTTTACGGTTCAGCAAACTCATTCCCAAATAATACTCACATAGGAGCATTCTGGTATACAGCAACTTCTCCGGGAGTTACTATCAGCTGCTCAGAAGTTGAATTCCTTAAAGCTGAAGGTGCTGCAAGAGGATTTAACATGGGCGGAACAGCTGAGCAATTGTATAATAAAGCTGTAACTACTTCTATTTTAGAATGGGGTGGTACTGAAGCTGATGCTGCTGCCTATCTGGCTCAAGCAGATGTAAAATATGATGCCGCTAATTGGAAAAAGTCAATTGGAATTCAAAAATGGATATCTTTATTTAGCAATGGACCGGAAGGTTGGGCAACTTGGAGATTATTTGATTACCCAATTTTGAATGTACCAGAAGGCCTGACTTATGCAGACATTCCTCGTCGTTTACCTTATCCGATTAACGAGGCAACACTTAATGGTGCCAATGTGAAAGCTGCAGGTGCTGCAATTGGTGGCGATGATGTAAAAACCAGAATATTCTGGGATGTGAAGTAATTTGTTTTAAATATTCTTTTAGAAAAGGGAGGCTGCAAAGTCTCCCTTTTTTAATTAATCAGAACCAAGAAAGGCCTTTTTTAGTTTGTAATGTGTAATAAAAACTATATGACAAGAACAATCTGGATTGGTATTTTTGTTTTTCTACTTTTACTCATCGATTTCTATGTTTTTAATGCCATAAAACAACTGATACGTCAACAATCTGATTGGAATCAAAAATTCATAACAGTATTGTACTGGTCTGTTCCTGTAATTTCACTCCTGGTATTCTTCTCAGCCTTTTTTTGGTTTAATGAGCGTCTAAGCTTTAAGTACCGAAATTTCATGGCATCTTTTGTATTTATCATTTACATTTCTAAATTATTTGCAGCGGTAATTCTACTTTTTGGAGATATTCTGAAATTAGGTAAAATTCTTTTGAATAAAATTTATCAATTGTTCCTGACAGAAAGCACAGGTTCTCCAAATTCAGGAAACGGGAATACCATAAACAGGTCAGAGTTTATTGCCAAAACCGCTTTGGCAGTAGGTGGCTTGCACATCGGTGCAATGGGTTGGGGAATAATTTCAGGAGCTCATGATTACCGGATCAGAAAAGTAAAACTTGCTTTAAATAATCTGCCATCCGAATTTGATGGATTAAAGTTGATTCAAATATCCGATATCCATTCAGGTAGCTTTTTTAACAAAACAGCCGTAAAAGGTGGTGTAGAAATGTTGATGGCTGAAAATCCCGATATGGTATTTTTTACGGGAGATTTAGTAAATAACAATGCAGAAGAGTTTAAAGAATATTTTAACATTTTCAATAAAATCAAAGCCCCTTTAGGTGTTTATTCCACCTTAGGCAATCACGATTACGGTGATTACGCAAAATGGGAATCTGAGCAGCAAAAAATACAGAACATAAAAGACCTGATGGAAGCTCACCGTTTAATGGGTTGGAATCTTTTAATGGATGAAAACAAAGCCATTACTATCGGAAATCAAAAAATTGGCATTTTAGGTATTCAAAACTGGGGAGTTGGATTTGCTCAATATGGATCTTTAGAAAAAGCTTTGAAAAATACCCATGAATTTGATACAAAACTGCTTTTATCACACGACCCATCACATTGGAGGGCACAAGTGCTGCAACAAACAGATATTGATGCCTCTTTTGCTGGCCACACCCACGGAATGCAGTACGGAGTAGAAATAGGGGATTTTAAATGGAGCCCGGCACAATTTCGATACAAAGAATGGGCAGGTTTATATCAGGAAAATGACCAACAACTTTATGTCAATCGCGGATATGGCTTCTTAGGCTATCCCGGTAGATTAGGAATTTTACCAGAAATTACGGTATTTGAATTAGGAAAAAAGAATACCTGAAAATCCCTCATGTTTGATAAAAGATTCATTACTGAAGCCAAGGCAACTCTTCAGCTGGCCATTCCAATAATTATTGCTCAGTTTGGCGTTATTCTTATGGGAGTAACTGACAATATCATGATAGGCAGACTTTTGGGTAAAAATGAATTAGGAGCCTCTGGTTTAGCGAATTCTATTGCCTTTTTAATCTCCTCTTTGGCTGTTGGTGGCTTACCCGTGGTAGCACCTATGATTTCTAAAGCCCTTGCTGCTGAAAAATTAATCTTATTAAAAGACACTTTTTTGGCTTCTGTTTTTGCATCCATTATATATGCCTTTGTAATAACTGGAATTAGCATACTTATATTTTTAAATTTCAATATTCTTCATCAATCAGCGATAATTAATAGTTTATCCAAGCCATTTTTCCTGATTATTTTATTGTCCAATATACCATTAATAGCATTTATTGCTCTAAAACAAACCACAGATGGCTTATCCCGTCCAAAAATCGCGATGTACATCACTTTTTTAGGTTTGTTTTTTAATATTGTTATGAATTATACTTTAATAAAAGGGGTAGGAATTTTTCCCGCTTATGGCCTCAATGGAGCCGCATGGTCAACCCTTTTTGTGAGGATAATAATGTTGTTGGTCTTGATTATTTTCCTGATAAGATATCCGGTATTTGAGAAGATTGAAAATAACAGAAGTAATATAAACGAAGTAAAATTTCTTACAAAAAAAATTCTCTCAATGAGCATTCCAGGAGGACTTCAGTTTTTTTTCGAAATAGGAGCCTTTTCTTTTGCAGTAATTATGATGGGATGGATAAGCGAAAATGCTTTAGCAGCTCATCAAATAGCAATCAATATAGCAGCTACAACTTACATGATGGCTTCTGGTATTGGCTTTGCAGGGGGCATACGGGTCGGAAATGCCTTAGGTAGAAAAAGTCTAAAAGCTGTACGGCTATCTGGTAATGTTGCATTTACCATGGTTTTTATTTTTATGACATTATGCATGCTAATCATATTCACTTTTAAAAATTCATTGATATCACTTTACATCAATGACGATAGTATTACTCATATCGCATCAGCATTATTAGTAATTGCAGCAATTTTTCAACTTTCAGATGGAATTCAGGTTGTGGCACTTGGTACATTACGCGGTATGTCTGATGTAAATGTCCCGGCATGGATAACGTTTATAGCCTATTGGGTAATTGCTTTACCAACAGGTTACTATTTAGGATTTGTCCAAAAATTGGGGGCCGTAGGTATCTGGATAGCTTTACTAGGGGGATTAACTGTAGCTGCAATTTTTCTAACGATCCGTTTTTATACTATTTTAAACAAAAGAATGGAAAAAGTTCGTCAATCAGACTTTAGTGCATTTGACTAATGAACTTTCGACTGGATATTTAAGCACCCTTAGTCATATGAAAATTCAGTATTAATTTCACTTCAGCACTAACCACTTTTCCACCGCTTTCTGTTAGACCATCCCAACTCAGGCCAAACTCCTTTGGAATAATTTTATCACTAATAGCAAAACCTGCTTTAATTTAATTCTAAAAATCAAACATAATTTCACCAAGTTCCGCATTTAAAACAACTGATTTCGTAACTCCTATAATGGTAAAAAGGTCTTTAAGTTCATAAATATTATCACCATTTTTAGTGAATGATGCGGAGTTTTATTTAATCTCAGAGAATTTTTCAGCGTCAAAAAAATCACCGGACTTTAAATGCTTATCCCGTTGCTCATTACCTGTAGAAATAGAATTTATAGCTGCTGCAAAAAAATATCGGCATTGGCAAAATTTCCTTCCGCATCATTTATTTCTTCAAAAAAGCTGATAAAATCACCTGTAACTGTTGAAATCATCAGGTGATTCACCATGAATTGCACACTAGAGTGCATGGAGTAAATATTCCAGTTATTCCTAATTATATTATTTAAACAACAAGTTTGTGTTAAAAAAAAGCAACAAAGTACGGCCTCCCTAATAATTAATGAGAATATTTCGCAATATGTTCCTTTATTTTTTCAACCCGATTTGCAGGACTGGGATGCGTACTCATAAATTCATCCCGATTCATGCCACCCCCCGATTCCGCCAATATCTCCATAACCTCTATCATTGCCGTTGGGTCAAAACCAGCATCAATCATATATCTAACCCCAAAATCATCCGATTGTAATTCATCATCTCTACCGAATTTCATCATCTTAATTTGAGCTACATAATTAGCTATTTGAGCTCCCCCATAACTACCACTTGCAGCTGTAGCCGCCCCTGCTAAACCTTGATAAAACTCTGATTTCGCCATTTGTTGGGCCGAATGCCTATGAATAACATGACCTACTTCATGCCATAATACTCCTGCTAATTGATCTTGTGACTTAAGTTTACTCAACAAGCCATAAGTTATAAATATTTGTCCGCCGGGTAATGCAAATGCATTAATAGTTTCAGCATCACGTAATAAGTGAAAATCAAAACGATATGGATCTTGCACGCCACGAGCAGCAATAGATTGCTCAAAAGTTTTTACTATTCTATTCCCCACGGCCTTAACCGTTTGTTGTAATTCATTACTTGGATACAAACCTCCATACTCCCCTGCCATCTGTGGAGCCGATTGCAAACCCATAGCTACTTCTTCTTCGGGCGACATTCCCACTTGTTGCTTTTCGCCAGTAAGCGGATTTTCCTGTGTTTTACTGTAATAACTTAATAGGGCTATTCCAGCCATTACCAGAGCCATTATTATGCGGAGCTTTATTCCCGAACTTCTCATAAAATTCTGTTTTTACCAATGATACATTAAAAATAAATAGAACAAATATAACTAAAGGGCACTTTTATCTAATAATTTTCAAATAATTATTTAGACTCCTAAATTAAAGCCTTAATTTAAATAAATATTTTTTCAACATTTTAAATAGCTTATATACAAATAGTTAATGCCCATCAATACTAAATGGTTTTAAATAGTTATTTGCCAGACAAAGATTAATAAAGTAAATTTATATGTCGAAAATAATCCCCAATTTCTTAAGACTTCTTATTAAAATAAAAAATAGATTTTACCTATGACTGATGCAGAATTGAAGCTCTCGGAACCTCTTTTAATGGATGACCCGAACAGATTTGTAATATTTCCAATAAAACAAAATGATATCTGGCAGGTATATAAACAAGCAGAAGCCTCATTCTGGACTGCAGAAGAATTAGATTTAGCAGCAGATTTAAGTGATTGGGCCAAATTAAACGACGGCGAGCGACATTTCATCTCTCATGTATTAGCATTTTTCGCAGCATCCGATGGAATAGTTAACGAAAATCTGGCGGTAGATTTCATTTCAGCTGTACAATATCCGGAAGCCAAATGTTTTTACGGCTTTCAAATAGCAATTGAAAACATTCATGCTGAAGTTTATTCTTTGCTTATCGATACTTATGTAAAGAATCCCACAGAAAGAGATCGCTTATTACATGCCGTCGAACATATACCTTGTGTAAAGAAAAAGGCCGATTGGGCAATGCGTTGGATCGAAAACGGGAATTTTATTGAAAGATTAATAGCTTTTGCAGCAGTAGAGGGAATTTTCTTTTCAGGCTCATTCTGCTCTATATTCTGGTTAAAAAAACGAGGTCTGATGCCTGGCTTAACATTTTCCAATGAGCTAATATCCAGAGACGAAGGCTTGCATCGTGATTTTGCCTGCTTACTTTATACCGATCACATTAAAAATAAGTTGCCCGAATCTCAAATTTACGAGATCATAAAAGATGCGGTTGAAATTGAAAAAGAATTCGTAACTGATGCCTTACCCGTTTCGCTAATTGGGATGAATTCCAAATTAATGTGTGAATACATCGAATTTGTAGCTGATCATTTATTGGAATCCCTTAATCTGAAAAGAATTTATAATTCTACAAATCCATTCGACTTTATGGATATGATTTCGCTTCAGGGAAAAACAAATTTCTTCGAAAAACGTGTGGGTGAATACCAAAAAGCTAACGTGACGGGCGAAAGAGACAAACAGGCTTTTTCTCTAACTGAAGATTTCTAAAAAATTTTGATATATCTTAATGCTATCAAAAGGGTAAATAAAATTTACCCTTTTTTATTTTTCAATTAGTGACTTGATAAAGGTAGTAAGTACCCAAAGGCCATTTTTAAAATGGTCATTATTATTTATCACAATATCAGCTACATGTTTAGTAGGTAAAATAAATTTCTCGTAAGTAGGAGCCACGTGATTTTCCCATCTATATAAAACATCCGTTAGGTCATATCCTCTTTCGTTATTATCTCTGATTATCCGGCGTTTTATCTTAATATGTTCTTTGGCGTCAATAAAGACTTTAAGATCTAATAAGTCCGAAATGCTTTGTTCGTAGAAAACAAATAAACCTTCCACCACTATTACAGGTGTGGATTTAAATTCAAGAGAAATGGATTCCTTTTGAGCATTATTAAATACATACTCCTTATGAATTATCGATCTTCCATTCATCAAAGCACGAATATGTTCTGCGTATAATTCAAAATCAATGGACTCTGGCAGGTCAAAATTTTCTACCCCATTATTATCTTTAGGAACCAGCTCAATGGATTTATAATAGTTATCCTGAGAAATGAGGCAAATTTCATCCGGTGAAAAATGATCAAGCAGGCTTTTTAAAAATAAAGTTTTCCCAGAGGCACTACCTCCGGTTATACCGATCACAAAAGGTTTAACGCGATTAATTTGCTCCATACAAATTTAATATCCGAACTAATTCTACCTGAAATATAAAATCCAAAATATGTTATCCGACCGTAAAAGTAATAAAGTCCGCTTGTTTTATTGCTACTACTAATCTTTATAAATGGCGATTTCAGATTCTCAGGAAGATTTACGAAAACCCTGATACATTCCTTCGGTATTAAAAGTCAAACTCACATTTCCTTCCGTATCCATAGCTATTACACCACCTGTTCCTCCTTTTCTTACAAGTTCTATCATAACTACCTCATTGGCAGCTTGAGAAAGGCTCAACCCATTATATTCCAAGAGTGCAGATATATCGTAAGCAACTACCGAGCGAATAAAAAATTCACCGTGACCGGTTGTGGAGAGGGCAAAAGTATTGTTATTAGCATAAGCACCTGCACCAATAATCGGAGAGTCTACGATCCTGTTCCAACGTTTGTTGGTCATTTCTCCAGTTGAGGTTGCTGCGGCCAAATTCCCTTTTTTTCCAATGCCACACAACCTGCCATACCAAATTTATAATTTTCAAGCACAAAATATCTGGAATTAGAATTGAAACCAGATTTATTACTATTGCCATGATCGAACTCAAGACTATCTTTCTTAAGTGGATTTTGCAAAGATTTCCATCTCCGTTCCGTATAAAAATAAGAAGGATCTACGATTTCCATACCTGTTTTTTAGCAAATTCTTCTACCCCTTTTACACTAAGTATAACATGTTCTGATATTTCCATTGCTGCTTTAGCAGCAGTTACAGGACTTTTAATAATAGAAATTCCGGCTACAGCACTAGCCAAACCAGGTTTTACGGTCCGTAATGGCAGCAACCTATTTCATTTCTGCCTTCATGGGTAAATAGGGCGTCATTTCCGGCATTAAATAAGGGCGATTGTTTCATTACCCGGATTGCGGCAATCACGGCATCAGTGGCTTTTCCATTATTTTCGAGTACCTGATATCCCGCAGCCAATGTCTCCTCTAATTTTTGGCAATATTGTGCTTCTATTTCATGGAAAAGATTATTCCGGATAAAGGTACAGGCACCTCCATAAAATAGCCAAGGTAAATTTTTCCTGACCGAGAGCAAATAGTGTAAAAAAGGATAATTAACTTTTTTATAATATTATTGTTGATAATGAATAAGGATTTGTGGCAACTTAATGCAAAATAATTTAAAAAAGTTAAGTAATAAATGAAAATAAGCATTTTAGGATGTGGTTGGTTAGGTTTTCCACTTGCGTTACATTTTTTAAAGGAAAAATATCAGGTGAAAGGAAGTACCACTACTTTAGATAAAAAAACGATTCTAAAACTTAATGGAATTGAGCCCTATTTAATAAATCTGGAAAACGAAAATGTTGAATTTGGAAGTTTTTTAGAAACCGATATATTATTAATAAATATCCCCCCTGGTTTAAGAAAATGGGGTATCAAAAAGCACCTGGAAGAGCTCAAAAAAATCCTGACTAATATCCAGAAGGACGCAATTTCAAAAATTATTTTTATTAGTTCTACTTCCGTTTATACCGAACAAAACCGAGAACTAACCGAAGAAGAAGCCCAACCAGACCACGATCTTATTTTCGCAGAAAATCTGATAATTGAATTTTGCAAAAAAACAAAGATACCCTTTCTGGTTTTACGCTGCGGTGGATTAATGGGTTATGATCGAATACCTTGCAAGTATTATGCGGGTAAAAAAGATTTGGATATATCTGACACTCCCGTAAATTATATTCACCGCGATGATGTAATAGGAATTATAGAGTTATTAATTATAAAAAATTTCCAAAACGAAATAGTGAATGTAGTCGCACCCCTACATCCCAATCGAAAGGAGGTAATAGAAAATTGCTGTGAAAGTCTTGGCTATGACAAACCAGTTTATGCAATTAATCATTCAAATGACAAGTATAAAATAGTAAGTATTGAAAAATTGAATTCTTTAATTGATTATCCTTTCAAATATCCAGACCCTTTAAAGTTTCACTATCTAAAACCTTAATGCGAATGTGAGCAAACCTTACGGTGAAGTTTCCAATTCAGATAATAAGCAGCAGCCATCGCAAACGAACCCAAAGTAGTTAAGAAATGAGGCACTTCACCAAAAACACCACTCCAGTGAATACCAGTAAGCAATACGGCCAGGCTTAGGAGCATTAGTGGTATTTTTGATTCATGCACTTTATAATCACGACTCAATACCCAAAATCCTACCAAACCGGAAACCAATATTAAAATCATTTCAGATTTTTCATTTAGTAATTGACCACCAACTAAAGGAAGTGCAACGAGTAAAAAAGGAGTTACCATACAATGTATAGCACAAATGAACGAAAGACTAAGTCCTAGTTTATGTAAAAAATGAGAATGCTTATGCAGAAATTTCTTCATGATATTGTAATCAGATACAAAGATATCCTAAATGCAACAACATTGCAAAAAGAAAACAAGTTTCTATTCTAAACCTCCACTTATTAATCATTTCGTTTGATAAATTTTTCAATAGTATGCTTGCATAATATATTTTGAAAATTTAGCTTTGCAGATAGTATGCTTGCATACCATTTTCATAAAGTAAATTCAACCCTTTTATTAATTAGGTCCTCAGCAAATATTTTTATAAAGGTCAGATTGCTTTTGAAAATAATTTAGCGTTTGTCGCAGTAACACTTCGGATAAAATGGTTGAAATGGATTTAAAAAGTACGAGTCCAATAAATAGGATTAGTTTCAATTTAAATCCAGTAAAAATTACTCTAAAAGAGTATAAAATCTTTTTATCAGTCAGGAATAATTAATATTCCTGACTGTTTAAATAATTAATTATCCATGGAAATCCACCAGATGCGGATAAATTACTTAAAAGCAAATAGTACAAAATAATGAATAGAAGAATCAACAAAATTGCAGTATTGGGAGCTGGTATTATGGGAAGCAGAATAGCTTTGCATTTTGCAAATATCGGTTGTAAAGTATTATTGCTTGATATGGTTCCCAGAGAACCCAATGATTTAGAAAAAGCAAAAGGATTAGACACCAGCTCACCTATTGTAAGAAACCGAATAGTTAATGATTTATTTCTGGCAGCACAAAAAGCCAGCCCATCCCCTGTTTACAATTCTAAGGTTGTAAAAAGAGTAAGTTTGGGAAATTTTGACGATGACATGTCAAAAATAAAAGATGTCGACTGGGTAATTGAGGTGGTGGTTGAACGATTGGACATCAAAAAGCTGATTTACGACAAAGTAGAAGCTCATAGAAAACCAGGAACACTAATTACCTCAAATACCTCAGGGATTCCGATTCATTTAATGTCGGAAGGCAGATCGGAAGATTTCCAACAACATTTTTGTGGTACGCATTTTTTTAATCCTCCGCGATATTTAAGATTATTGGAAATAATACCGGGTCCAAAAACGAAGCCCGAAATCATTGACTTTCTGATGCACTACGGGGACCTGTATCTGGGTAAACAAACCGTATTGTGCAAAGATACCCCTGCCTTTATTGCAAACAGACTGGGCATTTATGCAATGGTACAGACTATTCGGGCCGCTGAAGAAATGGGCCTTACTATAGAAGAAGTTGATAAATTGACCGGTCCGGTAGTGGGTAGACCAAAATCGGGCACTTTCCGACTTTCAGATGTGGTTGGTTTGGATACCACTGTTAATGTTTGCAACAATTTAAATGGTATTTTAACTACCGATGAATCTGTAGCCGCATTCGACCTTCCTTCAATTATGGCTAAATTGATGGAAAACAAATGGCTTGGTGATAAAACAGGACAGGGCTTTTATAAAAAGACCAAAGACGAAAAAGGAAAAACGGTAATACTTTCGCTTGATTTCAATACTATGGAATACCG
The DNA here is from genome assembly GCA_024645245.1 of Jiulongibacter sp. GTDB lineage: Bacteria > Bacteroidota > Bacteroidia > Cytophagales > Spirosomataceae > JAHEBN01. The sequence goes on along the minus strand of JAHEBN010000057.1, from coordinate 10,395 downwards.
TCCGTCCATGAAGTCTTCATTCGAAACCCTCAATGCCACAAAAAGTATAGATAATCTGGCAGATAGGTTTGGTGTATTACTGACCGGAAAAGATAAAGCTGCAGCATTTTACAGAAAAACTTTCACAGATGGATTTAGGTACGCAACGAACCGAATACCAGAAATAGCGGATGAACTATATCGCATCGACGATGCGATTAAAGCCGGTTTTGGATGGCAAATGGGCCTTTTTGAAACGGCGGATGCTGTTGGCGTAAAAAAATTCATTGAAATTGCAGAGGCTGAAAACAATAAACCTGCACAGTGGGTATACGATATGCTGGCCGGTGGAAACGAGACCTTCTACAAAATAGAACAAGGAAAAAAATTCTACTATGATATTAATTCAGCCACATATAAAGTTATTCCTGGTACAGAAGCCTTTATAATACTTGACAATATTCGGAAGACCAATGTTATCTGGAGTAATGCCGGTTCTAGTATTTATGATTTAGGTGACGGAATTGCAGGTGTGGAATTCCGCTCCAAAATGAACACATTCGGTGCTGAAGTAGTGGAAGGCCTAAACAAAGCTTATAGCCTTGCCGAAAAAGATTTTCGAGGATTGGTGGTAGGAAATGACAGTAACGAAGCTTTTTCTGCCGGAGCCAATCTTGCGATGCTATTTATGTTTGCCATTGAGCAAGAGTTCGACGAAATAAACATGATGATTGCCCAATTCCAGCAAACGATGATGCGTGCCAGGTATTCGAGTATTCCGGTTGTTACAGCACCGCATACGCTTGCATTGGGTGGTGGCTGCGAATTAAACTTACACGCCGATAAAGTGGTGGCTGCTGCTGAGACCTACATGGGCTTGGTAGAAGTAGGTGTAGGGCTGATACCTGCTGGCGGTGGTACAAAAGAAATGGCCCTAAGATGCTCGGATCTTTACCAGCCAGGAGATTCCGAATTAAATATTCTACAATCAGCTTTTATGAATATTGCCCAGGCAAAAGTTTCCACATCGGCATCTGAAGCTATGGAGATGAATTACCTGAAAGAGGGACGTGACCAAATAGTACTTAACCGCAGTCGACTGATAGCGGAAGCTAAACAAGCGGCTTTGGAGTTAGCAGATAATGGGTATACCCAGCCGGTAAAAAGAAATGATATTAAGGTTCAGGGTAAGGCGGGAATAGCCTTATTTAAAGCCGGAATAAAGGCCATGAGGCTCGGCAAATACATTTCTGATCACGACGCCCTTATTGCAGATAAATTGGCATATGTAATAAGCGGAGGCGATTTGAGTTATGCACAAAATGTTACAGAAGATTATCTTCTGGATTTGGAAAGAGAGGCGTTCCTGAGTCTTTGTGGTGAAAAGAAAACACTAGAAAGGATGCAAGGTTTATTGACAGGAGGCAAGCCTCCCCGAAATTAAGTCCATGAACTTTTAAACTTTAATCTCAAGTCTTTATCTTATTTCTTTAGAATTTAGAAAAAATAAAAATATGAACGCCTATATTATTAAAGGATACAGAACAGCAGTTGGCAAAGCGGGCCGCGGTGGATTCAGATTTACCCGTCCGGATGATTTAGCCGCTGAAAACATAAAATACCTGATGGCACAGGTTCCCGAATTAGATCCTGCCAGAGTGGATGATGTGATAGTGGGAAATGCAGTACCAGAAGCAGAACAGGGAATGCAAATGGCACGTTACATTTCTCTATTGGCTTTGGGCAAAACAGTGCCTGGAGTTACCATCAACAGGTATTGCGGCTCAGGAGTGGAAGCAATAGCTATGGCTGCAGCAAAGATCTCATACGGGATGGCCGATTGTATAATTGCAGGTGGAACCGAAAGTATGAGTATGGTGCCAACCATGGGCTGGAAAACAGCATTAAATTACGAAATTGCAAAGGAACATCCCGACTATTATTTGGGCATGGGTCTAACAGCTGAGCAAGTGGCACATGATTATCATATTACCCGGGAAGAACAAGACGAATTTGCTTTCCTTTCTCATAAAAAAGCCATTACTGCCCAGGATAATGGTTTATTTGATGATGAAATTGTTCCTATTACGGTGAAAGAAACTTATTTCGATCCGAATTCCGGAAAGAAAAAAACCAAGGAATTTATTGTAAATAAAGATGAAGGCCCAAGAAGGGATACCAATATAGCAGCATTGAATAAGCTTCGCCCCGTATTTGAAGCAGGCGGATCTGTCACCGCTGGTAATTCTTCTCAAACATCTGATGGTGCCGCTTTTGTAATAGTAATGTCGGAAAGAATGGTAAAAGAATTAAATTTGGAGCCCATAGCACAAATGCTTGCTTATGCTGTAGCAGGTTGCGATCCTAGAATTATGGGCATTGGGCCGGTATATGCAGTTCCTAAAGCATTGCAACAGGCCAATTTAAGTTTAAATGATATAGATATAATTGAGCTAAATGAGGCATTTGCTTCTCAGGCTTTAGCCGTAATAAAAACTTTAGAAATCGACCCGGCCAAAATAAATCCTAATGGCGGTGCTATCGCTTTGGGACATGCATTGGGTTCTACTGGTGGAAGACTTTCTGTTCAGGTTTTTAATGAGCTACGTCGTCAAAAGAAAAAGTACGGGATGGTAACTGCCTGTGTAGGTGGTGGCCAGGGAGTAGCCGGAATTTACGAATTACTGAAATAATAGAATGGTTGAATAATAAATAATAAAAATCCCGGTCACTTGATCGGGATTTTTTTTGCAGGTATTACAAGCATTAATTCACTAAATCAACCCAACCTTTAAAGGTGAAGACTTCCGAATTATCAACAAGCCGCTCAAATTGAACTTTGATAAGGTAATAATATGTACCGACAGAAAGTTTTTTGCCATTCAAACCCACTCCATCCCAGTTTAGGCTGTCCCCTTCACCACTTGCTACCAGCAATCCTTGTCTGTTATAAATTTCATAACTTATATTCTTGATAAAAGCAGGGCAATTCATAGGTGCGAATGTGTCATTTTTCCCGTCTCCATTTGGCGAGAACACATTTGGAAAACTTATTTTGTTACAATTATCAGCACATACGGTATTACTTGGCTGGCTTTCCACATCTAAACTACTTACTGCTGTTACATAATAACACCCTGCAAAACCATCTTTGGCATTTTTTCGATGATCATAGGTCCTTAAACTTCCGGGTTCTGTATAAGCAATTTGCAAAAGAGCATCATCCTGATATCGTGCGAAATAAACATTGTATCGTTTAATATCCAGCCTGCATTCTTTCCCGTTTGAATTTACCGGATTTGTCCAGCTAAGTTTATTTGTAAATGCATTTTCACCACAAAAAGCATCCTGAGATACATTATCACAACCAATATTACTCAATGTTAAAACCGGAGGACATGGTGCAGACCTATCAGCAGGCATTAGGCAAAACTCCTGAGAATCATTGTACAGCAATCCAATTCCGGCATTGGCATCTAAATTCTCATAAGCACCCACTGTTTCTACTTTATAACAGTAACTAACATTATTTTCCAGAGCCACGGAAATATCCCCATCTCCCAAAAATTTATCTTCACCGGTATCAATATATTGAAAAGTATTTGGTGAAGTAACGCTTACCTCTGCAATCTGATTAAACTGACCCGGATTATTTTTATCTTCCCGATAAACTTTATGTGTTTGCCCTTCATTATTCCAGGGAACATTTGCTTCCCAGGATAAGCGGGCCGTTCTGTCATCAGGTACACCATTTAAACGTACAGATGATGCCGCAGGAGCCGCACCCATCAGTTTATCATTTTCAAAATAAAATTCTAGTTTATATTTATAAACTTCATCAAATGTATTCAGTCCTTTGTGTGTAAAAATCGTATCAGGTGCAGTTCCCAAATTTGTATTAATACTTATCAATTCGGTAAATAAGTCACCACCCAAGCCTGCAGTTTTATATAACTTATAATTGTATGGGCCTTTATAAGAAGTGGTATCCAGGCCAATTGGGCGAGTCCATTTAATCGTAATTTCGCCATCGGTTTTACTGGTTTTATCCACGCTTACATTGGTAATTACAGGAATTCTTTTCGGAATCTCACTACCAATACAAAACTCCGTTGAAGGCGAACTTTCCATGCTGTTGAAATCAGATACCTGTAAATCTGAAACAAGGCGATAACTATAAATAACACCTTTTTGGGCATTAGGGTCTGTAAAAAGTGTATCTCCTATACCCACTTCACCGATTTTAGTGTAATTCCATGATGCCGGAATTCCATTCTGGCAATCGCCTGGGTTTAAACCGCTACAACCTTCTTTACGATAAATAGCAATTTTACCGTCCCTTGAACAAAGGGGATATTTTTGCCAACTTAATTTTACACCTGTTTCCTGGGTAACAGCGAGTAAACCAAAAGGGCGTGGTGGTATTACATTTATGCGAACTGTTTTAAATTCCGTCAATTGAGTCCGGAATCTTCCCGGATTGTCTTCCACCTTAAAAAGTACATCGTAAGATTGTTCCCGTACATGCAAGCAGTTTGTAACCCAGGTAAATTTTCCCTTTGATGGACTTGTTTGAGCAGAAGAAGGGCTGTTGAATTTTGCAGCTTCATCACTGATAAATCTTTGAAATGCACCACTTGGATCCTTATTATATACCCCACCAGTTGAGGTGATTTTTATGGATTGATTATCCGGATCAGTACCAACTACTTCAAATTCAACGGTCTTACCAGCCTCAATGCAAATATCAGGTGGCACAGCTAGTTCAGGTCGTTTATTATCTGATTCAACAACAATTATTTGCATGTCTCTTTCAATTTCTCCAATTTTTATGAAAGAGCCATCGGGTGCCTTTCTCCATTCTTCTACAATAAAAGCCACATTATATTGTCCGGCTTTTCGGGGAGCATCCCATATAAGGTCACCTGTACGGGCATCAATTCTAAAAATAGCAGGGCCGTTTTCTTGTTCATTTAATAAAGGTCCATCTCCCAAAGTACTGGGATCTTTATAACCAGATATGGGAATACCAATTCCATTGGCTTCATTTTTATCTTCCATCGGAATGCTCAACTTGTAAGCCAGGCTATCACCATCAATATCGAACGCCCCTGGATTATGAATATATCTTACACCTACTGCAGCTGAATCAACGGGAATATTAAGTAATACAGGAGTACTGTTAAGACCAATAAAGGAATTTATTACTATGGTCGATTGAACAAAAAAAGTAATATTATCAGAAGGCTGAGGTAAATTTATTGTAGCCTCATTTCTGTTTGGGATGCCACAGCTTATCTTATAAATTCCAGGTGCCGGGAATGTAAAAACAGTATCATAAATATTTTGAACAGTTGATCGGCTTATCAGAATTTTCGATTTCCTTTTTACAGTGTAGTGAATAACCTGATTGGTGGAAATACCAAAGAAAAAGTCAACGTCTTCCTGTGCGTCATTTGCAGGTTTACCATTAATTTCATCAGTGTAAGTTATAAGAGTTACTTTATAAGTTAACGAAGTATTGGAAATTCTTTTGGCAGTAATTTCACCTGCACGTAAGTGCGTAGCCGAAGCCTGGTGATAAGCAAAAAGAAAAAACAGGATAAAAATTCTCAATAAATTGTTTCTCATCAGACCGGATTATGGTTTTCGCAACATTCCTGAAATTAACGCTCAATAAAATACTTTTATTCTTAAAAGTCTAACAGCTTAAAATATTCAGGAAATTTTAAAACAAAGTAAATAAACGTAATTGTTTTGTAAATAGAATATTCAAAGATAAATACGTATAAAAAATGACAATAGTTGGTATTATTTTGATTCAAAATTGATTCAGAATTTTATATTTCTCATTATTTAATATTTTTATTGGTTCTAAATGCTTTGGTATTTACTTTTGAGCCGCAAAAATTTGCACTTTTTTAGTAAATGCCATTTTTGTGAAAATTTGACTTAAACATCAATTAAATTACATTAAAACATATGTCTTGGCTAACCAAAACATTAAGTAGCTCGATAGGAAAGAAAATCCTAATGGCAATTACCGGGCTTTTCCTTTGTACTTTTTTGATAATTCACCTGGTGGGTAATCTGCAATTGTTTAAAAGTGACTCCGGTTATGCTTTTAATACGTATACAGTGTTTATGACCTCCAATCCATTGATCAAAACAGTATCCTACGTTCTTTATGCATCAATTCTTTTTCATGCCTTTTGGGGGCTTTACCTTGAATATTTAAACCGAAAATCCCGTCCGATCGGTTATGTGGTGCAAAAAAACCAAAGTTCATTCGCTAGCAGAAAAATGGCTGTACTAGGTACGATTCTTTTGGTTTACATTGCTGTGCACTTGGGAGACTTCTGGGCTGAATATAAATTTGGTCACCTACCTTATGTGAAATATACTGAAAATTTAACAAGCGGTGAAATCACGGCAGTAGAGCATTTACCTGACACTTACCAACAGCAAGTTAAAATAGTAGAGACTTATAATGAAGAGTCTGGTTCTAAGTCTGTCATTGTAAAAAATTTGTACGCTGAAGCGGAGGAGGCATTTTCAAATCCACTTTTGGTTCTCTTTTATGTATTGTCTATGGCCGTGATGGGATTTCACCTTTCACATGGTTTCCAAAGCGGTTTTCAATCATTAGGGCTCAATCACCCAAAATATAATCCATTTATTCAAAAGGTTGGTTTATGGATTTTTGCTATTTTGATACCTATTGGCTTCGCAATCATACCTGTTTATTTTCTAATCAAATAAAAAATTTGTCATGGCCGAATCAACAATTAAGCTGGACGCCAAAATACCTGAGGGACTCCTGGCTGAAAAATGGACCAAATACCGGTCTACAATGCCACTGGTTAATCCTGCGAACAAACGTAATCTGGAAATTATAGTAGTGGGTACCGGTCTGGCCGGAGCCTCTGCAGCAGCCACTTTGGCCGAATTAGGATACAAAGTGAAAGCATTTTGTTTTCAGGATTCACCCAGAAGAGCACATTCCATTGCAGCTCAGGGTGGTATAAATGCAGCAAAAAACTACCAAAATGACGGGGATTCCACATACCGTTTATTCTACGATACCATAAAAGGAGGAGATTATCGCTCCAGAGAGGCAAATGTTTATCGCTTGGCAGAAGTATCTACAGATATTATTGACCAATGTGTAGCTCAGGGAGTACCTTTTGCCCGCGAATATGGTGGAATGCTATCTAACAGGTCATTTGGTGGTGTGCAAGTTCAACGTACTTTTTATGCAGCCGGCCAAACCGGGCAACAATTACTATTGGGAGCATATTCTGCTTTGGAAAGACAAGTAGGTATGGGAGCAGTAGATATGTTTTCTCGTCATGAAATGCTCGAGGTGGTTATGATTGACGGTAAAGCCCGAGGAATCATTGCCAGAAATTTGATAACAGGCGAACTGGAAAGACACTTCGGTCATGCAGTAGTTTTGGCCAGTGGTGGATATGGAAATGTATTCTACTTATCCACTAATGCTATGGGCTCTAATGTAACGGCAGCCTGGAAGGCTACCAAACACGGTGCGGCCTTTGCAAATCCATGTTTTACTCAAATTCACCCTACCTGTATACCGGTTTCCGGCGATCACCAGTCGAAGCTTACTTTGATGTCCGAATCATTAAGAAATGATGGTAGAATTTGGGTTCCGTTAAAAAAAGATGATAGTCGTAAAGCGGTAGATATACCAGAAGAAGAAAGAGATTACTATTTGGAAAGAAGATATCCTGCTTTTGGAAACCTGGTACCCCGCGACGTAGCATCCAGGGCTGCAAAAGAAAGATGTGATGCAGGTTTTGGTGTTGGTCATTCTAAAATGGCTGTTTACCTGGATTTTGCTGCTTCTTTTGAAAGATACGGACATTTGGAGGCGAATAAAAACAACCTGCACGGATTAATTCAGGAAGAAATTCTGGATTTGGGACGTGCTGTGGTTAAAGAAAAATACGGTAACCTTTTTGACATGTACAAGCAAATTACCGGAGAAGATCCATACCAAATGCCAATGCGTATTTACCCGGCAGTGCATTATACAATGGGTGGCCTTTGGGTAGATTATAACCTGATGACCAATGTTCCGGGTTTATATGCCTGTGGAGAAGCAAATTTCTCTGATCACGGTGCCAACAGACTTGGAGCTTCTGCTTTAATGCAAGGTTTGGCTGATGGATATTTTGTACTTCCCTATACAATAGGTGCATATCTTTCAGGTGAAATTCGTACAAAATCAATACCTACTGATCACGAAGCATTTGTAGAAGCAGAAAATGCTGTAAAAAATAGAATCAATAAATTGCTTCAGATCAAAGGCAAGCAATCTCCTGAATCTTTCCATAAAAGATTGGGTAAAATCATGTGGGATAAATGCGGAATGGCCCGTAACGAAGCAGGCTTAAAAGAAGCGATTTCAGAAATAAGAGCTTTAAAAGATGAATTCTGGACAGACGTCAGGGTAATGGGTGATGTGGAAGAGTTTAATCCTGAATTGGATAAAGCTGGTCGGGTGGCCGATTTTATTGAATTGGGTGAATTAATGTGTATTGATGCCTTGAATAGAAATGAATCTTGTGGGGGTCATTTCCGGGAAGAATATCAGACTGAAGAAGGTGAAGCCTTGCGGGATGATGCCAATTATATTTATGTAGCTGCATGGACTCAAAAAGAAGATGGTTCATGGCAGCTTAACAAAGAGCCCTTGAATTACGAAAACATTAAGATTGCACAGAGAAGTTATAAGTAAAAATTAAAGCTATGTCAGAAGGCAATATGAATATCACACTTAAAGTGTGGCGTCAGAAAAACAGTAAAAGTCAGGGAAATCTGGAAACTTACGATGTGAAAGGCATCAGTGAGGATATGTCGTTCCTTGAAATGTTCGACGTACTCAATGAAAAATTGATAGTTGAAGATAAAGAACCTATCGCTTTTGATCACGATTGCCGCGAAGGAATTTGTGGCATGTGCTCCATGTATATAAACGGACGCCCGCATGGACCCCTCGAAGGTGTCACAACCTGCCAGCTTCATATGCGAAGTTTTAAAGATGGCGATACCATTGTGGTTGAGCCTTGGCGTGCTCAGGCTTTTCCTGTGGTAAAAGATTTAGTTACCGATCGCTCGGCTTTTGATCGCGTAATTGCTGCGGGTGGATTTGTATCTGTAAACACAGGTAATGCCCAGGATGCCAATGCCATTCCGATTCCGAAAACAGAAGCTGATAAAGCTTTTGCAGCGGCAGCATGTATTGGCTGTGGAGCCTGTGTGGCTTCTTGTAAAAACGCTTCGGCTATGTTGTTCGTTTCGGCGAAAATATCTCAATTGGCACTTTTACCTCAGGGCGATCCGGAGCGACAGACAAGAGCGATAAATATGGTAAATCAAATGGATGCAGAAGGTTTTGGAAATTGCACAAACACTGGAGCTTGTGCGGTGGAGTGTCCAAAAGAAATTTCATTGGAAAACATAGCAAGAATGAATCGGGAGTATTTATCGGCTAGCTTCACCAGCTCTGAAGATTAATATTTTTTTCGGAACCACAAGATTAAGAGTCCGGAGCCATGTGCTTGCCGGGCTCTTTTCTTTTTTATCACTTAAGCAATAGATACCAATAAGTGTTTATGTTTTTGAATAATTTCACGGAACCACACAGTAAATTTATTCGGGTTTTGTTCCATTTCTGATTCAATATCCGGCAAACTTTGCCATTCCCATTCTGCCACTTCCTCCGGGTTAACTTTAAATTGAGATTCACAATACCCGGTATAAACATGATCGATTTCGTTTTCTGTCAATCCATTATCAAAATTGGCCGTGTATTGAAATTTAAAACTAAAGTTCAGTTCGGTCTCAATACCCATTTCTTCCTTTAATCTTCGGTTTACAGCATTCATCATGCTTTCTCCATAATTGGGATGTCCACAGCAGGTGTTTGTCCAAAGACCGGGTGAATGGTATTTTCCAAAAGCACGCTGATGTATAAGAATTTCTCCGTTTTTATTAAAAATAAGAATTGAAAAAGCCCGGTGTAAAGTACCATCCTGATGCACTTTTAGTTTTTCACCGAAGCCAATTATTTCATCCCTGTCGTTTACCAAAGGTATATTGATTTCCATTCGTCTGCTTATTTTCCATTAAGTTAACCAAATTCATATCAATTCTGTTTCAAGCCCGTGTCATTCCTGATAAATTTTCTAAATTCGCGAAACAATTTATTCAACCTCAAATGAAATTATTTAAAACTAGCAAAGGCTTCATAATTGCTGACGAAAGACAATATTTTTTGTCAAAACATAACAATTGGGACGAGTTCATAAATCGCCAGAATCTTTTTTTTGAATTAGAAAAAGAAATCCAGAAACTTACTCCTATCGATAATTACAACGAATTAATTTC